>NZ_JAUSVF010000001.1:762142-1069285 GCF_030814475.1 Pararhizobium capsulatum DSM 1112 | reverse complement strand
GCGGGCTTCTGCTCGGTTTTGGACTTCTGGCGCTGTATCGCCACCGCGCCAGCCTTGGCGGCGTCGGCATTCTCGGCATCTACTTGCAGGAGCGCTTCGGCATTCGCGCCGGCCTGGTGCAGCTTGCCATCGACCTTTGCGTTCTGGCGGCCGCCTTTTTCGTGACGACCCCGCCGGTCGTCATGTACTCCGTGCTCGGCGCGGTGGTGCTGAACCTTTTCCTGACCATCAACCACCGTGCTGATCGTTATATCGCCCTGTAATTCCCGCGGCTTGCGGGGGGATCAGGCGGCTTTTGCCGTCTTGTCGATCGGATGCTGCGAGCGGAAGGAAACGGCGAGCCGGTTCCAGACGTTGATCGTGCCGATCGCGACGGTGATTTCGGTCATCTCCTCATCGGAAAATTGTTCTTTCAAGGCTGCATAGGCCTCATCCGGTGCCCCCGTGCGGGCAATATCCGTCACGGCATCGACCCAGCCCAGCAGGGCTCTTTCGCGCGCATCGTAGACGGGCGATTCACGCCAGACGCACATCAGGTTGATCCACTGCTCGCTCAGGCCATCATGCCTGGCTTCCTTGACGTGCATGTCGACACAATAGGCGCAGCCGTTGATCTGCGATGCCCTGAGCTTGATCAGATGGATGAAACGGCGATCGAGGCCGCTGTTCTGGACATGATCTTCGAGCGCCATAATGGCCTTGAGAGCGGCAGGCGATGCTTTTGCGAAGTTGAGACGTGGATGCATGGGACTTCACTCCTCTTTCTGGCTCAACGAGCCGTTCTACGTTCATGGATTTCAAGAAAGGCGCAGCTTCTGGCGGCGATCGATCCGTCGTCCAGGGCCGTCAGTTGCACGCCGATATCGGCAATGGTGGTCTTGGCGAGTTCCGCCCTATAGACGCGCTCGGCCTTCAGCATGGCTGCTGAAATATTGCAGGGCTTGGCGAACATATGTGCGCCAACCGGGCTCGGTCCGCGCTGGCGGATCTCGTTGCAGCGGAAGGCCGGGGCCGGCCCTTCGACTGCAAGCACTATGTCGAGCAGCGTGATCCGGTGGGTGGCTTTCGCGAGCCGGTATCCACCCTTCGGACCCGGCACCGTGGCAAGGATGCCCGCTCCGGACAAGGCCTGCAGATGCTTCAGCAGGTAGCTCGTCGAAACGCCATGAAACGCGGCAAGGGCGGCAGCTGAAAGCACGCCGTCATCGCTCAGGCCCGCAAGCATCGCGACGCTGTGAATGGCCTGCTCTACCCCGTCTCCGAGCTTCATGTCCGTCTCCTTGTATCGTGGATATTTTTTATCCGTGATTATTTCGAAAGTCAAGCGGGCGCTAGGGATGTCTGGTTCAGATTGAACCAGACATCCCTAGATTCTTTTGTTTCCGTTTGTCTTTTTAGGAAAACCGGTTCCCACTTTTCCCTGACAAACTCTAGATTTTCGCGGGAGGATGACTTGCGCTTCCCTCTGCAGCGGATAGAAGGGCGGGGAATTTAAGCCGGGAGACATACATGGCAGACCGCGGTACGCTTGCACGCATATGGGCCTCAAGCGCCGATCGTCACTCTATGGTCGACGACGCGCAGGGCGTCGTTGCCGGCAGCATGTTGGCTGTTCTCGGGATTTCGCTTCTATCGAATGCGGGCTTGCTGACCGGCGGCACGCCCGGCATCGCCTTTCTGCTACACTATGCGACGGACCTGAGCTTCGGCATCTGCTTCTTCATCGTCAATCTGCCGTTCTATTATCTCGCGTTCCGGCGCATGGGGCCTGCCTTCACGCTGAGGACATTCGCTGCGGTGGCGATCACTTCGATGCTTTCCGAGCAGCTGCCGCGTTATCTCGGCCTCAACGATGTAGATCCACTGGTGGGCGCGCTTTTCGGCGGGCTGGTCATCGGCGCCGGACTTCTGGCCCTCTTCCGCCACCGCGCCAGCCTCGGCGGCGTTGGCATTCTTGCGCTCTATATCCAGGATCGGTTCGGCTGGCGCGCCGGTCTCGTCCAGCTCTGCTTCGATGGCATGATCCTCGCCTGCTCTTTCTTCCTGGCAAGCCCCTATATCATCGCCTGCTCGATCATCGGCGCGATCGTGCTGAACCTGACGCTTGCCATCAACCACCGCAAGGATCGCTATATCGCGATGTAATGCTACGGGATCGCGAAAACCCTGACCTCGTCGGCAATGCCGCGCAGCGCAACGCTCTGCGACATCGGGTTCAAGCCCCTTCCCGCGAGAAACTTCGCAACGCCGGGATCATCGAGCACCGCGCCCGTTGCGAAGATTTCGCGGGAGGTGGCCAGATGTTGCACGCGCGAGGCTATGTTCACCGTCTGCCCGAAATAATCCTGCCGTTCGTTGAGGCTGACCGCAATGCAGGGGCCTTCGTGAATGCCTATCTTCAGCACGAGATCCTCGCTGCCGCGCTCGCTGTTGAGATGAAGCATAGCGTCGCGCATGCGCATCGCTGCGACAAGTGCGCTGCTGGGGGCGGGAAAGGTGGCCATGACCGCATCGCCGATTGTCTTCACCACCGCGCCCGCCTGGGCACCGACAATCTCGCGCAGGATGGAGAAATGCGTCTTCACAAGATCGAAGGCCGCGAGATCGCCCACCCGCTCATAGAGCTCCGTCGAGCCACGCAGGTCTGTAAAGAGGAACGTCAGGCTGGTGATCTTCAACCGCTGATCCACTTCGATCGTGTCAGTCCGGAAGATATCGCGAAAAGTCTGGTTGGACAGCAGGCGTTTCGCCGTGAGGAATGGGCGGCGGCGGCCGAGCAGCTCATGCAGCGCCTCATTGGCGATGCAGACCGACGGCAAAGTCCGAACCTGCGTGTGATTTTCGACTGAAATCCGGAATGATCCGGGCCGTAGTTCAAGAATTTCGCTATGGCGAAATCCTCTGTCGAACACCATCGTCAGGTTTTGCCGTTCACGCGTGGGCTCCCCTTTGACATCGATAAACTGGGCCGCATGGGTAACGGGCTCGAAGATAATAACGAATTCCGCCGGCAGCTGCAGCGAGATCACGGCCTTCTCACCCGGCGGCAGCTCCAGCGCTTCCAGCATGAATTCATCAACCTTGGCCTCAAACCCGTCGTCAGGAAGATCGATGCCCGAGCCCCAATAGATCTGCCGGAAATACTCGACCGGCGACAGCTGTTCAGGATTGTGGGCCGCGATGTGTCGCACACGGGGGCTGACGGTGAAGGTCACCTCGACCATCTCGTCGAGGGTCGGCTCATAGCCCGCAGCACAGAGCGCGCAGGTGTAGCTGTCGCTCTGCACGGTTCGTAGCGAGGTATTGGCGTCAAGCACGCCGCCGCAGCCCGGACAAAGGACATTCCACGAAAGTTCGAAGAGGCCGAGATGCGAGGCATGCAGGAAAGCATTGATCGTCTGCTCCTCGTCCAGCCCCTCCTGCGCGGCAAAAGCGAGAACATTGACGCGGCAAAGCTTGCGGTCCGGGGTATCCCTGACGAACCGCTCCATGGCATCAACGACAGCAGGCTGCACGATCTGGCGCAGCACCGCAAACAGGGGCTGGGCTTCGCTCATGCCGTATCCTACACCCAACCGGGCGACATGGCACCGACAATCTCGTGATGCGACCGAGCATTCAGCCCTTCAATTCCGCTCGGTTTGATCTACATTTGTTCGCGTGAACCAGATCGATTCCGCACGGGCTGCGCAGGCGCCCATCGCCCTTCCCGCTCCCTTCCTGCGCTGGTTCGCGGAAAAGGGCTGGAGCCCGCGCGCCCATCAGCTCGATCTTCTCTCCCAGGCTCAGGGTGGCGAGAGCATGCTGCTGATCGCGCCGACCGGAGCTGGCAAGACACTTGCGGGTTTTCTGCCGTCGCTCGTTTCACTGACGGAGCGCGGCAAAATCCCGCCCGGCTCTGCCTTCACCGGCCTCCACACGCTCTATATCTCGCCGCTGAAGGCGCTGGCTGTCGATATCGAACGCAATCTGATGAAGCCCGTGACGGAAATGGGCCTGCCGGTGCGCATTGAAAACCGCACGGGAGACACACCGCAGGCCAAGCGCCAGCGCCAAAAACTCAATCCGCCGGATATCCTGCTGACAACACCGGAGCAGCTTGCGCTTCTTCTGGCCAACGGCGAGGCGGAGCGCTTCTTCAAGGACCTGAAATATGTGGTCTTCGACGAGCTGCATTCGCTTGTCACCTCGAAACGCGGGCATCTGCTTTCGCTTGGCCTGTCACGGCTGAGAAGGCTTGCGCCATCCCTCCAGGCAATCGGGCTTTCCGCGACCGTCGCCGATCCCATGGACCTGCAGCGCTGGCTGGTAGCGCAGTCACCTGAGGAGAACCGACATGCCGGCCTGATCACCGTCACCGGCGGCGCCAAGCCCGAGATCAGCATCCTGAAGACCGAGGAGCGCGTTCCGTGGTCGGGCCATCAGGCGGCCTATGCAATGCCGGCGGTCTACGAGGCTATCCGGGACACCAAGACGACACTGCTTTTCGTCAATACCCGCAGCCAGGCAGAGCGGCTCTTCCAGGAACTCTGGACGATCAACGACGACAATTTGCCGATAGCGCTGCATCACGGCTCGCTCGATGTCGCCCAGCGGCGGCGGGTGGAGGCCGCCATGTCCGAAAACAGATTGCGCGCTGTCGTTGCCACGTCCACCCTCGATCTCGGCATCGACTGGGGCGATGTCGACATGGTCATCCATGTCGGGGCGCCGAAGGGGGCAAGCCGGCTTGCCCAGCGCATCGGCCGCGCCAATCACCGCATGGACGAGCCGAGCCGCGCCATTCTGGTGCCTGCCAACCGCTTCGAGGTGATGGAATGCCAGGCGGCACTCGATGCCAACTATCTGGGCGCGCAGGATACGCCGCCGGTCGGGCGTGGGGCGCTTGATGTGCTCGCCCAGCATGTGCTCGGCATGGCCTGCGCCGCGCCCTTCGATCCGCTGGAACTTTACGCCGAGATCACCAGCGCATCACCTTACGCCGATCTCTCCTGGGAGACCTTCGAGCGGATTATCGATTTTGTCGCGACCGGCGGCTATGCGCTTCGCACCTACGAGCGCTACGCCAAGATCCGCAAGACGAAGGAAGGGCTTTGGCGGGTCTCCAACCCGCAGATCGCCCAGCAATATCGCCTGAACGTCGGCACAATCATCGAAGCACCGATGCTCAACGTGCGCCTCGTAAAGCGCAATGCGCGTGGCAGCCTTGGGCGTGGCGGTTTTTCGCTGGGCAAGGTCGAGGAATATTTCCTGGAGATGCTGTCGCCGGGGGATACCTTCCTGTTTTCCGGCAAGGTGCTGCGCTTCGAGGGCATCCGCGAAAACGAATGTCTGGTGAGCCAGGGCTATACGCTCGATCCGAAGGTGCCCTCCTATGCCGGCGGCAAGTTTCCGCTCTCTACCTATCTCGCCGCCCAGGTCCGCAAGATGCTGGCGGACCCGAGCCGTCATGCCACACTTCCAGAACAGGTGCGCGACTGGCTGTCCTTGCAGAAGGACTTTTCCACCCTGCCGAAGGAAGACGAGCTTCTGATCGAGACCTTTCCGCACGGACAGCGCCATTTCATGGTCGCCTATGCCTTCGAAGGCCGGCTGGCGCACCAGACGCTCAGCATGCTGCTCACCCGCCGTCTTGATCGGGCGGGCCTTAGGCCACTCGGCTTCGTTGCCACGGATTATTCGCTGGCGATCTGGGGTTTGGAGGACATGGGTGCCGCTTTCAAAAAGGGAAAACCATCGCTTGGTGCACTTTTCGATGAGGACATGCTCGGCGACGATCTCGAAGCATGGCTGAACGAGAGCTATCTCCTGAAACGCACCTTCCGCAACTGTGCCGTCATCGCCGGGCTGATCGACCAGCGCCATCCGGGCAAGGAAAAATCCGGCCGGCAGGTTACTGTTTCCGCCGATCTCATTTACGACGTATTGCGCAGCCATGAGCCCGATCACATCCTGCTGGAAGCTACCCGCAACGATGCGGCGACGGGACTTTTGGATATCGGCCGGCTTGGCGATATGCTGGAGCGAATCAAAAGCCATATCCGCCACCAGCAGCTGGATCGTGTTTCACCGCTGGCGGTGCCTATCATGCTGGAAATCGGCCGCGAAATCGTCGCCGGCGAAGCCCAGGACGTGCTGCTGGCGGAAGCGGCCGACGAATTGATGAACGAGATCATGGCCGGCCCCTAACCCGGCTGCGCCACGATAGAAACAACAGGAAGACATGCACCGCCTCGCCTATGCCACCAAGACCGCATCCGCCTATCCGGCGCTTTCGGACCGCATCGAGATCAACGGGATCGCCGGCTTCTGCGACCCGCTGGGTGGGTTGCTTTTGCCCGATCTCGGTGCGCTTGTGGTCTCCGACCTGCATCTGGAAAAAGGCTCGGCCTTTGCGCGGCGCGGCATGATGCTGCCACCCTACGACACGCTTGCCACCCTTCGCATCCTGGAGGCCATCATCGCCCGACACGACCCGAAGATCGTGATCAGCCTCGGTGACAATTTTCACGATCGGGTGGGCTCGAGCCTGATGCCACCGCAATTCCGTGGCATGATCGAGGACGTGGCGCGCGGGCGCGAATGGATCTGGATCAACGGCAATCATGACCCTGACGGCGCGATGACCCTGCCGGGCGTATCGATGGACATACTGCGCCTCTCCAATCTCGTCTTCCGCCATGAACCTGCCACCGAGAATGCCCCTGGGGAAATCGCCGGGCACCTGCATCCCGCCGCGACGGTTGTCCGCCGCGAAAAGCGCGTTCGCCGCGCCTGCTTTGCGACCGATGGCATCCGGCTGATCATGCCCGCGTTCGGCGTCACCACCGGCGGCCTTGACCTTCGACACAAGGCGCTGACCGGCCTCTTCGACCGCCCTCGCCTCATCGCCCACCTGCTCGGCCGCGACCGGATTTATTCGGTGCCGTTTGGCAATCTGGTGGGGTGAACGCATCAAACCGGTCGTTCGAACGGCACAGCGAGTTCCTCGAAGTGGCGGACGTTGTCGGTCACGACCGTCAGGCCCGAGCGCTGTGCCGTGGCGGCGATAATGACGTCGGCGAGACCGGGATTGCGTCCCCTGCCAACGGCTGCATCTTCTATCGCGCCCGCAAGAACAGCCGTTGCCGTGTCCATCGGCAATATTCGATCCTCGAAAGTGGCGACAATCCCTTCGAGCCACGCGCGCACCTGTTTCGACTTTGCAGCCGCACCCTGGCGTTCCAGTTTGCAGACGCCCTTTTCGATTTCCGCAATCGTCATCGAAGAAATGAAAAGGGCCTCGGCAGCTCCGTGATCCCGCATCCATTCCCGTAGCTCGGAGGACGCATCCGGGCGGCCCGGTGCAAAGCGGGACAGAACGCTGGTATCCAGCAGATAACCACCGCTCATAGATCGAGATCACGCATTTTCGAAGGATTGCGCTCGAACTCGATCCCGCCGGGGAAATCCATGAGATAGTCGCCGAAGTTGGGCCGGGACTTTTTCAGCACCTTTTTAGCGGCCTCCGCCGCCTCGATGCTGACGATGGCCGCAACGGGTTTTCCATGCCGCGTGATGGTGATGAATTCACCCTTTACGGCTTCGTCCACCAGATTGGAGAACCCGGCTTTCGCATCCCTGACGCTTACCATCGACCTCGATCCATCTTTTGTGATCACGCGTGACTACAATAAGATCAAACCAGAAAAAATCAAGAAAGCGGCAGCGTGACAATCTTCGAGAGGACAGACCGATGCGGTGCTCTCTGAAGCCTGTCAGAAAGCGTTGAACGTCAGCGTCGTCAACGACCTGTTGATGCCCGGAACCGTGGCGATATTGTCGTTGATGAACTTGCCGATATCCTGGCTCTCATCGACGTAGATCTTGATCATCAGGTCGTAGTCGCCGCTGGTCGAATACATTTCCGAGACGATTTCCTTGCGGTAGATCTCGTCTGCGACCTCATAGGTCTTGCCCGGTGCGCATTGCAGCTGAACAAAAATCGGCTTCATCGATCAATCTCCTGGTATCTGCGTCCGCAATAACCTTTTTTCGCGCAAGCGCAAAGCCGGTCAATCGCGACGGAAGACGATGCTGGCCAGCCAGCCGGTAATCACGGCAAGCAGCACGGCCACGATGCCGTAGAGAAACGGCCTTTCGTGGGCAGCCCGCGTGATCGCCTGCTCGAGGCCCGTCTTGACGACGCGCAGCGGCAGAGCCTTTGCCGCGACGAATATCCCTTCGCGGAAGAGATAGGCACGCACCACATGGACGCCATTCGGCACGTCGGCCGGCAGCCGGACGGAGGCCTTGAAGAGGCTTGAGGAAATGAATTGCACGCCGCCGGGATCACGCTGATAGACACCGCTGGTTTCGCGCAAACGCCGGAAGGCTTCCCGGAACTCGCCCACAGCGGAGCCATCACCGATGTAGCCGACGGGCGTGAGCGGCATATGGTTGACGCCGATGCCCATGTTGTTCATGTCCGCGGCCGGCGCGATCGTTTCGATGTCGCGGGTGCTCGACAGCGAATACGATTCCGGCACGAGTTCAAAAGTCATCGAACTCGTGTTGATCCAGATGCCGAAGACCCGCTGCTTCTTGCGGACGGTCGAGCTCTCTTTCGGTCCCTCCAGCGCAACGACGATATTGTATTTGCCCTGTGCCAGCAGCCCGGCATCGAAGCCATCGATCGCGCCAAAGATGGTGATGTCGGCACCGCGGAAATCCGAGGTGATGGCAATTTCATCGGTGGAGATGCCGATGTCGAGCTTTTCGGTAAAGTCCGGAGGCTCCGCCTGCGCCACGGGAGCCAGAAACAGCACCGTCAAAACGGCAAGGATCAGGGCGCGCATCAGTAACCGAGCCCCGCCGAGACGACCGAATAGATTTCCTTCGGCGGGATGACGAGTTCGACCGCCAGGCGAATGCCGACCGCAAGCACGAGAAGCGCCAGCAGCGCCCTGAGCTGCTCGCCGCGCAGCCGTTGGCCCACCCGAACGCCGTATTGTGCACCAATCACGCCCGCAACCATCAGCACGAAGGCCAGCACGATATCAACCGTATAGTTCGCCGTGGCCTGGACGATGACCGTATAGGCGGAGACGAAGATGATCTGGAACAGCGAGGTGCCGACAACCACGTTCGTCGGAATGCGAAGAAGATAGATCATGGCCGGCACCATGATGAAGCCACCGCCGACACCCATGACCGAGGTCAGGATGCCGATGCAGAAACCCAGACCCGCGACGGGAATGATACTGAGATAGATCTTCGACTTCTTGAACCGCATCTTGAGCGGCAGGCGATGCACCCAGTTGTGATGGCCGGGGCGTTTCAATGTCACCTGCTCATTGCGAGCGGCACGACGCAACGCATTGATGCTCTCCCACAGCATGAGGGAGCCGACCGTGCCAAGCAGCAGCACGTAGGCGAGCGAAATGACGAGATCGAGCTGGCCGATCCGGCGTAGCAGCGCAAACAGCCATATGCCGACGGTTGCCCCCGCCAGACCGCCACAGAGGAGAACGGTTCCGAGCTTTATATCGATCGTGCCGCGTCGAAAATGAGTGATCGCGCCGGAAATGGAGGATGCGACGACCTGGTTGGCGCCGGTCGCGACCGCGACGACGGGAGGAATATTATAGAAGATCAGAAGCGGCGTGATGAGGAACCCGCCGCCGACACCGAACATGCCCGAGAGAAAGCCGACGGCCGCGCCCATGCCAAGGATGATCAATATATTGACCGACAGTTCCGCTATGGGCAGGTAGATCGTCACAACGCAGACCTCGATAAGCCGATACAACGCCGCCCGTCACCATCACGCGCCTGCGAGACCGCATCCAAATTCATTTTTTGCCCGGAAAGGGCGCAATAGCGGCGGCTCTCAACGTCCGCCCATGATTGGAAAAGCAAGATGGGGATACGCCCCGTTGAAATCGCCGGTCAGACCTGTTTCGCTACCTTTGCCGCCCACTCCTTCCTTCCCAGCGAGATGGGAATACGTGATGCGGCCAATCCAGCGAATCCTAGCCTGCCCAACTGATCTTTTCCGGCCGGTCTGCGGCATTATTGGGGCCGCAGGTGTCGCTTAAAGCGCGTTGCGATCTTTCAGATTCGCTCCCATGCTTTAGCTCTTTGTTTTTGCGCATGTCGTTACCGCGAAACCGCTGCAAACTTTTGCGCGACATGCTCTAGCCGTTTCGCTTCAGAAGCTCGCGGACAAGAGCGTCGTTGATCTGGCCGGTCGGCTCCTGACCGATCGATTTCTGGAAGGCCGTGATGGCCAATGCTGTCTTCGCGCCGATCTTGCCATCTGGCACGCCGGCATCGAAACCATTGTTGTTGAGGATCGCCTGGATGTTGCGAATAGCCCTGGTCATATCGACGGTGGCCGTCGACGGGCTTTTGCCGAGCCAGGCATCGGGCACGATCACATTGTTGGCCTTGTCGTCCACCGTCGCCGGCTTCCAGCTCTCGAAACGGGCTTTCGCATCCTTCAGCTGTTCCGGCTTCATCGCCTTGGCGACGTCTTCGCGCTTCTGGGCCGCGTCGGTATCGCCGCCCTTGGCTGCAACCGCAAACCACTTGTAGGACTCTGCCAGATCCTGCTTCAGGCCGTTACCGCGCGCATAGAGGATTGCGAGGTTGAACTGGCTGTCGCGCAGGCCGAGTTCTGCCGCCTTGCCGAACCACTTGCCAGCCTCGGCAAAATCCGGAGGTGTATCGCCGCCATTGGCGAGGATGACGGCAAGGTTGTGCATGGCGCTGGCATTGCCTTTTTCGGCGGCGCTCAGATAGAGCGCCTTCGCCTTGGCAGCATCACGCGTGACGCCGCTGCCTTTTTCATAGAGCGTTGCCAGGCGGTATTCCGCAGGAACCAGTCCCTGATCGGCAGCGCGCTGATACCACTTGACGGCTTCCACGAGATCGACCTTTACGCCGCGACCCTCTGTGTAGATGGCACCGACTTCAAAGAAGGCCAGCGGATCACCGCCACGGATAGCGGAAACGAGCGCCGGCTGGGTGATCTCGGCGGGAACGTCAATCGACTGGACCGGCTTGGGCAGTGCGACGAAACCATCCGCCTTGGTTTCCGGCGGCGTGGCTGCGAAGCTTCCCTGTCCGGAGGCCTGTTCCGTGGTGGTGGCCAAAAGATCGGCGCCGCCCTGCCCAGGTGCCTGCGTTTCGACATCCATTGCCGGCGTCACGGGCGAAGAGGCAGCCGCTGCATCCTGAGCGGGGTCCACCTGCGGCACCTCGGCGGAAGCTTCGGGAACCGTTGGCGCCAGATCGCCATCCTGCGGCTGAAGCGACGAAAGCGGTGCGATGTCGTCGTCGGCCGGTGTCGTTGCTGCGGAAGCCACTTCAACCTGCGTCGGTGCCTCGACCTGCTGTTCGATCACGGCAACGGGCGCCGGTGTGCGCTCGCCACGGATCAGCGTGTTAACCAGCGGATAGGACATGATGGCCAGCAGCACCGCGCCGACGGCCATGAGAATGGGACGGCGATGGCGGGCAAAAGCGCCGCTGACCGACGAAGCAGGCGCCGCTGCACGGCCGCGCTGACTGATCGTGTCGGATTCTTCAACGGCGAGCTGAGCGGCACGACGCGCGGCGGCAATGAAATCAGCCTTGTCGGCTTCACCTGCGGCAATGCCCTGCATTCCCCGATTTGCCTGACCGGCACGGACGCGCTCGAGGATTTTCTTGACGTCCGGCATGCCTGAACCGGGTTCAAGCAGCTCGTTGGCAACGTCAGGCGCGATCGTGTCGGCAGCATCGATGGACGGCGTCGGCTCAACGGTCTGGCGATTTTCGGTGCGGGCCGGGATCGCCCGCTTGCCGGAGAAACGTCTCGTCAGGCCGGAGAGCAGGCTCTTCCTTACGGCGGGACGCGGTTCCTGGGGGGCAACATGATCGCCGACTTCGCCAACTTCGAGAAGCGCCGTGGCGACCTCTTCTTCGGCCGCCGCCTGCATCAGCGGGGAGGGAGAAACAGAGCTTGCCTGCTGCTGCATGTCGCGCTTCAGACGCTCATACTGCTCTACGGGGCCAAACGGATCTTCCAAATCCGGCTCGGCGACCTTCGGCATCTGTGGCGGCGCAAAGCTCGATTCCCGCGTACCGAATGCCCGCGGCTCTTCCTGATAATGGTTGCCCTCTTCAAGTCGCTCCAGCTTTTCGGCAATATGGACGAGGGTTTCGTGCAGCGCTTCGAACGTGCGTGCGGTGCGCTCTTCACTCGACCGGCTGAGCTCTTCGAGCGTCTTGAGGTCACCGGCCAGCGCTGAAATCGCAGCCATGTCGGTGCCGCCGGTCGAAGGGGTCGTGCCGTTGCGGTTGTAGGCTTCCATCACGGCTTCCGCGGCCTGGCGGGCGGCTTCGATGATGTATTCATCGCTTGTCGTGAGATAGTCTTCCAATGCCGTCATGCGGCCTTCGAATTCGACCGGCAGGCTTGCGGCGGCAACCGGGCGCGGTTCGTTGACGAGCGCGGAGAGATTGGCAATCTGGTCCTGAAGGCCACGAAGGGCCACGCTGTCGTCATAGGGCGCCGCATGCGTTTCTTCCAGCCGGATGGCGATATCGGCAAGCTGGCCTTCCAGGCGGGCGAAGCGCTCGCCCATCGGATAGGGGTCGCTCGGGGCGTCCAGCGCGTCGATACGGCGGGCCAGATCGTCAAGACGCTCGGCCAGGGCCTCGTTCACGTCACCCTGATCGAGCGCATCGATCTTGCGCGATATATCGGAGAGATAACCGGTCAGGTCCGGCTGCACATTCTTCTGGGAGCGCTCGAACATCAGTGAAAGCTGGTCAAGCCGCTCTTCGAGACGAACCGCCGCCTCTTCATTGGCAAGCTGATCCACACGGGCGGCCAGCGCTTCGATACGATTGCCGAGGCCCGTATCGACCGGGCGCGACAATATGTCGATCTGATGGGCGAGGTCGACAAGGCGGTTTTCGACGCGGTCGATGGCTGCGGCATCCATGCTCGAAGCGGTACGGCCGCTGGTAACGATGGCGCGGCTGATCTCGTCCAGCCGGATGTCGAGATCGGCGAATTGCGACGACAGGTGGCTGTCATCCGGCTGCATGTGGCGGCCGAGCATTTCAACGGCCTGCGCCATGGAGACAAGCTTGTCTTCCAGCGCATGAATGGCCGGCGAGCTGTTGGCGGAACCGATCTGTGATTTGATCTCATCCAGCCGGTAGGCAAGCGCCACAAGTTCGTCATCACGATTGCTATCGAAATGCTGTAGGCGGTTTTCGACTGCGGTCCAGCGGTCTTCCATGCGACGCATGCCATCTTCGCGGGAAAGGCCCTCAATCATCGCGCGCAGTTCGTCGAACTCGCTCTTCAGCGCGTCCGCCTGCGCGGGCGGTGCCTGACGGCCAAGCTGGGTAATGCTTTCGGACAGCCACTGCAGATCGCTGCGGATATCTCCCAGCCCGACCTGACCCTGGGCAGCCTCGGCGGTGATGCCACGGATTTCGTTGCGAAGCGCAGCCATCTCGCGAGAAAGGCCTTCGGCGATATCGGCCTTCAATTCCTGGCGCAGCCCGAGCAGCGACTGTGCGATCTCGGCAATGGCCGGATCCGGTCGTGGCTCCGCGGGACGCGAGGCATAGGTTTCGCGCGGCATCACAGGTTCGCGCAGCGGCGGCTGCGGGCGGACAACCAGCGGTTCGCGGGTGGGCAGGCTCTCGCGCTTGGCAAGAGCTTCCCTCTGCGCGAGAGCCTCGCGCAGAGGCGATGTGCGCCGTTCTTCGGCAAACGGCTGAGCGCGGGAAACCGGAGGAATGCTCCGCGGTGCAGGGCGATCCGGTGCGACGTCGCGGCTGGCCGCAAGGGTGCGCTGGCGCTGCAGGATTTCCGAAACGGGATCGGGTCGTTGCGGCATCTCGCGCTCCACCGGCCGCTGCCGGGGATCGCGTGCTGCAGAACCCATCAGACCCTCGATGCGCGATTCGAGACCTTCGATCGTTCGGTTCAGCGCATCCAGAGACGAGCGCTCGCCATAGGCGCCGCCACCGTAGGACGGGGAACCAGAGCGGGAATTGTGCGGTCGCGATCCGTTCATCTTAATCTTCGCCTCTTCCATCGGCCATGATCGGTCACCTTTTTGGACTGGCGATCTGCGCCATGCCGGTCGGCTGCCGATCCGGACAAGACTGCGACGACGCGAAGACAGGACTTGAGCAGCATTGACCGTTTCACCACGCACTTTCGCGAAACGTGGTAAATAACCCGTTAACCGCCGCGGAAAAATTTTAACGATTTGGTCGCATTCTATCGTCGGAGGCCAGGAGGCTGCCGTCAGCGTCGTTTCACGCGCGCAATCGGCGCAAACTTCATGACCCGCTTTTTTTGACGTTTACGCAAACGTCAAAGTTTTGTAACATGCTGGCCACGGTTATGAGGAAACCCCATTCGGATTTGCAGGCGAGGAACGAACAGACATGCCCATCTACAAGGCCCCGGTCGAAGATACCCTCTTCATCCTGAACGACGTGCTCGGCATCGAGCGCTACAACAATCTTCCCGGCTTTGCCGATGCAACCCCCGACATGATCGAAGCGATCGTCGGCGAGGCTGCCAAGCTTGCGGAAGAAGTGATGTTCCCCGTCAACCTTTCCGGCGACCAGGAAGGCTGCAAGCGCAACGACGACGCGACGGTCACGACGCCGAAGGGCTACAAGCAGGCCTTCGATCTCTACCGCGAAGGCGGCTGGCTCGGTCTTTCCATTCCGGAAGAATTCGGCGGCCAGGGCCTGCCCTACACGCTGCATACCGCCGTCGGCGAATATATGTCGTCGGCCAACATGGCGCTGACCATGTATCCGGGCCTGACGCAGGGCGCGATCGCCGCGATCCTCGTTCACGGTTCCGACGTGCAGAAGGCCACCTATCTGCCGAAGATGGTCGATGGCACCTGGACCGGCACCATGAACCTGACGGAGCCCCATTGCGGCACCGACCTCGGCCTGCTGCGATCAAAGGCCGTTCCGCAGGGCGATGGCTCCTACAGGATTTCCGGCCAGAAGATCTTCATCTCCGCCGGCGAACACGACATGTCCGATAACATCGTGCATCTGGTTCTCGCGCGCATCGAAGGCGCGCCGGAAGGGGTGAAGGGTATTTCCCTGTTCATCGTGCCGAAGTTCATGGTCGAGGAAGACGGTTCGCTTGGGAGCCGCAACACCGTCACCTGCGGTGCAATCGAGCACAAGATGGGCATCCACGGCAACTCGACTTGCGTCATGAACTATGATGATGCCACCGGCTATCTCATCGGCACGGAGAACAAGGGCCTTAACGCCATGTTCGTGATGATGAACGAAGCCCGCCTCGGCGTCGGCCTTCAAGGTCTTTCGGTTGCCGAAGTCGCCTATCAGAATGCCGCGAATTATGCCCGCGAGCGCATTCAGGGTCGCTCGCTGTCCGGTGCCAAGGAACCGGACAGACAAGCCGATCCGATCATCGTGCATCCCGACATCCGCCGGACGCTGATGACGATCAAGGCGTTCAACGAAGCCGGCCGCGCCTTCACCCTCTGGACGGCGCTGAAATCCGACATCGCCCATCGCGGTGACAACGAGAAGGACCGGCAGGCAGCCGACGATATCCTCGGCCTGATGACGCCGATTCTCAAGGGCGTCATGACCGACAAGGGCTTCGACCATGCCGTGATGGCCCAGCAGGTCTTCGGCGGTCATGGCTACATCGAAGAACACGGCATGAGCCAGTATGTACGTGATGCGCGCATTGCCATGATCTATGAAGGTGCCAACGGTATCCAGGCGCTCGACCTCGTCGGCCGCAAGCTCGGCCTCAACGGCGGCCGCGCCGTCATGGCGCTGTTCAAGGAAGTCGGCGATTTCTGCGAGGAAAACCGCGCCGACGAAAAGCTGGCGGTTTATACCAAGGCGCTGAAGAAGGGCTTGAACGACCTGCAGGCAGCGACCATGTGGTTTATGTCGAACGCGATGGCCAAACCCGACAACGCCGGCGCCGGTTCCACGGACTATATGCACCTCTCGGGCCTCGTCGTGCTCGGCTACATGTGGGCGAAGATTGCCAAGGCCGCGGAAGATGCGCTTGCCGGCGGCGATACGGGGCGTGCCGATTACCTAAAGAACAAGCTGGTGACGGCAAAATTCTTCATGGAACGCATCCTGCCGGAAACGACGCTGCGCAAGGCTCGCATCGAGGCTGGTGCGGATACGGTGATGGCATTGGACGCTGCCGCGTTCTGAGTTTGGACAAACCCCAAGGAAAGTTATATATTGATATAACTTTCCGAAGGAGATCGAAATGGCTGTATCGACATTACGCAATGTGGGTGGTTCGGTGATGATGGCCATTCCGAAGCCGCTTCTGGATACTCTGGGACTTGCGGCGAATTCCAAGCTCGAGGTGACAATCGAGGATGGACGTCTTGTGGCCGTGCCAAGGACGCGCCCGAAGTACACACTCGATGAACTTCTGGCGCAATGTGACCTTGAGGCGCCGATGACGGAGGAAGACATCCTCTGGCTTAATGATCCTCCC
Source organism: Pararhizobium capsulatum DSM 1112 (assembly GCF_030814475.1). Taxonomy (NCBI): domain Bacteria; kingdom Pseudomonadati; phylum Pseudomonadota; class Alphaproteobacteria; order Hyphomicrobiales; family Rhizobiaceae; genus Pararhizobium; species Pararhizobium capsulatum. Next base: position 1,052,745 of record NZ_JAUSVF010000001.1, on the reverse strand, counting down.
GTGGGCCGCGAGATCATCTAATGGACCGAGGAGAAATCTGGCATGTTGATCTCGAACCGACACGCGGTCGGGAACAGGCGAAAGCCCGCTATGTCCTCATTATCACCGAAAAGCGCTTCAACGCGCTGGGAACCCCCGTCATCGTGCCGATTACGTCGGGTGGCCAGTTCGCCCGGTTTCAGGGTGTGACCGTCTCGTTGAGCGGCGCGGGAACGCAAAGCGCCGGTGTAGTGCTCTGCAACCAGTTACGGGCAATCGATCTGAAGGCGCGTGGCGCCCGCTATATCGAGAAAGTACCCGACTTCATAATCGATGATGTGCTGGCCCGCGTCAGCACATTCTTCGAATAAAATTAGACATACCGGCGCAATGCCGGCAAGGGAGATGACACAATGACCGAAGTCTTCATTTACGACCACGTGCGCACGCCGCGCGGGCGGGGCAGGAAGGACGGAGCGCTGCATGAAGTGCCAACCCCTCGCCTTGCCGCCAAGGTGCTGGAAGCACTACGTGATCGCAACGGGCTCGACACCTCGACCGTTGACGACATCATCATGGGTTGCGTCGATCCGGTGTTCGAAGCCGGCGCGGTCATTCCGAAGGCTGCAGCCTTCGAGGCCGGCTATTCCAACAAGGCACCGGGCATGCAGATTTCGCGCTTCTGCGCCTCGGGTCTCGATGCCGTCAATTTCGCAGCCGGCAAGATCGCGCAAGGGGCGGATGATATCGTCATCGCTGGTGGCGTGGAAAGCATGTCGCGTGTCGGCATGGGCATGTCCGGCGGTGCCTGGTACATGGACCCCTCCGTCAACTTCCCCGGCTACTTCATGCCGCAAGGTGTTTCGGCCGACCTGATCGCCACGAAGTACGGCTTCTCTCGCGATGACGTCGATGCCTATGCCGTGGAAAGCCAGAAGCGCGCCGGCCATTCCTGGGACAATGGCTATTTCGACAGGTCCGTCGTTCCGGTAAAGGACCAGAACGGCATCGTCATCCTCGCCAAGGACGAGCATATGCGTCCGACCACGACGATGCAGAACCTTGCTTCGCTCAACGCCTCCTTCCAGATGCCCGGCGAGATGGGCGGCTTCGAGGCCGTTGGCATCCAGGCGCATCCGGAAATCGAGCGGATCAACTACGTCCACCATGCCGGCAATTCCTCCGGCATCGTCGATGGTGCGGCCGGCGTGCTGCTCGGCTCCAGGGCGGGTGGCGAGAGCATGGGGCTGAAGCCCCGCGCCCGCATCAAGGCCTTCGCCAATATCGGCTCCGATCCGGCCCTCATGCTGACCGGCCCGGTCGATGTCACCGAAAAGCTCCTGAAGCGCTCCGGCATGTCGCTTGCCGACATCGATCTGTTCGAACTCAACGAAGCCTTTGCCGCTGTCGTCCTGCGCTACATGCAGGCTTTCGACATTCCGCATGACAAGATCAACGTCAATGGCGGCGCGATCGCCATGGGCCATCCGCTCGGCGCGACCGGTGCGATGATCCTCGGCACGGTGCTGGACGAACTGGAGCGGCGCGACCTCAAGACCGCGCTGGTCACGCTCTGCATAGGCGCCGGCATGGGCACCGCGACGATTATCGAACGCGTCTAAGATTTCGGGAGAGAGACATGAGCTACACAAATTTCACCGTCGAAACCGACGCCGACGGCATTGCGCTCGTCACCTGGAACATGCCGGACAAGTCGATGAACGTGTTCACGGCCGATGTCCTGAAGGAACTCGATGCCATCGTCGACCAGACGGTTGCCGATGCCGCGATCAAGGGCGTGGTCGTCACATCCGGCAAGTCCACCTTCTCCGGCGGTGCCGATCTTTCGATGATCAAGGGCATGTTTACCTTCTACAACGAAGAGAAGGCCCGCGATCCGGAGGGCGCCGCGCAAAAACTGTTCGACCTCTGCGGCCAGATGACCGGTCTCTTCCGCAAGCTGGAAACCTCCGGCAAGCCCTGGGTCTCGGCAATCAACGGCACCTGCATGGGCGGTGCTTTTGAACTCTCGCTTGCCTGCCACGGCCGCGTTGCCTCGAATTCCAAGTCGGTCAAGATTGCGCTGCCGGAAGTCAAGGTCGGCATCTTCCCCGGCGCCGGCGGCACGCAGCGCGTTCCGCGCCTCACCAATGCGCAGGATGCCCTGCAGATGATGACCACCGGCTCGTCGCTGACGCCGCAGCGCGCCAAGGCGCTGGGTCTCGTGCATGAGCTTGCCGATCCCGACAAGCTGATCGATGCCGCCAAGGCGATGCTGAAGAACGGCCTGAAGCCGGTCCAGCCCTGGGATGAAAAGGGCTTCAAGGCGCCGGGCGGCGGCATCTGGACGCCGGCTGCGGCCCAGCTCTGGCCGGCCGCCTCCGCCATCCTGCGCCGCGAAACCAACGGCAACTTCCCCGGCGCGCTCGCCATCGTGAAATGCGTCTATGAAGGCCTGCAGCTGCCGATCGATCTCGGACTCAAGGTCGAGCAGCGCTATTTCACCCAAGTGCTGCAGACGACCGAAGCCTTCTCGATGATCCGCTCGCTGTTCATCTCGATGCAGGAACTCGGCAAGGGCGCGCGCCGCCCGGCCGGCGTGCCGAAGACGGAGCTGAAGACCGTTGGCGTCGTCGGCGCCGGCTTCATGGGCGCTTCGATCGCCTATGTGACGGCAGCGGCAGGCATCCCGGTCACCTTGATCGACCGCGATATCGAGGCGGCCACCAAGGGCAAGACCCATTCGGAAGGCCTGGTCAAGGATTCGATCGGTAAAGGACGGATGACGCAGGAACAGGGCGAAGCCCTGCTCGCCCTGATCACGCCGTCCGCCGACTACAACGACCTGAAGGACGTGAAGCTCGTCGTCGAGGCCGTGTTTGAAGACCGTCAGGTCAAGAAGGATGTGATCGAGAAGGTCGAGGCCGTCATCGGCGAGGATGCGATCTTCGCCTCCAACACCTCGACGCTGCCGATCACCGGTCTTGCGAAGAACTCGAAGCGTCCGAACCAGTTCATCGGCATCCACTTCTTCTCGCCGGTCGAGAAGATGATGCTGACGGAAGTGATCCTCGGCAAGGAAAGCGGCGACAAGGCACTGGCGGCAGCGCTCGATTTCGTCGCGGCGATCAAGAAGACGCCGATCGTCGTCAACGATACCAGAGGTTTCTACGTCAACCGCTGCGTCTTCCGCTACATCCACGAAGCCTACGACATGCTGATCGAAGGCGTGCCGGCGGCGATGATCGAGAATGCCGCCAAGATGGCCGGCATGCCGGTCGGCCCGCTGTCGCTCAACGACGAAGTGGCGATCGACCTCTCCCAGAAAATCCTCAAGGCTTCGATCGCCGATCTCGGAGAGGCCTCCGTCAACCCTGAGCACATGGCGTTGATCAACAAATTGGTGGACGATCTTGATCGCCGCGGCCGCAAGAACGGCAAGGGCTTCTACGAGTATCCGGCAAAGCCCGCCAAGAAGTTCCTGTGGCCGGGCCTGAAGGACCTCTTCCCGCAGAAGCCGGCGGAAAACTTTGACGTCGAGACGCTGAAGCAGCGCTTCCTCGTCACCATCGCGCTGGAGGCGGCCCGTACAGTCGAGGAAGGCATCGTCACCGATCCGCGCGAGGCCGATGTCGGCTCGATCCTCGGCTTCGGCTTCGCGCCCTACACGGGTGGCACGCTGTCTTACATCGATGGCATGGGTGTGAAGACCTTCTTTGACCTCTGCGAGAAGCTGGCGGCCGCCTATGGCGAGCACTTCCAGCCAACGGCACTGCTCAAGGACATGGCAGCAAAAGGCCAGACCTTCTACGGCCGGTTCGATCCTTACGCGACACAGGCTGCCGCCTAAACGCCATATATATTACCAAATGGAAAAGCGGGTCTTCCCGGCCCGCTTTTTTTTGAAGATTCCACAAGAGCGTGGCGATCGCGCCACGCTGTAAAGATTGCATTCAGCCTTTTTTGGTAAAACTCCGTTAGCAATTCGCGCCAAAGGGGCATTCGGCGGCGAGGGTTGGATCTCGGTTCTTGTTTTGCGTACGGGTTTGTCATGCGTTTTTCGGCTGCCACAGCACTCTTTTTCGGCTGCGTCGCTCTGTCGGCTTGCACCTCAAGCTCCGGCCCTGAAAGCCTTTCGGCCGGGCTGACGACATCCAAGGAAACGACGAATTCAATCGTACCGGCGGTCATCCCGACAGCCTCCGTCGGCGAAGCCATTGCACAGGCGCAGCAACAGCAGCCCGAACCGGAAGTGCTGGCCTGGGCCGGCCAGATGCCGGAACCGCAGGCATTCACCGACGTCAATCGCACCGCCGGCATGCCGCTTCCGGCAGACCGCCCCGTCGCCATGTTGACGCCGAACGTGCCCCAGATCGAGGCCGAGCCCGCGATCATCAAGCCGCGCCGTGGTGGCCGTTTGCAGGTCTATAGCCAAAGGTTCCGCGACGCCCATCCCATCAATTTCGGCAAGGCCTCGCCACGCAGGCACGCCGTCCATGGCGTCGATGTTTCCCGCTGGCAGGGTGATATCGATTGGGTGAAACTGCGCACGCAGGGCGCCAACTTCGCCTTTATCAAGGCGACCGATGGCGGCGATCATCTCGATCCGATGTTCATGAAAAACTGGCGCAAGGCCAAGGACGCCGGCATCAAGCGCGGCGCCTATCACTTCTTCTACTGGTGCCGCACGGCCGGCGAACAGGCCGACTGGTTCATCCGCAACGTGCCGCGCGAGGCGGGCGCCCTGCCCCCGGTGATCGACGTGGAATACAACGGCGAATCCAGCTGCAAGCGCCGACTGTCCCGCGCCACAGTGCTGGAGAAGATGCGCGTCTTCATGGACAAGCTGGAGGCCCATTACGGCCAACGCCCGATCATCTACACGGCACCGGATTTCTACGAGGACAATCTGAGCGGCGAATTCCCGAACCACCCGTTCTGGCTGCGCTCGGTCGCCGCCCATCCTTCCAAGCGTTACCCGAACCGCAAATGGGTTTTCTGGCAGTATTCGGGCTCGGGCCTTTCCCACGGCGTCGAAGGTCGTATCGACCTCAACGTCTTCCGTGGCAGCGAGGAAGACTGGCACGCCTGGGTGGATGCCAAGGCAAGCTGAAGCTGAGAGCTTTCAGTCCTGTTGACCCCGGAGAGCTTGGCCAACCCTTCATCCGCGACCACCGGCGGGTTCGGCAAAGGTCCGCCCCTACTGAGCATTTCGGCGTTCAAGACAAAATCTTCCAGCAGGTAAAAGAAAAGCCGATGGGCAATAACCCACCGGCTGTTCCGTTCTTGGAGGATGTCTGGTTCAGATTGAACCAGACATCCTCCAGATTCTTTTGTTTCCGTTTGTCTTTTCGGGAAAACCGGTTCCCACTTTTCCCTGACAAACTCTAAAACTTTTGCAGGATCATTCAGGCAGCGGCCTGGATTGCCGAGACCTGCCAATCGCCCCCGCCCCGGCGAACGAATGTCCACAGTTCGACCGCTTCGGTCAGATTATCCGGATCACCCTCGACGACCTTTCCCGTCGTGCGGTCGCGCATGACGTCGATGCTCTCATAACGCATGGCAACCGTTGCATAGTCGCGATCGTCTTCGCGCCAGGCCTCTGCGACATCGCCCTGGACCAGATGCACGTCGCGCACCTCGTTGCGCAGGCCGCTGGTGGCGTTGTCGCTCAACTCCTCCGCAAGATAGGACATTGCTTCGGGGGTCGTCAGCTGGCGCAGAGCCGCATAGTCCTCGGCGCCATAGGCAGCCTGAACATCCTTCAGCATTGTCTCGAAGTGATCAAGGTCTTCTCCGCCGATGCCGATTTCATCGGTATCGGCTCCCACAGCGGCCCGCTTGGGCACCGCAGAACCGCCGCCAATCTGCGGAATCTTGAACGATGGCTTGCCCGGGTTCACGCCGCCCGCCGCCGGTTCGCGGTAGAGCGGACCAGCGCTTGGGCCCGTGTTGGGCCTAGTGTTGGGCATAGAACGCGAAGCTCCGCCTGCCGAATAGGCCGGCTGCTGGCGACGTCTGAAGAAGCGCATGGCGAGTGTGATCGCGCCGAAAATCAGGGCAACCTGCAGCAGCATGCCGAGGAAACCGATGCCGCCGCCCAGGCCGTTGCCCAGCATCATGCCGATCAGCCCGCCCATCATCAGGCCACCGATCATCGAGCCGCCAAAGCCACCGAAGAAGCCGCCGGGACGCTGGGCGCCGGGTCGGGTCTGTGTCGTGCCCGGCAGGTTCGTACCGGGCTGGGTTGCACTCTGCCCGTCCGGTCGCGGCGTCATCGTGCGGTCAATGGAATTGGCATTGTTGGGCGCCGTGCGGGTAACGGGCGGCGCAGAAAACGTGCGCGTGCCACGGCTGCCGAAGCCACCGCCGGATCGACGGGCTTCCGCCAGATCGACCACCGTCAGAATGGTCATCATCGCGATTGCCACAATCGCAAGAATTCGTCCGAAACTTCGCATTGCCATCCGTCTCTCTTTATCCTTTTCCCATGCGGCACACCGCATCCTGCGCTCGGATATAGAGATCGCACGTTGCGAAAATAAGGTTCAGACGCTGCTTTTCACGGTAAAGCGGGGCTTTCCGACCACCTGCTCGTGAAGAGCAGGTTCAGTTTGCGCTGGCTGACATCAGCAGGAAGATCGGCCGCCTGTTTTCATGTGCAAGATCGGGCCGATCGCGGATTGCCTCCGGCGTGACGCCGGGTTCGGCAATTCTTTCGATCCCGGCATCATCGGTCATGGCGCGGGCGCGCGCGAGCATGCTTTCCGAAAGATCGACGCCGACAACATGAGATGCGCCGGCGCTGCGGGCATACCGGCAGTGCCATCCGAAACCGCAACTGAGATCGAGAACCCGCTTGCCCGTCAGATCCGGCAGCATATCCCGCAGGACGGGCCATTCGCCCGCCGCTTCCAGTCCGCCCGTGGAACGGGGCATTGCGCTGTAATTCGCAAAGAAGGTCGGGTCATCATAGATGTTCTGTTTCATCGGGTATCTCGCTGCTGACGAAAACCGCCTTTACCACAAGATGATATCGGTCATCGGTGTCGTATTATTTTTTATCGAAATAATGGACGCTCGACGGAACCAACGGCTGAGCAGGGCGTTGTTAAACCTTGGTACTGAGTGGGGCCTCGTATGCGACAAGATTTAAGGCGCTGGCAGATGCGCGAGCGGACGGCACAGGCGCATGCGGATGTAGACGAGGCCATTGGCGCTCTCGACACGATGGAAAGCTATCGATCCTATCTTGCTTCCCTTTACGCTTTCAGAAAACCGATCGAGGATCGCCTTGCGGAAACAACCTTGCCCGCGGAGCTCGGTCCCTGGCGCCCGCGCATGATCGCCGATGCGATTGCCGGCGACATGACCGATCTTGGCATAGCTGTCCCGGCCGCAACCCGGTTCCCCTTCCCTCTTGATGGCGACGCTCTGTTCGGAACGCTCTATGTCCTGGAAGGATCTTCGCTCGGCGCGCGCGTGCTCTACAAGCGCGCCGAGGCACTGGGCTTGAACGAAAGTTTTGGCGCACGGCACCTTGCCTTGCAAAGCGGCGATATCGAAGGCTGGCGTGGCTTTCTTTCCGTTCTGGAAACGGTCGAGCCTTTTGATCTTGGCAGCGCTGTTGCAGCCAGCAACAAGGCCTTCGCCACCGCCCATGACGCCTTCCTGAAAGCCGTTTGATGACCCAGCCTTACACAGTCGATCTCACGAACTGCGATCGCGAACCCATCCACATTCCGGGCAGCATCCAGCCTCATGGTGTTTTGCTCGCCTTTGACACCAATCTGTCGGTTCTGCTGCGGCATTCCAGCAATGCAGCTGATATGCTGGGTGTGTCGGTTGCCAACGAGATGGCATCGGACGTCCTGCTGGGAGGAGCGCTCGTCCATACGCTGCGCAACGCCGTCGCCACGATGACGGACGCGCGCCGGCCCGTTCTCATCTTCAACGAGACGCTGACGTCAGGCAAGGCATTCGATATTTCGGTTCATCGCCACCGGTCAAACGTCATCGTCGAATTCGAACCCGCCCGCAGTGAAATCGAGTCACCGCTACGGCTCACGCGCTCGCTGATCGGACGCATCAGCAGCATCGAAAACACCGACACGCTTTTCCAGCAGGCCGCCCGGCTTATCCGCGGCATGCTGGGCTACGACCGCGTGATGATCTACCAGTTCGAGCGGGATGGCTCCGGCAAGGTCATCAGCGAGATGAAGCGCGCCGATCTCGAAAGTTTCCTCGGCCAGTATTTCCCCGCGACCGACATTCCGCAGCAGGCGCGAACGCTCTACCTGCGCAACACGATCCGCGTGATTGCCGATTCAAGCTATAAAAGCGTGCCGCTTGAGCCGGTTGTCGATCTGTCGGGCGAGCCGCTGGACCTGAGCTTCAGCCATCTGCGCAGCGTGTCGCCTATTCATTGCGAATATCTTCGCAACATGGGTGTTTCCGCCTCGATGTCGATTTCCATCATCATTGATGGCGAGCTCTGGGGGCTGATCGCCTGCCATCACTATTCGCCGCGCACCATGCCCATGGCGCTGCGCGTCGCCGCGGAGATGTTTGGCGAATTCTTTTCGCTGCATCTTCATGCACTGCGGCAGAAGCGCAAGCTCGATACGGCCGCGCGGGCGCGCAGCTATCTCGATGGCATGCTGCGCCTCGGCAGCACCGGCGATGTCGGCGAATTCCTGCGCGACAACATGCTGGACCTCGGCCAACTGCTCCCGAACGACGGTTTCGGGCTCTATATCGACGGTCGCTGGCATGCCCATGGCGCAACGCCGTCGCCCGCGGAAATTCCGCCACTTGCCCGATTCGTCACCTCGATCTCTGAGGGCCGGATCTGGGCTACCCATTCGCTGTCTCGCCATTTCCCGGAAGCGGAAAACTATTACCAGCTGGCCGCCGGCCTGCTCGCCATCCCCCTCTCGCAACTGCCCCGCGACTACCTCTTCTTCTTCCGCAAGGAACTTGTGCAGACCCTGAACTGGGCCGGCAACCCAAGCAAATCCTATGAGAGCGGCCCGCTGGGAGACCGGCTGACCCCCCGCAAGAGCTTCGCGATCTGGAAGGAATCGGTTCACCGACAGGCGCAACCCTGGACCGACGAGGAACGGGAGGTCGCCGAAGCGAGCCGTGCTTCGCTGGTGGAAGTCGTGCTGCGCCACAACGAAATCATGGCCGAAGAGCGCGCCAAGGCGGATGTGCGCCAGCGCATGCTCAACGAAGAGCTCAATCACCGGGTCAAAAACATTCTTGCCGTCATCAAGTCGCTGGTCGGCCAGCCGATCCACGAGGGTCGTAGCCTGAAGGATTATGTCGGAAGCCTCAAGGGGCGTATCCAGGCCCTTTCCTTTGCCCATGATCAGGTAATCCGGGGGGATGGCGGCGGTGCGCTCGTCGATCTCCTGAATGCAGAACTTACCCCCTATCGCGGCAACGGTGCTACCATCGCGTTTGACGGGCCGGGCATCTCGCTGGATACACGCGCCTTTTCCGTCATGGCCCTGGTGTTGCATGAACTTGCGACGAACGCCGCCAAATATGGCTCCTTGTCCACCGCGGGTGCCGAGCTCTCGATAAGCTGGCAGATCTCTTCCAGCGGCGACTGCATCATCAACTGGCACGAAAGCGGCGGCCCGATCGTCAATCCGCCGGAGCGAACCGGCTTCGGTACCGCGCTGCTCGACCGCAGCATCCCTTACGATCTCGGCGGCGAGAGCGACGTGGACTATGCGCGGGAAGGCCTGCGCGCCCGCTTCCTGCTGCCGGCAAAGCATGTTCGGGTGACGCCTGATGCGCTTGCGTCAAGGGTCGGCCTGACGGCGGAAACCCAGAACCGGCACGCGGCCTTGCTTCCCAACGAAAGCCTGATCCTGCTTCTGGAGGACCAGATGCTGATCGCCATGGATGTGGAGAGCATGCTGAGCGACCGGGGTTTTGCCAACGTGATTGTAACGAACTCGATGAATGAGGCGCTGCTGATCATGCGCAGCCAGACACCGGATGCGGCAATCCTCGACATCAATCTGGGCAAGGACACGTCCATTCCCGTCGCCGAAGAATTGACGCGGCGCGGTATACCGTTCGTGTTTGCAACCGGCTATGGCGAAAGCTCGATCATACCGGAAAGCCTGAACTCCGCGCCCGTGGTCCGAAAGCCCTATGAGATCGAAACCGTGCTCGACGCCCTTTCCACGGCGATTGCCGGCAAGCAGGGTTAGAACCGTATCAGCCGAAAAACGTCTCAAAGAGAAGCTTCAGGTTGAGAACGACGATGATCGCAGCAATCAGCCAAGCAATTGCAGCCACGTATCTGGGAATGGCAAAGGCGCCCATCTTCTTCTTGTCGGATACGAACTGAACAAGCGGGATGACGGCAAAGGGCAGCTGCATCGACAGAACGACCTGGCTGAGGACCAGAAGTTCGGCCGTGCCCTTTTCCCCGTAAAGCCAGGTGACGACGACGACGGGGATGATGGCGATGCCGCGGGTGATGAGCCGCCGTGCCCAGTTCGGCAGGCGCAACCGCAGGAAGCCCTCCATGACGATCTGACCGGCCAGTGTTGCCGTTACCGTCGAGTTGAGGCCGGAGGCGAGCAGCGCAATGGCAAAGAGGGTCGAGGCGATACCCAAGCCAAGCAGCGGCGACAGGAGCTCATAGGCCTGCTCGATCTCCGCGACATCCGTGCGGCCATTGGCGTGGAAGACCGAAGCGGCGAGAATGAGGATGGCTGCATTGATGAACAAAGCCAGCATCAGGGCGATGGTGCTGTCGGCCGTCGCCCACTTGATCGCATCCCGCTTGCCTTCCGTCGTGCGCTCATAGGCGCGTGTCTGGACGATCGACGAATGCAGATAAAGATTGTGCGGCATGACGGTCGCGCCGATGATGCCGATGGCGATGTAGAGCATGGCCGGATTGGTCACGACTTCGGTAGACGGGACGAAGCCGCCGAGCACGCCGGCCAGCGGCGGGGCAGCGGCTGCGATCTGGATGATGAAGCAGGCTGCGATGACGATCAGCAGCGCGATGATGAAAGCTTCGAGAAAACGGAACCCTCTTTGCATCAGAAAGAGGACAAGAAAGGCGTCAAGCGCGGTGATCAGCGCGCCGCCAATCAGCGGGATGCCGAAGAGCAGGTTGAGGGCGATGGCCGTACCGATGACTTCAGCAAGATCGCAGGCGATGATGGCCGCCTCGCAGGCAAGCCACAGCACGAAGTTGACCGGCCGGGGATAGCTGGCGCGACAGGCCTGCGCCAGGTCCATCCCTGTCGCAATACCGAGCCGTGCCGCAAGGGCCTGAAGCACGATGGCCATCAGGTTCGACAGCAGGATGACAGAGAGGAGCGTATAGCCGAACTTTGAACCACCGGCGATATCCGTCGCCCAGTTGCCCGGGTCCATGTAACCCACGGACACCATATAGCCCGGGCCCATGAATGCCAGCATGCGCCGGATCCAGAGGCCACCCTGCGGCACGGCAACGGAGGCATTCACCTCCGGCAGACTTGGCCGCGCATCCTCCTCCGGAGGTGCGAAGCTCCAGTCCCGTTGCGGTGGGAGGGCTGCTTCAGAATTCGACATGCTTCAAATCTCCGGAGGGCGGAATCGGGCGGGTATCTGAAAACTATGACAGGGCTCAACATTATGCAATATGCTATATTGTATCGACGAGGCTTTTTCTCCCGCCCGCGGGGCAGTCGTGGACAAAGGGACAAAGGATTATGAAAACTCACAGCCCATGCTATGAGACATCAACCTCAGACGACCATGCCAAAGGATAAGACTTGCCTCGCCGTTCCGTTCCCCGCCCGCTTCCCGATGCGGACATCCATTCCGAAGGTTTCCGGCAGACCCGCGAAGCCCGGCGTGGCGCATTGGTGGAGGACTATGTCGAGCTGATCGCCGACCTGATCGAGGATGGCAACGAGGCACGGCAGGTGGACATCGCCGCCCGCCTGGGCGTGGCGCAGCCGACAGTCGCCAAGATGCTGGCACGCCTTGCCGCCGAAGGGCTCGTCTCGCGCAAACCCTATCGCGGCGTTTTCCTGACGGAGGCCGGGCAGAAGGTTGCCGAGGAAAGCCGGGCCCGGCACCAGACGGTCGAAGCCTTCCTGCGCTGCCTTGGCGTGAGCCCGGAGACGGCGCGGATCGATGCCGAAGGCATCGAACACCATGTCAGTGAAGAGACACTCCAGGCCTTCCGCGGTTTCATTGCCCGCAAGGGCTGAATATCCGGGTTCCTATCCCAAACGTACGCGGCGGCCGAAACGCTCGCCCGCCAGCACGATCATGCCAGCCGAGAAGATCAACGCTGCCCCAAGAATAACGCCGCTGTTGGGAACATCGCCCCAGATCAGGAAGCCGAAGATAAAGGCCCAGACGAGCGAGGAATATTCGAAAGGCGCAAGCACGGAAACCGGCGCCCGCCGCATGCCCTCGAACATCGCATACTGGCCGAGACCGGCGATCAGCCCCGTTGCCGCCATGAGACCGAGGTCGGCAAGAGACGGCGGCACCCAGTAGACTGTCATCGCCATGCCGGTGAACACGATGAAGAAGCTGCTGGAGATGGTCATCTGTACCAGGGTCCGCTCCTGCAGCGCGGTCTTGCGCAAAAGCACGGTCGAGATCGCCCAGAAGACCGCCGCCTGCAGAGCGAGCAGCACCGGAAGACTGAGCTTCATTCCCGTTCCCATGGGATCGCAGGCGATCAGCACGCCGACGAAGCCGACGAACACGGCAATCCAGCGCAGAAGTGGAACGTCTTCCTTCAGGATCGGCACTGCCAGGATGGTGATGAGGATGGGCGAGGCATAATAGAGCGTCGTCAGTTCCGCGAGCCCGAGATCACGCGCCGCGTTGTAATAGGAAAGCCAGGCGGCGAGCAACAGCAGGTTGCGGATAAACATCGGCTTCAGCACCGGCGAACGCCAGGCATCGGCAACGACCTGGCTCCTGCCGATCGCCAGGCAAAGCCCGAGGATCGTCACGCTTCGCACGAAAAGGATCTGCCAGACAGGCAACGCCACGACCAGCCATTTGACGGAGGCATCCTGCATCGAGAACAGGAAGTAGGAAAACATCGTCAGCAGGATGCCGGACAGCACGGACTTGTTCATGGAAGACCCCCGCGCGGAACCGCGCCACCCTTGCTGATAGCCTGCCGCACGCCGCAGTGAAAGGGGCCGTCTGTGGCGAAAAATCACGATATCAGCGGATCACAGCCCAAGCACGGACAGCATGATGAACGTTGCAAAAAGCACGAAATGGGTCATGCCCTCGATCGCGTTGGTTTCACCATCGTTGAGATTGATGGCCGCAACAATAAGCGTGATGGCGATCATGACGATCTGGACCGGGCTCATCGCCATGATGAAGGGTTGACCGGTATAGAGCGCAATCGCCTCCATCACCGGTACAGTGAGGATAACAGTCGAGAGCGACGCCCCGAGCGCGATATTGACGACAGCCTGCATGCGGTTTGCCAGCGCCGCGCGCATCGCCGTCATGATTTCGGGCGAGGCGGAAATGGCGGCAACCACGATGGCGGCCATCGCCGGTGGGGCGCCGCTGCCCTTCAAGCCCTCCGTCAGCAGGCCCGACATGACCTCCGCCAGCACACCGATGACGATCACGCCCAGCACAAGCATGACAATCGACGCGCTAACAGGTTCGTTTTCCGGCGGAAGATCCGGATTTTCACGGGGAATGCCACGCTTGGGATAGCTGTAGCTAAAGAAGTAGCTATGAGGACCCACCTGCATGCGCAGGAACAACGTATAGAGCATCATCATCGCCGCGATCGTGAAGGCGGAATAGTAATGCCATTTCACTTGCGGCACGAATTCCGGCACCACCATCGATATGCCCATCGCCGTCAGGATCATCACACTATAGGTGCGGCTGGAATCGTCATTATAGGGCTGTTCCCCGTGCTTCAGGCCACCGAGCAGCGCCGCAAGACCGAGAATGCCGTTCACATCCAGCATGACGGCGGAATAGATTGTGTCGCGCACCAGTGTCGGCGAGGTTTCCTTGCTCATCATGATGGCGAGGATGATCACCTCGACGACGACGGCTGAAAGCGTGAGGATCATCGTGCCGTAGGGATCGCCGACCTTGGCTGCCAAAACCTCTGCATGATGAGCAACCCGCATCGAGACGAGCACGATCGCGACGACCAACACAGCCGCGCCCACAAGCGAAACCATCCGGCCGGCCGCAAGCAGATCATGTTCGAACATCAGCCCGGCCATGGCAGCCAGAGCACCAAGGATTAGCAGCAGTTCCGATCTGACTGGAATGAGCAAAAGAAAGACTTCCGACGGTAGGACCAAGACGAAGGCTGACAGCGAGTATAGGGGGCTCGCGGCTCATTTCAATCGACAGCCGGCATACAGCGAAAGAAAGGATTATTTTCCTGTTCACCTTTACTCCCTTCGCTGGTTTCGCTAAACTGTGACCTTCCCAAGGAGAGCGTCCGGCTTGGCGATTGCGGGAGGCACACCGATGTTTTCACATGCCCGAATCTGGAGCGCGATCGATGCGCTGGCCGAGCGACATCAGCTGTCGCCGTCAGGCCTTGCCCGCCGCGCCGGCCTCGACCCGACGTCCTTCAATAAGTCCAAGCGCCATTCGGCGGATGGGCGCGAACGCTGGCCCTCGACCGAATCGATCGCAAAGGTGCTGGATGCGACGGGCTCGACGATCAACCAGTTCATGGATTTCCTGCGGCCCGGACAAGTGGCCGGACAGGTAGCGAGCAATATTCCAGACGGTGTGTTTCCGCCGCAGATCAGCTCGATCCCGCTGCTTGGCTTTGCCCAGGCGGGCGCCGGCGGTTTCTTCGACGATGGCGGTTTTCCAGCAGGCCAGGGCTGGGATGTCGTGGAGTTTCCGGCATCCCCCGATGCCCAGGCCGGTGTCTATGCACTCGAGATCCAGGGAGACAGCATGCTGCCGCTTTACCGGGACGGCGACGTGCTGATCGTCGAACCGGGCGCCCAGACCCGCCGCGGCGACCGGGTGGTGGTCAAGACCAGCGAAGGGGAAGTCATGGCCAAGGTCCTGATGCGCCAGACGGCGCGCAGCATCGAACTTCTGTCACTCAACCCGGAACATCCGAACCGCACTTTCGAGATGAACGAAATCGAATGGATTGCCCGGATCATCTGGGCCAGCCAATAGGACAGTTTTCCTCCATGAAGCGGCAACTCCTGACACTGGCGGGTGGCCTGGGCGCCATCGGCCTTACGGCGCTGATCCTCCTTGCGGGCAATGCCACGATCCAGGGCACGGAGAGCGCGGCAACGCCCGAATTCACGCTCGATACGCCGACGATGGAGGACATGGGAACAGCCGAGGAACAGGACGACGTGCCCGCGCTGCCCGATGCAACAGCACCTACCCCCGACACATCGGTCGAAAGCGAACCCCTGACCTTGGGCACGCCGGATGACGTGACCAGCAAACCGCTTGAGCGTATTGAACCCCGCAAGCCCCTGTCGGAAACAATGACCAAACCAGAACCCGGACCGCAGGTTCTGCGCCATCCCGTGGCGTTATCGGCCGGTACCATTCGCTTCGGCAACGGCACGCTGCAGCTTGAGGGGCTGGGGCCGCAATCGGCTGAACGGCAATGCGGCGAAGGAACTTCGGCTTGGCCATGCGGTACTGTCGCGCGCACGGCATTCCGCAACTTCCTTCGAGCCCGCGCGATGACATGCGCCGTTCCGGACGCCAGCTGGGAGGGAACGGTGACGGCGCGCTGCAGCATCGGTGATATCGATCCGGCGCAATGGCTCGCCGAAAATGGATGGGCTGAACCTGCAGCAAACTCGGCCTTTGCCGACAGCATCAGGACTGCCCAGACGGAGAAGCGCGGCTTTTATGGCGACGATCCGCGCGACGAAATCGTCGAGCCGTTTTTGATGGATGATACGGCGGAACCTGCCGACGCCCTGACCGAGCCGGCGCAATAGAATCTGCGACTTCTCGCAGGCCGACATGTCTCGGGATTGCAATCGACCGCGGATATACCTACGTGGCGTGGCATATCGGAAAGCCATGAGCCGGGAAAGAATAATGAACGCTACGCTTACGCAACACGAAGCCCTCGTCCATGTCATGGTCATGATGTCCGCCGTCGACCGGACCATGACGGATGGCGAGCTTGAGCGTATCGGCCGGCTTTCCCGTTTTCTGCCGGTTTTCGAAGGCTTCG
Source organism: Pararhizobium capsulatum DSM 1112 (assembly GCF_030814475.1). Lineage (NCBI taxonomy): Bacteria > Pseudomonadati > Pseudomonadota > Alphaproteobacteria > Hyphomicrobiales > Rhizobiaceae > Pararhizobium > Pararhizobium capsulatum. Next base: position 1,036,523 of record NZ_JAUSVF010000001.1, on the reverse strand, counting down.
ATGACGGGCGACTGGTTGAGATCGCCCGCGACTGTGCACAAATGCTTGGCGGGCCCGAGGGATTGGATATTGCACTCGAACTGGTGCGTGAGGCTCTGCCCGCTCGCCTTTACGATACGGCCTACGCCCTTGCCGTCGAAATCGCGGCGGCCGATCTTGCCCTGCGGCAGGAGGAGATCAGGCTCCTGCAGTTGCTGCGGGACCGGCTCCACCTCGACAAGCTGACCTGTGCTGCAATCGAGCGCGCAGCGATTGCCCGGTTCCGCAAATAGCTGCCTACAGCGGCAAGGCTGTCAGTAGATGCCGGTTGGAAAATAGCGTGTGTAAATCTCGTTCAGCCGGCCGCTGCGGGACAGATTGAGCAGTGCGTGATTGAGCGCCTGGGTCAAGGCGGGATCGGCCTTGCGGTTCAGGATCGCCAGCCCCTCGCCAAGAAACCGCTGCGAGAAATAAGCGCCCTCCATCAGGACGCAGCAGCCGGCAGCCTCAGTCCCTGTCGTCCAGAAGGACAGTTGCATTCCGTCGGAGAAGACGCCTGCGACCTCGCCCTTCTTAAGGGCATCGAGCATGGCCTGGCGGGTTTCGAACGGTTTGATTGCCATCTCAGGAAAGAATGAATGGGCCATGGCGTCATGGCTGGTGCCTGCAACGACGCCGACCGCCTTGCTGGCGAGGGTCGTAAGCGTGGTATCCGCCCCGACCAGGCGGCGGTTGCCGGCAAAGCGCGCCGGCAAAGGCATATAGACACGGGAGAACGAGAAGCGTTGGCGCAACTCCGGCGTAATGCCAAGGCCTGCAATGACCGCTTCCCCCTGATCACCTTCAAGGGCGGACAGAAGATCGCCATAGGCCACAGCCTGGATCTGGCATTTGTCTTCAATCTCGAGATCGCGGCAGATTTCACGCACGAGATCGACATGGAAACCCGAGAGACGCCCGGACTGATCGATGAAATTGAAGGGCGGAAAATCGACCGTCGTCAGAAAGCGCAGCCGCGCCAGAGCGCTCAAATCCGGCTTAGCGATGCGTTCACGACTATCAAACAGCAGCGGCAGATCGGCCGTCGAATTTTCGGCGCCTGACGCCCGGGCGGATTTCGCAACCGAAAGGGATTGCGCCTGTGCAAAAGATGCAACCAAAAGCACGCAACAGGCGAAAAACCCATAAAATTTTAAGGATGCGTAACGGGCGCGCCGCATTAATTTCTTTCCGGGGTCACAATCTTTCAGAGACAAGAAACGCGCCGGGTTCGGCCACGGAGTTTCATGCGCTTCGCAGAATATCCGCACAATTCGGGAATGGCTACCGCAAAGGACAGCGGTACTCCCACTATTGCGACCGAAAGCATGATCGGCCGTGAGGCATCCCCGGCGCTGAAGGAGGAAGGCCGGCTTCTGCTGAAAATGGGGATCGGCAAGCCGACAATCGCACGCGCCTTGCAGCTCGCGATCTCCCACGGCACAACGATCGAGGATGAACTGCTGGCCAGCGGGGCGCTGGATGAGGCGAGTTATTTCGAAGCCCTGTCCGAGCAGCTGGGCCTTACCTTCCTGAAGAACGTAGACCTTACAACGGTGAATGATGGGCGCCTGGGCTGGACACGCAACTCAGCCAACCGGAAACCCTGCTGCTCCAGCCGCCCCTCGCCCGGCCGCTTCAGGTCATGGCACCACGGCTTTCACAGGTTGAAGAGTTGAAACAGCGGCTGCAACGCAGTCCGGAGCTTCGATCCCGGCTGGCGATCTCGACCCGCTCGGAAATCCGCCGCGCTGCCTGGCATGCCGGTCGAACGCGCCGGGTCGGAGAGGCTGCGCGGCGATTGTCCGAAACGATGCCGCTGCACAGCGCCCGCATCATCTTCTGGGGAAGGCAGGGCTTCTATTCGGGCATTGCTGCAGCCGGAATCATTTCCGGCATTCTCACGGCACCCTCCGCGTCGATGTTGATTGCTCACATCCTCTTCAGCCTGCTGTTCCTGTCCAACTTCCTTCTGCGTGTCGTTGCACTCTTTTCCGCGCAGGCGCGCGAACGCCGGCATCGCACCCGGCGGCTACGAAGCCTTCCCAAAGAGCATTCTCTGCCGATCTATTCCGTGCTCGTGGCTCTCTATCGTGAGGAAGCGGTTGTCCCCCAGCTTATCGAAGCATTGAACCGCCTGGACTGGCCGCGCTCGCGGCTCGACATCAAACTCGTCTGCGAAGAATTCGATGCCGGTACGATCACGCTTCTTGAGGCAATGAACCTACCGCCGGAATATGAAATCATCCGGGTTCCGGTTCGCAACCCGCGGACCAAACCGAAAGCATTGACTTACGCGCTCAATGGCGTCCGCGGCAGCCTGCTTGCGGTTTATGACGCCGAGGATCGCCCTGCGCCGGGACAACTGAAGGAGGCACATGCTGCATTCTGCCGGATGAGCCGCCGAACGATCTGCATCCAGGCGCCGCTCGTGATCACCAATGCGGAGCAATCCTGGCTGAGCGGCTTGTTCGCGCTCGAATATTCCGCGCTTTTCCGTAGCCTTTTGCCCATGCTCTCATCTGCAAGGCTGCCGCTACCGCTCGGCGGCACGTCCAACCATTTCCGAACTGCCCCGCTGAAGCAGCTCGGCGGCTGGGATCCTTACAATGTCACGGAAGACGCCGATCTCGGCATGCGGCTCTACCGGATGGGCTACCGGTCGAGAGTCATCTCGCTGCCGACCTTCGAGGATGCCCCGACCGACATCGACATCTGGCTGAAGCAACGTACCCGATGGTTCAAGGGGTGGCTGCAGACCTGGCTGGTGCAGATGCGCAAGCCCCGGCAGCTCAGACAGGAAATGGGCTGGACGGGCTTCCTCGCCTTTCACGTGCTGATCGGCGGCATGCTGTTTTCATCGCTGTGCCACCCCGTCGTGCTCGCCTTCATTGTCTATCTCGGCTGGCTGATGATGGAGCAGAGTAGCCACACGGAGGGTGCTCTCTCCTTCTGGCTGTTTGTCGCCGATATCGTCAACATCTTCGGCAGCTATGTCATCTTCATAGCCCTTGGCCGCGTGCGAATGAGCAGGGAAGAACGCCGCTCGGTTGGATGGCGCTGGATGCTCACGCCTGTCTACTGGCTGGCGCTGTCGCTCGCTGCATGGCGGGCCGTGTTCGAGCTGCGCTTCAAGCCCTTCGTCTGGAACAAGACGCCGCATGTGCCGACGGCCAGGAAATAGGGAGGAAGGCAGAACTGAAGCCAAATACTCAGCTGTCATCGTTTCCAAATTTGAGTTGCTAATGGACTGCCTAAAGCGCACTGTCATCACCTCGACAGCAATTTGTGCGGGCGCTGTCGCTTAGAGGCCGAGATGCCTTCGCCCCAATAAAGGAGGACGTCATGTCTTCCAACCTCAAGCAGATATACGGTTATCAGGACGCGGCCTCTCTGGCCGTCGTCGGCGTAAGTTTTGCCTTCGTCCTCTTTCTCATTCTGGAGCGATGGCTTTGGTAAAAGACCTCGCCGTAGAAGGATTGAAGCGTCTGGAGCGTCATCGCGTTCGCCTGCTGTCGATACTCAAACGTGCGGACTACGCTACCTCCCACCTGAAAGCCGATATCGGCGTGGATAGGGATGAGCAGGATACTGTCATCCGACGGATCATAGCTGGCACGATTCCGTCGGCAGACCGTTTCGCCGCGAAGGCACGACTAAGACGCGAGGCAAAGGCCGCCCTGGCAAACTGGGAAAACGAAGGCGGCGCAGCAAAACCGCCTCGATGAGTTCTCCAGAGGATGTCTGGTTCAGATTGAACCAGACATCCTCTGTATTCTTTTGTTTTCGTTTGTCTTTTCGGGAAAACCGGTTTCCACTTTTCCCTAACAAACTCTAAGTCCCCATAAGCAACGAAAGAGATCCGTTATGATCGCGCAATTAAATCCTGAGCGCACCACCGAGACAAAGATAACTTTCCATCATACCTTCCTTGTCGAGGCGCAGGCTGCCCCGCTGGCGGCGGGATCCTATCGCTTTACCATTGATGAAGAGCAGATTTCCGGCTTGTCGTTTGTCGCTTACAAGACGGTGAGAGCCCAACTCGAAATTCCGTCGCTGGAAACCCGCTCCGCGACACGTCAGATGTTGCAGGTAACGTCGTCCGAAATTGAATTCGCGCTCCTCAGGGATAAGAAGCAGATCAAGAGACAGGATTGAGACATGGAACAGAAAGCGATCCTCGACAAAACCCGCAGACCGAAAGGTCCGTCGGCGATCGGCGACTTTGATCAGGTGAAAGCCGTTGCATTCCGCGTGATCAGCACGCAGAAGGCCGCTGAAGTGGCAAAAACAACCCGCCTGAGGGAACTGCGCGAAACACGCGACAGGAACGCTTGAAAGACGAGCCTTTGGTGACAGCCGTACAGTTTCACGCGTTTCAGCGGAAATGCGACCTGTCCAGCAGAATAGTCGCCTGTCGCTTGGACCTGTAGACGGATTTTGCAATTTCCATGATCCTCGCACGCATTCCATCGAATGCCGCCAGATAAGCGTTTTCGGTCGTGGTGCGCGGCGCCAGTTCTCCGGCAAACACGTCTACGGAGACGAAGCATTTAACCTCGAACATGCCGTCGTAGCCTGTAAAGCGAACGCGCATGTGGGTTTCATCATAGCTGCGGGCAGTATTGGGAAATGAAAGTGACATCGGGGCTCCAGATATTGGGCGGCAGCGCCTACTTCAATGCGAAATAGGCGACGAAGATAAGAGACAAAACCAGCGATGACTTGATCATGATGAGCATCAATGTCCCGGAAAGTGCAGTTCCCTTGTGCATCTCATACACCCTCTTCCGTGGGTGACATCGGTGGCGAAGGTTGAAGAAACCGCCACCAGGCCCCAGGCCCATCAGCCCAGTTATAAACTGCTATCCCGGCCGGCGGGTAAGACGTCACGCGAGCGGCAGGCAAAGGCGCGTTTTGAGAGCCTACCGACAGACCGACAACAATCGGCTCATTTTCGGCACCGAGCTGAAACCGACCCGAAAGAAAAGGCAAGGGCGCGCCATGCAATTCTGCCGCAGCATCGGTCAACGCCGGCGCGGAGCGGCTGATTGATCTGAGCTGCATGGTTTTCAGAAAGTTTTGGTGATGGCTGGAAGACATATCGTCCTCCTTTGTTGAGGCGAGGGCATCTGACCCTCAAGCGGCAGCGCCTGTATAATTTGCTGCCGAAGGCGCGACAATGCGCTTCGGTTCAACCTTTAGCAAGCGGTATGTGGGACGGCGTTCACTAGAGCGGGTAGCGGGAATCGAACCCGCGCGATCAGCTTGGGAAGCTGACAAGCTACCATTACATCATACCCGCAACACCTTGAGGTTTCCACCAACAGCGGCTGGCTGTCAAGAGTGATGGGCACTCAGGAACCGTCTGACCCGACACCTATTCCGAGCGAAAATGCTTGGAGAGTTTCAGACCCTGCGCCTGATAGTTGGACGTGCCGAGCAGGCCATAAAGACCCTCCGGGCGCTCCATCATATGCTCATAGACCAGACGGCCGACGATCTGGCCGTGCTCGAGAATGAAGGGAACCTCGTGGCTGCGCACCTCCAGCACGGCGCGGCTTCCCGTCCCACCAGCAGAGGCATGACCGAAACCGGGGTCGAAGAAGCCGGCGTAATGGACGCGGAACTCGCCGACGAGCGGATCGAACGGCGTCATCTCCGCAGCGTAAAGCGGCGGCACGTGGACTGCTTCGCGCGATACGAGGATGTAGAACTCGTCAGGATCGAGGATCAACTCGTCACGACCGCGGCTGTAGAGCGGCTCCCAGAAATCGAAGATCCCATGCTCCGCCTTCTTGTCGACATCGACGACGGCGGTGTGGTGTTTGCCGCGATAGCCGATCAGACCATCGACGCCCGTACCCTTCAGATCGATCGAAAGCGCGATGCCGGCACCCGAGACATTCGGCGTTTCGCTGGCGACAAGAATATCGCTCTCATGCAGCGCCATCACCTCGGTCTCCGTCAACAGCGCATGGCCGATACGGAAGCGGATCTGCGACAGACGCGAGCCACGGCGCACAATGACCGGAAAGGTCCGCGGGCTGATTTCGAGGTAAAGCGGCCCCTTGTAGCCGGCGGGAATCTTGTCGAATTCCTGGGCGCGATCGGTGATGACGCGGGTAAAAATATCCAGACGACCGGTCGAGCTCTTCGGATTGGCCGAGGCAGACATCACGGCCGGCAGATCGAGGCTTTCTATTAGGGGAACGATATAGACACAGCCCGTCTCCAGCACCGCGCCTTCCGAAAGATCGATCACATGAAGTTTCAGCCGGTCGAGCTTGTCGGCGACGAGATGGCCAGGGCCTGGCATGAAGCTGGCGCGCACGCGAAAGGCTTTCGAGCCGAGACGCAGGTCGAGACTGGCGGGCTGGATCTGATCCGTATCGAGCGCGGCCTCGCTTGCAAGCCGCCCCTCGTCGAAGAGAGCGGCGATCGCCCGGTCCGCCAATATTCCTGTTTCGCGCGCCATGAACATTCCATTAGGTTTCCCTTCAGAGAAACCAAACCTGGGGAATTGACGCAAGCCGGGAACGGCAGTATTGCAGCTTTATCCCGTGGTGATTTGGCCGGTCGGCTTGCAGCCACGTTAAATAAGTAGCTAAAAAGGCCGGGTCTCGGACCGGCTTGCTTTTGCGGCCGGTTTTTTTGTTTTGAAAGAGACGAATGATGAGCAAAAACTGGCGCCCGGCAACGCAGCTCGTTCATGGTGGAACCACCCGGTCGAACCACGGCGAAACCTCTGAAGCCATCTTCCTGACCCAAGGCTTCGTGTACGACAGCTCGGAAGCGGCTGAGGCACGCTTCAAGGGCGAGACCGACGGGTTCATCTACGCCCGCTACGGCAGCCCGACCAACGACATGTTCGAAAAGCGCATGTGCATGCTGGAAGGCGCCGAGGACGCCCGCGCCACGGCGTCCGGCATGGCCGCTGTCTCTGCCGCAATCCTCTGCCAGGTCAAGGCCGGTGATCATATCGTCGCGGCTCGCGCCCTCTTCGGCTCCTGCCGCTATGTCGTTGAGACGCTGGCGCCCAGATATGGCGTTGAATGCACGCTGGTCGATGGCCGCGATCTCGCCAACTGGGAAGCTGCCGTTCGCCCGAATACCAAGGTCTTATTCCTGGAAAGCCCGACCAACCCGACGCTCGAAGTCGTCGATATCGAAGGTGTTGCCAAGATCGCCAATGCGATCGGCGCGACGGTCGTCGTCGACAACGTGTTTGCGACACCGCTTTTTCAGAAACCACTGGAACTCGGCGCCCATGTCGTCGTCTATTCGGCCACCAAGCATATCGATGGCCAGGGCCGCTGCCTCGGCGGGGTCGTGTTGTCGAGCAAAGACTGGATCAACGAGAACCTGCACGACTACTTCCGCCACACCGGCCCGGCACTCTCGCCGTTCAACGCCTGGACGCTCCTGAAGGGCATCGAGACGCTGCCGCTGCGCGTTCGCCAGCAGACGGAGAATGCAGCCCGCATCGCCGATTTCCTTGCCGAGCAGCCGCAGATAGCGAAGGTGATCTATCCGGGCCGCAAGGACCATCCGCAGGCTGATATCATCGCGCGCCAGATGACCGGCGGCTCAACGCTCGTCTGCTTCGAGATGAAGGGTGGCAAGGAAGCAGCCTTCGCGCTTCAAAACGCGCTCGATATCACCGTGATTTCCAACAACCTTGGCGACTCCAAGAGCCTGATCACCCATCCGGCAACCACGACGCACAAGAACCTTTCTGACGAGGCGCGCACCGAGCTTGGAATTTCCCCAGGCACAGTCCGCTTCTCCGCTGGCATCGAAGATAGCGCCGATCTGCTTGAAGACTTCGCGCAGGCCTTGCGGTCAGTCAAGGCGTAAGCAGATACAGCTGCTCCTTCGAGGGATTCGTGAAACGCCCGCATTCTTGCGGGCGTTTTCATGTGCGTCTTACCGACGTTCTGCTTTGCCGCGGAACCATTGAGACCAGCTTCTCGTTTGATGAGAGGAGATATTTCAAACAGGAGGCTCACATGCACGTTGTCGGCACACAGGTCATTCCCGAACAGGGTGGCAAGATGGGATTTACGGTTGAATTCGTCGGCGATCATGGCGAGGTCGTATCCGTCACCATGCCCACCGGCGCTGATGATAGTCTCAATCGGCTGAATGCGATCGAAAAGGCCAAATCCGTCCTGATGGACACCGCCAATTCCGGCGGCGACAAGGAAGGTGGCGCAGAAGAAGCCATGAAAGCTCGTCGCAGCGCACGCGCTGCAGGCGATACCGGCACCATGGAGGAGCAACTCGACGAGGGGCTCGAAGGCACTTTTCCAGCCAGCGATCCTGTCTCGATAACGGCCTCGACAATTCCGACGGACCGGACACACTGACCGAACCACCATTGGCATGCGGAAATGAGCTGATTTTACGGTAAGTCCGTTGATCCCGAGCAGAAAGCAGGCATGCTGCATATGCTCGTGGAATTCGAACGCTCCGAGTAATTTTAAGGCCCTTGCCGATCTCGGCGAGGGCCTTTTTGCAATCTTAAGGAAGCCGGGCTTACAGATCCGGGATGTGAGGTATTGCTCAGCGGAGCCGCATCAGAGCGTCGTTGCGGCATTTTCAGGCGTGGCCAGCGGAACGTCGTTTGCCAGCGAATTGTTGGCATATTTTACGACGAGAATACTGAGGATCGATCCAAGCAGGACGATGAAAATCGGGCGCATGTTTAAAACCTTGTTAATCAAGGTGACAACGGTTGGCCCTACCCTAAGGTTCCCCCATCGCGTTCGAGACAAAACCCGGTACGGCACGTTTTGCCACTGCCGGGTTCGCGTCGCGTTTCCTCATTTCGCAGGAATGTAGCGCAGGGTTCCCGCGCGTCGGGGACCTGCCGAGCCCTGGGTATCCATTGGATGATTGATACCGTCATTGACGGGTAGCTCTCCGAAGTCGAAAGGGCTCACTCCCTCAAGACACGCAGCATTGACCCCATAGAAATCCGGGTTGGAGCGCGGTTTGTGGAACGTGTAGATGCCGCATGTCGAGCAAAAATAATGCTCTGCGGCCCTGGTGTTGAACTGGTACCTGGTGAGCGTCTCGCCACCTGCGAGCACGGTAATTCCGTCCTTTGCCGCGGAGACCGCCACGGCGCCTTTCAGCTGACAATAGGAGCAGGTGCAGCGCCGAGCCGTACGCAGACCATCCTTCAGTTTTACATTGAACATAACGGTGCCGCAGTGGCAGGCTCCGTTGAGTTCCTGGACGTCGAGATTCATGGCAGACCATCCGATTGTTCATGGCGATGTTCTGTTTCCATAGAGACCACAACGACAAGGCTCAAGGGCTCATAGATTTGTAGCCGAGGGGAATTCGCTGGCGGGCGACGAATAACTCCGCGCAGAAGTGACGCGAATGGCGCCGCTTACGGACGAAACGACCGTTGAGGTGCGATCGGCATGCCAATTCTTTGCAGCAGATAGCGGTATCGCTTGGAGGCCCCGAACCATCTGAATGTCCGTGACGTCGCAGATCTTTCAGATTGAGCAGCCGCAATGGGTGACGCCGGCGAACGTGTTACTCAGTCGCCAGTTCTGCGGGATCATGAGATCCACAGACGGTGAACGAACGTCGCTCGACGGCGATATCAGCGGCCAGTCATTTCTTGAGGCACTTGGTGCCCATTGCCATTGCCTTGTAAGTCCCCTTCAGGTCGACGACAAAGGTTCCCTTGGTTTCTGGAAACACGATCATCTCGTATTTCTTCGCCACGTCGCGCTTGAAATTCGGGTCATCCGTCAAGATGTAACCGCCAGAATATCCGCCCTTGAGTTCGCCGTGAGTGCTGGTGGCAACACCAGCATAGAGGTGGCCGCCCATGGAGACGAAGATTTCCGACTTGGCATTATCCTGAAAGCCGATATCCACTTTTGTGAACACACCAAGATATCCCACCTCCTGGTTGGCGGTAACGCCCATTTGCACCGACCCCAGGCCGAAGTCCCTCACGATCAAGCAATCCCCGCGGGTTTGATTTGCATAGACGGTCCAGCCTTCGACCTCCCCATATTTGACAAGCACATCACTCGCCTTGGGGACCGGATTTTCTGCGTAGGCTGCCGTCGCAGACAGAAGCACTACCGACGTCGCAGCGATGAGTGTCACGAAGTTTTTCATTGATATCCCCTTTTGGTGTGCTGGCTGAATTGCTCCGTGGCCATGGTGGCGCGATCCACCGCGATAGCCCGAAAAATCAGCGTCAGAAAAATATCCAAATGCGAGGTGGTCGTGAAAGCCTATGGGCACTGCTCTGTTGGATTGGCGTACCCCGATACCGGATTGGGTGCCTGGAACCTCCATCCCAATCACCCCGATCGATATCGAACGGGATCATATATACACTTTCTAAATAAGAAAAACGGAATTGATGGCGATTTCAAAAAAGAAAATACACCCAATCCAAGGGTATCCACAATCCCGAAACTACCCCGCCCGCCCCGATCGCCAGCTAGCAGCGTCGTGGTGCTGAAAAAGACACCCGCCGTAACGTGTTCATTTTGTTGAAAAATTATGGTGCCGCTTGCAGGACTCGAACCTGCGACCCCATCATTACGAATGATGTGCTCTACCACCTGAGCTAAAGCGGCTCAAAGCGTTCGCGGACACGTCCTGCGAACGAATGTGAGGCGCTGATACAAGCAAACTTTCCGGAATTCAAGCCCGGATTTTGATCAGTGCCCTCTGTAGCGTGGAAAAAGAACCGCAAGCCTTAAAGGGCAAGGCGCCTGCGGGCGGCCGTGTATTCGCTTTCCAGCCGTTCGACGAGCGTGGCGACAGGCGTTATGGCCTTGACGGCGCCGATGCCCTGGCCGCTGCCCCAGATATCCTTCCAGGCCTTTGCACCGCTAGTGGCGGTTTCAAAATCCATTTTCGACGGATCTGCTTCCGGCAACGCTACGGGGTCCATTCCAGCGGCCTCGATGGAGCCCTTCAGATAGTTGCCGTGAATTCCGGTAAAGAAGTTGGAATAGACGATATCGGCAGCACTGCTATCCACAATCATCTGCTTGTAGGCATCACTGGCGCGGGCTTCGTTGGTGGCAATGAAGGGCGAGCCTATATAGGCCATGTCGGCGCCCATCGCTTGCGCCGCAAGGACCGCGCCCCCGGTTGCGATTGCGCCCGAAAGCAGAAGCGGCCCGTCGAACCAGCTGCGGATTTCCTGGATGAGGGCAAACGGAGAAAGCGTGCCGGCATGACCGCCTGCGCCGGCGGCAACGGCGATAAGGCCGTCAGCCCCCTTGCGAATGGCGGAGTTGGCGTGGCGATTGTTGATCACGTCATGCAGCACGATCCCACCATAGGAATGGATCGCGGCATTGACCTCCGGAACAGCACCCAGCGACGAGATCACGATCGGCACCTTGTATTTGACGCACAGCATCAGATCCTGTTCCAGCCGCGCATTCGACTTGTGCACGATCTGGTTGACGGCAAACGGTGCCGCAGGGCGGGTGGGGTTCTTCGTGTTGTAGGCGCCAAGATCTTCCGTAATCTCCGCCAGCCACTCATCCAGCTGAGAGTGTGGACGAGCATTCAGAGCGGGAAAGGAACCCACGACGCCGGCCTTGCATTGTGCGAGCGTCAGGGCAGGATGCGAGATGATGAAGAGAGGGGCAGCAACGACCGGCAGGCGTGTCGTTCCGCTGAGAATGGCTGGCAGGGACATCGAATTTTTCCTCCTTCATCAATTTTGACGTTTGCGTAAACGTAAGATTTTGTAGCAGCGCGACAGGCTTTTGCCTAGATGCCCAAGGGCAAATGGATCGTCAAATGCCGGGGATTATCGAAACCCTCCACGAGGGTTGGCGCCGTCGAGACTTGCGGATTGGGTCGGCAACCGTTACCCAATCGTTAATATCAGGTAGCTGCTGGCGGGCACATTTGCGGCTGGCAGGCGTTTACGGATAGCTGCCGCAGACCCAACGGGAGTGCAGGCGGGGCTATTTTGAAGACTTCGGCATGGGCCGGCGGTGAAAGGACGAAAGTGAGCGGACTGGAAACGGCCATACGGCAAGCGCTGGAGCGCTCCGACCGGACAAGCCCGGAAATGCGCGCGCGCATCTACCAGTCCGCGCGCAACGCCCTGGAAGCCGGCCTTCGCAAACAGGATGTCCACGACGCCGAGGTGATCGCTCAGCAGCGCCATCGGCTGGAAGTCCTGATCCATGCCATCGAAAACGAAGAACGCGCCAATTTGAAAATGCAGGTGTCGACCGAAGTGACGGTCGAGGCACCGGCAGCCAAAACATCACCGGCAGAAGATTCCGCCCCACCGATCGATGACAGCCTGGATATTGCCCCCGGTCGTCATGACGGGATGGTGGCCGCCAACCGCAACGAAGCAAGCTTTGGCGACTTGCGTGCCGACCGCCGCTCGACGGCTCGCAGCACCGATGCACCGGTGAGCGCGGAACCGCAGCTGGGAGCCGACGAAATCGTTGCCCGGTCACCGCAGGCCGACCCAGCACTTCATAAAGAGAAACGCGGACAGGCAGCCGGGGTACAGGAACCACCCAGGAAGCGGCGCCGGCGTAGCAGGCTGCTTTCTTTCCTGATGGTATTGACGGTCCTGGTCGCAGCCTTCGGGACCGCAGGCTGGTGGGTCGTGTCGAGCGGATTGCTGCAAACCGCCGCGGAACGCGACACCAGCGTTGCCAACCCGCCGGCAAGGGTGAGTTCCGAGGATTTCAGCGGCGCGCCCGGCCTGCCGACACTTGGAACACAATCCGGTTTCACCAGCGACTGGATCGATGTTTACAAACCGGGTGACGGGGAAGCTCCGACCACAGGGCCGCAGGCATCCGCCGATCTCGTCAGCGATGAAGCCGGCCAACACCTGCGGATCATCTCCAGCAATGTCGATGCGGGCGGCGATGTGCACATTCAGATTCCTGCGACCATCCTCGAACAGCTTTCCGGCAAGACCTCGACGCTGGCGCTCACGGTACAGGCCGATATGGGCAAAACCACCCAGTTTTCCGTGGAATGTGATTTCAGCACGCTGGGCGAATGTGGCCGCCACCGCTTCACGCTGAACGACGAAAAGATCGATATGCTGTTCAAGGTAACGTTCGATCGCAGTCTTGCACCGAAGGAGCCTGGCAGCATCGTCATCAGCAGCGATGTCACCGGCTCGGGCGCAAGCCTCAATCTTTTTGCCGTTCGCATCCTGCCGGGCCAATAAGCCGCGGATTACTTCAGAAAATCGCGGCCAGAACCGAGGATCCTGTCATCGATCTTGCCGATCGCTTCCTTGTCCTTGCCGTCATAATCCAGCGCGTTCAGGATATGGCGGATGACGTTCAAACGGGCGCGGCGCTTGTCGTTGGCAAGAACCACAGTCCAGGGCGCGTCCTTGCTGTGGGTTTCCTTCAGCATCCGGTCGCGCTTCTTCGAATAGTCGTCCCACTTGTCGAGCGCCGCGATGTCCATCGGCGAGAGCTTCCAGACCTTCAGGAGATCATGGCGCCGGTCATGAAAGCGCTTCAGCTGCATCTTGCGGCCGATATCGAGCCAGAACTTGAAGAAGAAGATGCCATCATCGACGATCAGTTCCTCGAAGCGGGGCGTCTGGCGGAAGAAGGTCTCGTATTGCTCCGGCGTGCAAAAGCCCATGACGGGCTCGACGCCCGCCCGGTTATACCAGGAGCGGTCGAACATGACGAACTCGCCCTTCGTCGGGAAGTGGGTGATGTAGCGCTGATAGTACCATTGGCCGCTTTCCGTTTCCGTCGGCTTGGTGAGCGCCACAACCCTTGAACTGCGCGGGTTCATGTAGGAATGGGTGGCATAGATCGTGCCCCCCTTGCCGGCGGCGTCCCTGCCCTCGAAAAGCGCAAGCACCCGTTTTCCCTTGGCCTGCAGCCAGAACTGGACCTTGACGAGTTCGATCTGCAGCTTCTCCAGATCCCTGTCGAACTCCTCGCCTTTCAGCTTCTTGTCATAGGGAAAGCCACCGGACGCCAGCGCCTCATCTTCGATCCAGTCAGGCAATTTCGGGTCATCGACGTCGAACACGCGGCGTTTGCCATCGATCTCAAGTTCGACCGGCGCGTTCTTCGCCACCGCAATGCTGATATCACCCATGCCTGCCTCCACCACGCTACGCCATGCCTGCGATTTTCGGGGAGCAGGCCATAAACGCATTGCGAATTCAAGCACGTCGTGAAATCCATGTCATGAAACCGGGATATCAGCGGTCGATATGGAATCGGAAGATACGCCCTTGAACACCATGAAGACGATTGCGATCAGAGTCAGGAAGACGCTGAGGGACAGACGTTGGGCGGCCCTTCTGTCGCTTGTCGTCGGCGCTGGCCTGATATTTGCCGGCGTTCATGTTGTGGCCGTCGTCTTGTTCTGGCTGGTGCTGATGATCGCACTTCTCAACCAGCAGGTCGAAACGGCGCCGCCCGGACCGCCGGTTGTCTTTGCAACGGCTTCGGCCACCTCCGACCTTGGTGTGCTGCTCGCTGCATTCAACGCGCTCGATATGCCGATCCTGGTCATTTCGTCAGAAGAAATCGTCCGGCTGCAGAATCACGCTGCCGAGAAAGCCTTCGGTGCGATCCCGGTCGATACGGACCTTTCGGCTCGCATCCGTTCACCCGGCATCCTCGATATGGTGCGTGAAACGATCGCCACCGGAAAACCGAACCAGATCGAGCATTCCGAGCGACTTCCTTCGGACGCGGTCTATATTGTGCGCATAGCCCCCGCTGATACGACCGCGGCCGAAGGCGACCGACTGTTCATCCTGTCCTTCCGCGACATTTCTCAGGCACGCCGGATCGACCGCATGCGCTCCGACTTCGTCGCCAATGCCAGCCATGAACTGCGAACGCCGCTTGCCTCGCTGCGCGGCTTCATCGAGACGCTGCAAGGTCCTGCCCGTGGCGACGCCAAGGCACACGAAAAGTTCCTGATGATCATGCACGAGCAGGCGACGCGAATGAGCCGGCTTGTCGATGATTTGCTGTCGCTCTCCCGGCTGGAGCTGAAATCGCATATCGCTCCCGACGAGACGATCGATCTGGCGCCGCTGCTCGGCCATGTGCGCGATAGCCTGGCACCTCTGGCGCGGGATCTCGGCGTCGAAATCACACTGGATCTTCCCGAGCATAAGGCGACGGTCCGGGGTGACCGCGATGAGCTGACCGAAGTCTTCGAGAATCTCATCGAAAACGCCTGCAAATACGGGCAAGAGGGCAAGAAGGTCGATGTGAAGCTGTCCGGTGGCGAGGGCGAAAATTCCGTGGAGGTATCGGTCCGCGATTATGGACCTGGAATCCCGGCTGAGCATGTGCCCCGCATCACAGAGCGTTTCTACCGCGTCAATGTCGAGGCGAGCCGCACGAAAAAAGGCACCGGCCTCGGGCTTGCAATCGTCAAGCACATCCTCACGCGCCATCGCGCCCGGATGATTGTTCAATCAGAAGTCGGCAAGGGTACGGTCTTCACCGTGCGGTTTTGACACAAAGCTTCGGATGTCGACAGCGCTTTGGAAAATAATCATTATTTTTCATATAGATAATCTGTCACAAATGTTTCATCGAACTGACATAAAAGATAGTGGCATCGGGAGCTAGTTAAAGGCAGCCGATCAAGACGGCCAAGCGAGCGCTCGCAAAAATGCGCACCAACACAAGCCCAATTCCGGGAGAATTTCGATGAACGTTCTGAAACTTACTGCTGCAGCCCTGGTTGCATCGGTTGCCTTTGCCGGCGCCGCTGCTGCCCGTGACCAGATCCAGGTCGCCGGCTCCTCCACCGTTCTTCCTTATGCCAAGATCGTTGCCGAAACTTTCGGCGAAACCTTCCCGGACTTCAAGACCCCGGTCGTTGAATCCGGCGGCACCGGCGCGGGTCTGAAGGAATTCTGCAAGGGCGTCGGCCCGGACACCATCGACGTTGCCAATGCTTCGCGCAAGATCAAGGACAGCGAGCTGGAAACCTGCAAGTCGAACGGCGTAACCGAAGTTCAGGAAATCAAGTTCGGCTATGACGGCATCGTTTTCGCAACCGACGCCAGCAATGCCGACCTGAAGCTGGTTCCGAAGGACCTGTACCTTGCGCTGGCCGCTGAAGTCGTCGTTGACGGCAAGCTCGTTGCCAACCCCTACAAGAAGTGGTCGGAAGTCAACAAGGACCTGCCGGACGTTGAAATCGCCGCTTACATCCCGGGCGAAAAGCACGGCACCCGCGAAGTCTTCGACGAGAAAGTTCTCGCTGCAGGCTGCAAGGAAGTCGGCGCTACCGACGTCATCAAGGGCCTGATTGCGGACGAGAAAGAAGCTGCCAAGAAGTGCATCGCCGTTCGTAAGGACGGTCTGGCGATCGACATCGATGGCGACTACACCGAAACGCTTGCTCGTATCGCCTCCAACAAGAACGGCATCGGCGTCTTCGGCCTGTCCTTCTACGAAAACAACGCCGACAAGCTGAAGGTCGCTACCGTCAGCGGCATCGCTCCTTCGGCTGAGACCGTCGCTTCCGGCGAATATCCGGTTTCCCGCCCGCTGTTCTTCTATGTCAAGAAGGCACACCTCGGCGTTATCCCGGGCCTCAAGGAATATGTCGAGTTCTTCCTTGACGACCAGATGATCGGCGCTGACAGCCCGCTCGCAGCTTACGGCCTGGTTCCGGCTCCGGACGCAGAACGCGAAGAAGTCCGCAAGGCCTTCTCTGCCGGCAACATGCTCTGATATAAACATCAGACCAGCGGCACGGCATTTTCTGCCGTGCCGTATCCCTCGTTCGCAATGCCGGCTTTCAATGATTGACAGGGCCGGGGGGACCTATTGATGAACACCTCTCTGATTTTTTTGATTGTTTTGATAATAGGCCTTGGCGCCTATTTCGTTGCGAGATCGCGGGCCGTCGCCAGTGCGAACGGCAAGCTTTCCATACTTCATTCCCTTCCCGGCTATCACGGCACCTACGCGGCGATCTGGGCGACCCTTCCGGCACTCGTCGTGCTCGGCGTCTGGCTTGTCGCCAGTCCGATGGTGATAGAAAAGACCATCCGTAATTCTCTTCCCGAAGGCGTGACCAGCCAGGGCGCAGCACCGACCGAACTGGCGCTGGGTCAGGTTATTTCCGTGGCCAACGGCCTGCGGCTGCTCAGCGACGACGAGCTTGCCACGGTGACCAACCGTAGCGCCAATCTGCGCGAAACGCTGGCCGCCAAAGGCATTCCCATGGCAAGCGACGGAGAGCCCTATCTGCTCACCTCCGCCGAGGCGTACAACTCCGCGAAGGATGGCAGCCAGCTCACCATGGCGGCTGTCGTGATCATCCTTTCGATCGCGGGCGCGGTTTTTGCGCTTCGCGGCATCTCCGCTCCGTTCCGCGCCCGCAACCGTGTCGAGCGCGTCATGCTGGGGGGGCTGCTGCTGGCGTCGTCCATCGCCATTCTGACGACGGTTGGCATCATCGGCTCGATGCTTTCGGAAGCCATCCGCTTCTTCCAGTCGGTTTCGCCCAGCACCTTCTTTTTTGGAACGGTCTGGGATCCGCGCTTTTCGGCGGCCGGCAGCGGCGGCACGGAAGGACAGTTCGGCCTCCTGCCGCTTCTTGCAGGCACGCTCTACATCGCCTTCGTCGCCATGCTGTTTGCCGTACCCGTTGGCCTTTTTGCAGCGATCTACATGGCGGAGTACGCTCGTCCTGCCGTTCGCGGCATCGCCAAGCCACTCCTCGAAATTCTCGCGGGCATCCCGACCATCGTCTACGGCTTCTTCGCCCTGATCACGGTCGGTCCGTTCCTGCGCGACGTGTCGGCCCAGCTCAACGGGCTCATCACCGGCAACTACGTGAACTTCATTCAGGCGCAGAGCGTTCTGACGGCCGGTATCGTCATGGGCATCATGCTGATCCCCTTCGTTTCCTCGCTCTCCGACGACATCATCACCCAGGTTCCGCGCTCGCTGCGTGACGGCTCGCTCGGCCTTGGTGCAACCCGGTCGGAAACAATCAAGAAGGTCGTGCTCCCCGCTGCCCTTCCGGGCATCGTCGGCGCTCTCCTGCTGACGGCCTCGCGTGCTGTCGGTGAAACCATGATCGTCGTGCTTGCCGCCGGCGTTGCCGCCCGCATGCAGTTCAATCCCTTCGAAGCGATGACGACCGTCACGGTCAAGATCGTCAATCAGCTGACAGGCGACCTCGAGTTCAACTCGCCACAGACCCTTGTGGCCTTTGCACTCGGCATCACCCTGTTTGCGATCACGCTTTGCCTCAACATCTACGCGCTCTACATCGTGCGCAAATACCGGGAGCAGTACGAATGACCGAGATCTCCGCTTCCGCACCCTCCGCCTTCGTCCGTCCCGCCCAGGCACGCCGCGACATCGGCATCAAGAAACGCTACCGCGCCGAAAGACGCTTCCGGGCCTATGGCGTGGCGGCGATCCTGACCGGCCTGTTCTTCCTGTTCGTGCTGCTTTGGACGGTCGTCTCCAACGGTTACACCGCCTTCCTGCAGACGACGATCACCCTGCCGATCGAGTTCTCCGAGAAGGTCATCGATCCGAAGAACGAACGCGCCGACAATCCCGCAAAGCTGATGACGGCGAATTATCCGCTGCTCGTCCGCGATGCTCTGGTGAAGGCGTTGAACATCGATCCGTCGAACCGTGCGCTGGTCAAGCAGGCGACCGACATGGTTTCGGCCAGCGCCCGCGTCCAGCTGCGTAACATTGTCGTCAACAACCAGTCCGCCATCGGCACGACGCAGAACGTTTCTCTGCTGGCCGAAGGCAATATCGACAGCGCCAACAAGGGCCAGATCGATCTCGCCGTGCCGGAAGCCAACCGCAAGGTGAAGGACCAGCAGATCGAGTGGATGAAGACGCTCACCGAGAGCGGTTCGCTCACGAAGTCCTTCAACACCGGCCTCTTCACCTTCGGCGCATCGAGCCGTCCGGAAGCAGCCGGCATCGGCGTCGCGGCGCTCGGCTCCCTCTACATGATGTTGATCGTGCTCGTTCTTGCCCTGCCGATCGGTGTTTGTGCATCGATCTACCTGGAAGAGTTCGCGCCGAAGAACCGCTTGACCGACCTGATCGAGGTGAACATCAACAACCTCGCGGCCGTTCCGTCGATTGTCTACGGTCTGCTTGGCCTAGCGGTGTTCATCAACTTCGCCGGCATGCCCCGCTCGGCTGCTCTCGTTGGCGGTCTCGTCCTGACGCTGATGACGCTTCCGACGATCATCATCGCGACCCGCGCGGCGCTGAAGGCCGTGCCGCCTTCGATCCGCTCTGCGGCTCTGGGTCTCGGCGCCTCGAAGATGCAGACCATCTTCCATCATGTCCTGCCGCTCGCCATGCCGGGCGTTCTGACCGGAACGATCATCGGCCTTGCCCATGCGCTTGGCGAAACCGCCCCGCTGCTGCTCATCGGCATGGTCGCCTTCGTCGTCGATTATCCTGGCTCGCCGATGGAGCCCTCCACTGCCCTGCCCGTGCAGATCTACATGTGGGCCAATGAAGCAGAACGTGCATTCGTCGAACGGACGTCGGGAGCGATCATCATCCTCCTGGTATTCCTCGTCGTCATGAACCTTGGCGCAATCCTGTTGCGGCGTCGCTTTGAGCGTCGCTGGTAGTGAGGTAGAAACATGAACATGATGTCCGAAGCAGCAGTCGAAAAGGCTCTCGAGCAGAAAATGAATACCATACCCTACAAGATGATCGGCAAGGATGTTTCCGTCTATTACGGCGAGAAGCGCGCTCTTTTCGATGTGAACCTCAACGTCCGCGAAAACACCGTCACCGCTTTGATCGGCCCTTCGGGCTGCGGCAAGTCGACATTCCTGCGCACGCTGAACCGCATGAACGACACGATCGACGGCTGCCGCGTGACCGGCAAGATCACGCTCGACGAAGACGATATCTACGATCCGACGATCGACGTCGTGGAACTGCGTGCCCGCGTCGGCATGGTGTTCCAGAAGCCGAACCCGTTCCCCAAGTCGATCTATGAGAACGTCTCCTACGGCCCGCGTATCCACGGTCTCGCCCGCTCGAAGGCGGAGTTCGACCAGGTGGTCGAGCAGAGCCTGCAGAAAGCCGGCCTCTGGAACGAGGTGAAGGATCGCCTGCATGAGCCGGGCACCGGCCTCTCGGGTGGTCAGCAGCAGCGTCTGTGCATTGCACGCGCCGTTGCGGTCAGCCCGGAAGTAATCCTGATGGACGAGCCCTGCTCGGCTCTCGACCCTATCGCAACCGCAAAGGTCGAGGAACTGATCCACGAACTGCGCGCCAACTTCACGATCGTCATCGTCACGCACTCGATGCAGCAGGCAGCCCGCGTTTCGCAGCGCACCGCCATGTTCCACCTCGGCAATCTCGTCGAGGAGAACGATACCGACAAGATGTTCACCAACCCGGACGACCAGCGCACCCAGGACTACATCATGGGCCGTTTCGGCTGACGATGCGGTCTGCCGCCAGCCACTGGCCAAGCGGCGGACACCTGGAAACTGACCATGATCCGAAGGAACGACGATGAGCTCTACACATATTGTTTCCGTCTATGACGAAGACCTGAAATATCTTTCACGCCGGATTTCCGAGATGGGCGGCCTGGCCGAGCAGATGGTCGGCGATTCTGTCCGCGCCCTCGTCAACGCCGATCTCGCCCTTGCCCAAAAGGTCATCTCCGATGACGTCGTGCTGGACGAGGCAGAACGTCAGATCGGTGAAAAGGCGATCATCACCATCGCCAAGCGCCAGCCGATGGCGGCCGACCTGCGCGAAATCATGGGATCGATCCGCATCGCTGCCGATCTGGAACGCGTCGGCGACCTCGGCAAGAACACCGCCAAGCGCGTTATTGCCGTCGCCAACGCCAGCCTGCCGCGTCAGCTTGCCCGTGGCCTCGAGCACCTTGCCGAGCTTGCCCTGGTGCAGCTCAAGGAAGTGCTGGATGTCTATGCATCCCGCTCGCCGGAAAAGGCCAACAGCATCCGGGAACGCGACGGCGAGATCGACGCGATCTACACGTCGCTTTTTCGCGAACTCTTGACCTACATGATGGAAGATCCGCGCAACATCACGCCCTGCACGCATCTTCTTTTCTGCGCCAAGAACATCGAGCGTATCGGCGATCACGCAACCAACATCGCCGAGACCATCTATTACATGGCGACGGGCGCGCAGCCGGTTGGCGAACGGCCGAAGGACGACACGGCCAATACCGTGGGCGCAATCGGCAACTGACCGCGGCGGCGCGGCAAATGTTGAAAATGACCTAGATTGAACGCCGGACCAGGGAAGGTCCGGCGAGCGCTCTTCCTTTGCGAAAGCGCCCAAGGAGTTGATCATGCAGCCAAGAATTGCCGTTGTGGAAGATGAGGAAGCCCTCAGCGTTCTTCTCCGCTACAATCTGGAAGCCGAAGGTTTCGACGTCGATACCATCAATCGCGGCGACGAAGCCGAAATGCGCCTGCAGGAGCGCTTACCGGACCTGCTCATTCTCGACTGGATGCTGCCCGGCGTTTCCGGCATCGAGCTATGCCGTCGTCTGCGCCAGCGGGCCGAGACCGAGCGCCTACCCATCATCATGCTGACGGCGCGTGGCGAGGAAAGCGAGCGGGTACGTGGCCTTGCCACCGGCGCGGACGATTATGTGGTCAAGCCTTTCTCGACGCCGGAGCTGATGGCGCGGGTCAAGGCGATGCTGCGCCGTGCAAGGCCGGAGGTACTTTCCACGCTCCTCAAATGCGGCGATATCGAGCTTGACCGCGAAACGCACCGGGTTCACCGCAAGACCCGCGAAGTCCGCCTCGGCCCGACAGAATTCCGCCTTCTGGAATTCTTCATGGCCTCTCCCGGCCGTGTTTTCTCGCGCTCGCAGCTGCTGGACGGGGTGTGGGGCCACGACATCTACGTGGATGAACGCACCGTTGACGTCCATGTCGGTCGTCTGCGCAAGGCGTTGAACTTTTCGAACATGCAGGACGTCATCCGCACGGTGCGCGGCGCCGGCTATTCCCTGGAAAGCTGACTATCCTGCCTCGGCAATCGCGGGGCCAGCAAAGGTCTCGCGATAGGCTGTCGGTGTTGTCGCATAGTGTCGCCGAAAATGATGGCGCAAGGTGGCAGCGGCACCAAAACCCGCCAGCTCGGCGATCCTGTCGATCGGGGTCGCGGAATTTTCCAATAGGTCGCGTGCCCGCGTCAGGCGCTCCAGCAGAACCCATTGCGCCGGCGTCGTTCCCGTCGCCGCCTCGAAGCGCCGAAGGAAGGTGCGAGTGCTCATGCCGGAGATATTCGCAAGCGACGCGACGCTGTGATCGGCACCGAGATTGTTGCGGATATGATCGAGAAGCGGTCCCAGGCGCGCGCTTTCGTGAGGTAACGGCACAGCACGCTCGATATACTGCGCCTGTCCACCATCCCTGTGCGGCGGGACGACAAGACGTCGGGCCACCATATTGGCCGCGACCATTCCGTAGTCACGACGAATGAGGTGCAGGCAGAGATCGATGCCGGCAGCGCTCCCGGCTGAAGTCAGGACCGTGCCTTCATCGACGTAGAGAACATCAGGCTGCACGTGAATATCCGGATAACGCTGTTTCAGCGCATCCGTATAACGCCAGTGGGTTGTGGCACGTCGCCCCGCCAGCAGGCCTGCCGCCGCCAGCGCGAAGACGCCCGAGCAGATCGAGAGAATGCGCGCTCCACGTCCATGCGCCGCCGCCAAGGCTTCGCACAGCGCATCCGGCACGGGCGCATCGACGCCGCGCCAGCCGGGCACGATGATTGTCCCGGCTTCCGCCAGCAAATCGAGACCGCCGTCGGCGACAATGCGCACACCACCGGCCGCTCGCATCTCGCCGGGATCGACCCCGGCCACGGCAAAGCGATACCAGTCCGCCCCCATTTCCGGCCGCGGAAGCCCAAAAGCCTCGACCGCAACACCGAATTCGAAGGTGCAGAGACCATCGTAGGCGAGTGCTACGACGAGCGGGCTTGGCGGTTTCGGGTGTCGGTTCAAATCTGGCATGATCTTCACACTATATGGCAAAACTGCCATCTGCCAATCCCACGGACGCCGGCGTATCCAGATGATGACAGCAACCAAGGAGACAATCATGAGCTTCGTCACCGAAATACCGCCCGCATCCGCGGAGGTTACCATCGCTCATTTCCTGCAGAGACTTTCCGTCGAGACCGATTGCGCCGACGTATCCGCCGTTCTTCGCACCGGCGAGCCGGATTTCGCGCTTCTTCACTCCGTCGGGTCCCCGGAAGCCTATGCCCGCCGCCACGTACCCGGCGCGCTCCACCTGCCCCATCGCGAGATCAGCGCCGGGCGCATGGCAGCGTGGCCAATGGAAACGATCTTCGTCGTCTATTGCGCCGGTCCCCATTGCAACGGCGCCGATCAAGCAGCTCTCAAGCTGGCGCGGCTCGGCCGGCCTGTTAAGATCATGATTGGCGGCATCACCGGCTGGGCCGACGAAGGTCTTCCCTTCGCAGCAGGGTCTGAGCCCGGCGACATCAACGCGCTTCCCATCGCAGCGGAGTAGAAAATGACAAACAATGACCTGGAAATCCGACCTTTCGAGCATCGGGATGTGGAGGAGGTGCTCGATCTGATGCGCAGCCTCGCAGTCTTCGAAGGATATATTGACGATTTCCGGGTCACGGCGGCAGATGTTATCGAGCACGGTCTTGGCACCTCACCGCGCTTCGGCGTCTTCGTAGCAACCCTCGCCGACAAGGTTGTCGGCATCGCCGTCCACTACGAGATCCCCTGGACCTACGATCTCAAGCCGGTGGTGGTGTTAAAGGAACTTTTCGTTGCGGCAGAAGCAAGGGGCCTTGGCGCCGGAAAAGCCCTTTTCCAACGGCTGGCCGTCTATGCCGGGGAGATCGGGGCATCCAAAATCGCCTGGACCGTGCTTGATGGAAACGAGCCGCCATGCGCTTCTACGAACATCAGGGCGGCAAGCCCGATACGGTCTGGCGGCCGTGGCTTGTCAGGATGTCATGAAAATGAAAAAGCCGCCCAACCGGAAGGATGGGCGGCTTTTCGAATGAAATTCGTGGCTCAGCGGGCGCGACGACGCTCCGCCGAAGGCTGGTAGGCCAGCTTGGCATGGAATGTGCAATAGGGCGACGTATCCGGAGAGTCATTGCCACAGAAGTGGAATTCTTCCTTCATCGGATCGCCGATCGGCCACTTGCAGGTGCGGTCGGTCAGCTGGGTAAGGCCGAGGCGGCGCGACATCGGAACGACGACATTGCTGCCGACAGACTGGATCTCCGCCTGCTCCATTACATCCAGATCGACCTCTTCCTTCAGGACTGTCGCACCAGCCGGACGGGCGACGGTGCGGGTCGGCGCTGCAGGACGGGCAGCCGCATAGTTCGGTGCTCGGGGTGGCGATGTCGGGCGCTTGGCGCGGGTTGGCGTGGCAGCCGTTCCACCCGCCTTCGCGCGGCCGGGAAGCGACAGCCTGTGAACCTTGCCGATAACAGCGTTCCGGCTCACGCCACCAAGCTGCGCGGCGATCTGGCTTGCACTCAGACCTT
The DNA here is from genome assembly GCF_030814475.1 of Pararhizobium capsulatum DSM 1112. NCBI lineage: Bacteria > Pseudomonadati > Pseudomonadota > Alphaproteobacteria > Hyphomicrobiales > Rhizobiaceae > Pararhizobium > Pararhizobium capsulatum. The sequence goes on along the minus strand of NZ_JAUSVF010000001.1, from coordinate 1,011,915 downwards.
CCGACCACAACTTCTTCAGTTTTTCTACGCGCTCGTCTGTCCAGTTCATCGTCTCGCCTCCGTGTCAGCGTCGGTAAGGACAGAATCCATCACCACGCCCCGGCCATGCGCCGAAGCTGAAACGCGATAATACTTTTGGTGACTAGGTCCGCCGCATGCGTCTAGTAATTGCTTATTAACGTAGAGACAGGGCGACTCCGTGACAAGAGTCACCGGAATCCGAGCGAATCGATTTTTAAGTTTTCCCCAACTTGCTGCTGAGGCGTGGCATTTTTGCAAGAGTTGGCGCTTAAAAAAATCACAAGCGCCAAGACCGCGCAAATTGCCGCAAAGCCGGGCCTTTTGTTGACATCGCAGTGCGAAATGTCGATAGTGCCGCTGCCGCCGCAAGGCGGCATTTTTAATTTCTCGGACCCGGTTCTGGCAACGATATCGGGTAGGTAGCGAAGGAGATCCGCGTCATGGCCGAAGCCAAGCCGCTCTATGACACTTACATGCGCGCACCGTTACGGTTCGAGCGCGGGGAAGGCGTCTGGCTGATTGCTGAGGATGGCCGACGTTATCTCGACTTCGCTGCCGGTGTTGCCGTCAACTCGCTCGGCCACGCCCACCCTCACCTCGTCCAGGCCCTGAAGGATCAGGCAGAGAAGGTATGGCACCTGTCGAACCTCTATGAAGTTCCAGGCCAGGAAACGCTGGCCACGCGGCTGACCCAGGCCACTTTCGCTGACAAGGTGTTCTTCACCAATTCCGGCGCCGAAGCGCTGGAATGCGCGATCAAGACAGCGCGGCGCTACCAGTTCTCCAAGGGCCATCCGGAGAAGTTCCACATTATAACCTTCGAAGGCGCCTTTCATGGCCGTACGCTTGCAACCATCGCAGCCGGGGGTCAGGAAAAGTACCTCGAAGGTTTCGGCCCAAAGGCGCCCGGCTTCTATCAGGTGCCCTTTGGCGACATGCCAGCACTCAAGGACGCCATCAACGACGAAACGGCTGCAATCCTGATCGAGCCGATCCAGGGCGAAGGCGGCATTCGCGTCGTGCCGAAGGAATTTCTGGAGGAACTGCGTGCGCTTTGCGACGAATACGGCCTTCTGCTGATTTTTGACGAGGTTCAGTGCGGCATTGGCAGAACGGGCAAGCTCTTTGCCTATGAGTGGAGCGGTATTGCTCCCGACATCATGGCCGTTGCCAAGGGTATCGGCGGCGGTTTCCCGCTCGGTGCCTGCCTTGCAACGGCGGACGCCGCTTCCGGCATGATCGCCGGCACGCACGGCTCGACCTATGGCGGCAATCCGCTCGCCATGGCGGTCGGCAATGCCGTGCTCGACGTGGTCATGGAAGACGGGTTCCTCGATCATGTCCGCAATGTCTCGCTGGTTTTCCGTCAGGGCCTGGCCTCGATCGCCGATCGCTTCCCCGATGTCATCGAAAGCGTGCGCGGTGATGGCCTGATGCTCGGTCTCAAGGCAAAGGTACCGTCTGCCGAACTGCTGCAGGCGATCCGTGCAGAGCACATGCTGGCCGTTCCGGCTGGCGAGAATGTCATTCGACTTCTGCCGCCACTGACCGTGACGGCGGAAGAAGCCCGCGAAGGCATGGCGCGTCTTGAGCGTGCCGCTGAACGGGTCAGAGCTGAAAACTTGAAGGCGAGCGCCTAAAACGCCCAGGCGCTGCAGCGCCGCACAACAGCAGGACTTCAACAGAATGGCCGGTACCAGACACTTTCTCGACCTCTCCGCCATGACGGCGGCCGATCTTCGCACGATCATCGAGGATGCCCGCGTGCGAAAGGCGGCCACCAAGGCCGGAACCGCGCAAAAGCCGCTTGCCGGCAAGATGCTGGCGATGATCTTCGAGAAGCCATCGACCCGTACCCGCGTTTCCTTCGATGTCGGCATGCGCCAGCTGGGTGGCGAGACGCTGTTCCTGTCCGGCACTGAAATGCAGCTCGGCCGCGCCGAGACGATCGGCGATACGGCCAAGGTGCTGTCGCGTTACGTTGACGCCATCATGATCCGCACGACCGATCATTCACGCCTGATGGAACTCGCCGAGCATGCAACCGTGCCCGTCATCAACGGCCTGACGGATACCACCCATCCCTGCCAGATCATGGCTGATATCATGACCTTCGAGGAGCATAGCGGTCCCGTGAAGGGCAAGACCATCGCCTGGAGCGGTGACGGCAACAATGTGCTGCATTCGTTCGTCGAGGGCTCGGCCCGCTTCGGCTACCGCCTCAACATGGCCGTGCCGCTCGGCTCCGAGCCGGACGACAAGATCCTCAACTGGGCGCGCAACAATGGCGGCGATATCATGCTCTGCCATGATGCCGACCAGGCTGTGAAAAACGTCGATTGCGTTGTGACCGACACCTGGATTTCGATGAACCAGGAACATCGCGCTCGCGGGCACAATGTCTTCCAGCCCTTCCAGGTCAATGAAGCCCTGATGGAGAAGGCTGCCAAGGACGCCCTGTTCATGCACTGCCTGCCGGCGCACCGCGGCGAAGAAGTGACCGACGGCGTTATCGACGGCAAGCAGTCGGTCGTTTTCGACGAGGCGGAAAATCGCCTGCATGCCCAGAAGTCGGTGCTCGCATGGTGCCTCGGCGCACTGTAACGGGCCAGACATCCGCTTATTGAAATTCAGCCTGCGTGACCCAATCTAAGCGTTCAGGATGCCGGCGCCCTCAGGGGCGATCCGGTGGATTGTAATTGTAAACCCATCCGGCCCGAGCGCTCACACCGCAAAGGCCCGCCGATGCGCCGCTGCAAGCCATATCCATCTGGACAATGGTCGCGGACATCGGATCAATAGAGCATAGCGCACGTTCTTGCCTGCACGCTACCGCGTGTCGTGTGAACCATCGCATGCTAGAGGATGTCTGGTTCAGATTGAACCAGACATCCTCTAGATTCTTTTGTTTCCGTTTGTCTTTTCGGGAAAACCGGTTTCCACTTTTCCCTGACAAACTCTAAGGAGCAACACGATGACGGATACCCTACCCGGCCTCGGCCAGTTCGATTTTGCCGGCGATGACCATGTCGTCCCCTTCCAGGTGGAAGGGCTTGATGTGCGTGGCCGCGCCGTGCAGCTTGGGCCGATGCTGGATACGATCCTTGAGCGCCACAATTATCCCCTGCCCGTCGCTCGGCTGGTCGCGGAGACCGTGGTGCTGACGGTGCTGCTTGGCACCTCTCTGAAATTCGAGGGCAAGCTCATCGTACAAACGAAGAGCAACGGCCCTGTCGATCTCGTTGTCGCCGACTTCTCGACGCCGGATCGCGTACGCGCCTATGCGCGCTATAATGCCGAGGCACTGGCAGAAGCGGAAAAGAACGGCGCTACGCAACCCCAGGAACTGCTGGGTGAAGGTATTCTCGCCTTCACCATCGACCAGGGCGCTCACACCCAGCGCTACCAAGGCATCGTGCCGCTTGACGGCGCCTCGCTGGAAGAAATCGCCGGTGTATATTTCCGCCAGTCGGAACAGATCCCAACCAAGGTGCGCCTTGGCGTGGCCGAGCTTCTGGACCGGGACGAGAACGGCAAGCCGCGCCATCGCTGGCGTGCCGGCGGCATGGTTGCGCAGTTTCTGCCCGAAGCCCCCGAGAGGATGCGTCAGGCCGATCTACCCGGCGGGGATGGAACGGATCCGAGCGACGATTTCGAACGGGATGACCTGTGGGACGAAGCTGTGGTCATGGTCCAGACCATCGATGCAGATGAACTGACCGATCCCACCGTCGGCACGGAACGGCTGCTCTACCGGCTGTTTCACGAACGGGGTGTCCGGGTCTATCCACCGCAGGCAGTCTACGACCGCTGCAACTGTTCGCGCGAAAAGATCCGCGACGTACTGGCAAGCTTCAGCCAGGAGGAAATCGATCATACGGTCGAGGAAGGGCATGTCAGCGTGACGTGCGAGTTCTGTTCGACGACGTATCGCTTCGAAGCAACCGAAGTTCGCCCACAGTAGAGAGCGACAAGCCGCCCTGCGTTCGCGCGGGGCGGTTTTCTTGGAGTTTGTCAGGGAAAAGTGGAAACCGGTTTTCCCGAAAAGACAAACGGAAACAAAAGAAGCTGGAGGATGTCTGGTTCAATCTGAACCGGACATCCTCTAATTGAGCGTGCGAACCTGCCCCGGGCTGTCCAGCGAGAAGGCGGGGATGTCGACCTTGAAGCTCTCGCCTTCGTTGGTCTCCATGGAATAATGGCCGTACATCACGCCGGACGGTGTATCCAGCGGGCAACCCGAGGAATACTCGTAGGTTTCACCCGGATTGAGAACAGGTTGCTCGCCGATCACTCCGGGTCCGTTGACTTCATCAACCTGACCGTTTTCGTCGGTGATGTTCCAGTATCGCGACATCAATCGAACTGTCTTTCCGGACTTGTTGGAGATCAGTATCCGATAACCCCACACATAGCGGCTGTCATCCGGGTCAGATTGCTCTTCCAGATAATATGGTTCGACCGTTACCTCTATGTCGCGGGTCAGAGCGCGATACATTGCAAACCCTCATTCATGTTCCCGCATAGCTTACAACAAGTTGGTTTCGCGAAGAATAACGCGAAAGGTAACTGTAAGGATAAGGCACGTTGCCGCCGACAGGCGGCTCTGACGTCCACGGGAAAGCGGCTGCAAGGCAGGCTTTATTCGCGGATAATTGCGCCTGGGACGGGCTGCGACGTAACCTCGTGCAGCCACTCCCGCCAGATGGCGACCAGGAGGGCCATCAGAACGGGTCCGACAAAGAGACCAAGAAAGCCCATCGTCTTCACGCCACCGACAAGTCCGAAGAAGGTCGGCAGGAACGGCAGTTTGATTGGTCCGCCGACAAGCTTCGGACGAAGGGTCTTGTCGACGATGAAGAGCTCGACCGCACCCCAGGTAAAAAGCGCGACGCCCTCTACGAGCGAGCCGCTGGCAACCAGATAGACAGCGACCAGCGTGAACGAAAGCGGCGCACCGCCGGGAACCAACGCCATCATGCCGGTGATGATACCCAACGTGACGGGCGAGGGTACGCCCGCGAGCCAATAGGCAATGCCCAGCACAATGCCTTCACCGATGGCAATGATCCCCATGCCCGTCACGGTGGAGCTGATCGTCAGCGGCACGATACGGGAAACGCGCTCCCAGCGCATCGGCAGGATGCGCTCTCCAAGTTTATCGATCTGAGCAACGAAGGACTCGCCCTCGCGATAGACGAAGAACAGCGAGATCAGCATAAACAGAAGTGTCAGCAGCGACTGGAACGCCGAACTGCCGACAACCAGGACGCCCCGATAGATACTGCCGATATTGGAGCCGCTGATCAAATGGCTCAGTTCACCCAGTGCGCCCGGATGGCCGACATATTTCGTCCATTGGGTGCCAAGCCAAGGGCCTACACCCGGAATGTCGGCGAGCCACAGAGGCACAGGCGCGCCGAACTTGTTGGTCTCGATTGACCAGAGCAGCCAACCGCGCAATTCATCGACGGCATACATGGCTGCCACGGTGATGGGTACAACGATGAAGGCAACGACGCTCAGGATGGCGATCGTTGCGCCCAGCGTGCGATTGCCGCCGATTGCTGTCAGCAGGCGACTATAGATCGGCCAGGTGGCAAAACCGATGACCAGTGCAGCAAGCACCGGCACGAGAAAACCGTGAAAGAAATAAACGCCCGCGAGCAGAACGAAGACGAGCAACCACCGCGCAGCCGTAATCGGACCGACAAGTGCCGACCGCTCATGGGCTGGTCGCCCGAAAAGCCGCGGCTCCTGCTGTGGCAGGTTCTCCCGTTCAAGTTGGCCAAGCGGCACGAAACTTCCTCCTCATCGGACCTTCAGAATGACAGCAAAGCCGCGACATCGCCAGCAGCTTTACTGCCGCTGGCGGGCCTATAGCACATGCCGGCACAAGTAATGATGTCAATGGGAGGATGACAAGGGACGAAGGCCGCATTTTGTTGGGCAAGAGGCAGAATGCGGCGCTTTGTCATGCTTTCTTCATCAGGCCGGGGACTTTGCCTGGGCTCTGTCGAGCATGTAGGACGTCAGGAAGATCGCAATGCCCGCAACGCCCATGATGGCGCCGACGACGCCGGTCGATGTCCAGCCGTAACCCGCGGCAATCGACACGCCGCCAAGCCAGGCACCAATCGCATTGGCGATGTTGAACGCCGAGTGGCTGAGCGCTGCGGCCAGCGTCTGCGCATCGCCGGATACCTTGATGAGCCGCATCTGGATGCCGGGAACCACGGTAAAGCCGCCGCCAATCAGAAGAACGTTGATCACCGCCAGCCATGGCGAGGACATCGTGAAATAAAACAGGACGAAGGCCACAAGGTTGAACACCAGCGCGATGCCGATCGCCGGCATCAGCGCCCAGTCGGCAAGCCTTGAGCCGACGATATTGCCAAGGATCATGCCTGCCCCGAAGACCGAGAGCATCATCGGCACGCTGGCGAGCGGCACGCCGGCCGATTCCGTCAGCGCCGGGGTGATGTAGGTGAAGACCACGAACATGCCGCCGCAGCCGATCGCGCAGATGCCGAGCGTGAGCCAGACCTGGATACGTCCAAGGGCAGCCAACTCCTTGAGCGGCGTTGCCAGCGGATTGGCCTTGTCCTTCGGCACATGGGTGTAGACGAGGGCCACCGTCAGCATGCTGATGGCGCCGACGATGGCGAAGGCAGCCCGCCAACCCAGCGCCTGACCGAACCAGGCCGCAAGCGGCGTTCCAAGCAGGGTTGCAACCGTTAAGCCCATCATCACCCGGCCGATCGCCCGCGCCTGCTGGTTTGCCGGCGCCATGCCGGCGGCCACGAGCGCTGCGACCCCGAAATAGGCGCCGTGGGGAAGACCCGCGAGAAAACGGGCAGCAATAAGAAGACCGAAACTGCCGGCGATTGCACTTGCGAGATTGCCCAGCGCAAACAACGTCATCAAGGCCAGCAGCACGGTGCGCCGCGAGTAACGCGCAGCCATCACGGCAATCAATGGTGCTCCAACAACCACGCCGATGGCGTAGGAACTGATCACGACGCCCGCATCCGGCACCGAAACCGCAAAAGAATCTGCGACCTGCGGCAGAAGGCCCATGATGGCGAATTCACCCGTGCCGATGCCAAAGCTGCCAACCGCCAGCGCCAGCTCTGCGATGGAGTATCCACCAATACGGGCAGCCGGCAGAGCGGCCCGGGCGGGGGCCTGCGAAAGAGCATTATCGGACATGGCAAAGACCTGGGAGGCGTCAGCGCGCCAGAAATAGAGTGCGACGGAAATATTCGAGGGAGCAATCCGGCTGCGCTTGGGATTCGCACCCGGTTGCTGCAATGCAATATAGCTGCATTACCACCTGGCGCAAAGACGCTGCGACGCAACACAACCCGCTAAATCTAACCAGATCACCGCATTGTGTAGCGGTTCCGTTGACGTTTACGTTAGGGTTATATAATTCGGGAATGCGCTTGAGGAGCCGCAGCAAAAACGGCATGCTGCACTGGTGAAGGACACGGGAGGTGTTTTCACGACAGGGCGGCGACAGCAGTTCGCAGTTATTTCACCTGATGGTGAAGCTTATCTGATGGACGCAGCAGACCGCCTCAAGCCATACAGAGACCATGCGCGGGAGAGAGACAGGATGCCGGATATTCAGACCCAGAATCAGGGCCACGTAACCGAGAGGCCTTGGCTCGCGTCCTATCCGCCCGGCATGCCGGCAGAGATCGCCCCTTCCACGAACAATTCGATCGGCGAGATCTTTGAGCAATCCTGTGCAAAATATGCCGGGCGCCCCGCCTTCACCTGCATGGGAAAAACGCTGAGCTTCACACAGCTTGAAGCGGAAAGCCGCAAAGTTGCTGCATGGTTGCAGTCGACCGACCTCGAAAAGGGTGATCGCGTCGCTGTCATGATGCCGAACGTCCTGCAGAACCCGGTGATCACCTTCGCGATCCTGCGAGCCGGCTTCACCGTCGTCAACGTCAACCCGCTCTATACGCCGCGCGAACTTGAGCACCAGCTGAACGACGCCGGCGCCAAGGCAATCTTTGTTCTCGAAAACTTCGCCCACACAGTCGAGCAGGTTGCGGCGCGCACGCCGCTCCGCCACGTCGTCGTCACGACGATGGGGGATTTGCTTGGCCTCAAGGGCGTGATTGTGAACCTCGTGGTGCGCCGCATCAAGAAGCTGGTTCCTGCATGGTCGTTGCCGGGACACCTCTCCTTCAAGACGGTTCTCGCCAGCGGGAGCGGAAAGCGCCTCCGCGACCCCGGCGTAAAACAGAGCGATGTGGCCTTCCTGCAGTATACTGGCGGCACCACTGGTGTTTCCAAGGGCGCGACGCTGACGCATGCCAACTTGCTCGCCAACATGGCACAGATGGGTCTGTGGCTTGAGACCGCCTTCCTGCGCAGGCAGCGCCCGGAACGCCTTGTGTTCCTGTGTGCCCTGCCGCTCTACCATATCTTCGCACTGACCGTGAACGGGCTGATGGGCCTCAGCACCGGTGGCGAAAACATCCTGATCCCCAACCCGCGCGACATCCCGGCTTTCGTCAAGGAAATCGCCAGGTACAAGATCAATATCTTCCCAGGCCTCAACACGCTGTTCAACGCGCTGATGAACAATGCCGACTTCCAGAAGCTGGATTTCTCGTCTCTGGCCCTGACCTTCGGCGGTGGCATGGCCGTACAGCGGCCGGTTGCCGAGCGCTGGCAGCAGATGACGGGCTGCCCGATTGCGGAAGGCTACGGCCTTTCGGAAACCTCCCCCGTCGCAACCGCCAATCGCCTGGACACGGAAGCCTTCACAGGCACGATCGGCATGCCCCTGCCCTCGACTGACGTGGAAATCCGCGATGATGATGGCAATACACTGTCGCTCGGAGAGATCGGCGAAATCTGCATTCGCGGGCCGCAGGTCATGCAGGGTTATTGGAACCGGCCGGACGAAACCACAAAGGCGATTTCGAGCGACGGCTTTTTCCGCACCGGCGATATCGGCTTCATGAGCCCGGAAGGCCTGATCAAGATTGTCGACCGTAAGAAGGACATGATCCTCGTTTCCGGCTTCAACGTCTTCCCGAACGAAGTCGAGGAAATGGCGATGACCATGCCGGGCATCCTCGAATGCGCCGCCATCGGTGTTCCCGACAGCCATTCCGGCGAGGCGGTAAAGCTTTTTGTGGTTCGTCGCGATCCGGCGCTGACCGAAGCAGATGTAAAGGCTTTCTGCGCGCAGCTTCTCACCAACTACAAGCGCCCGAAATTCGTCGAGTTCCGTGACGAATTACCCAAATCCAACGTCGGCAAGATCCTGCGCAAGAACCTGCGAAGCTGAACTCTTCAGATCCGCCCTTGCCTCATCGGATTTTTGCGCCTGACGCGCCTGCGGGCTTGATTTGGATGGGCTAAAGCGACTAGCTAGCGCATCCCTATGCGACGCAAGGAGCTCCCATGAACGCGCGTGTCGAACAGCTGAAATCAACAGTTTCCGAGACCAAGGCCACTGATATCAGGGCGGCCTTTGCAGCCGATCCCGCCCGCTTTTCCAAATACAGCGTCACGCTCGACGATATTCTGTTCGACTATTCAAAATGTGCCGTCAACGAGCGCATCCTTCATGGCCTCGAAGCGCTTGCAACCGAGGCCGGTGTTGCCAAGAAGCGCGATGCGATGTTTGCGGGTGAGCCGATCAACTTCACCGAGGGCCGCGCCGTTCTGCACACCGCGCTCCGCAACCTCGCCAACACGCCGGTTCTCGTTGACGGCAAGGATGTGATGCCGGATGTCAATGCGGTGCTCGCCGCCATGGGCGCCTTTTCCGACGGCATTCGTTCCGGCACGCTGAAGGGCGCGACTGGCAAGAAGATCACCGACGTCATCAATATTGGCATCGGCGGCTCGGACCTTGGCCCGGTCATGGCGACGCTGGCGCTGGCCCCCGACCATGATGGCCCGCGCCTGCATTTTGTTTCCAACATCGACGGCGCCCATATCGCCGATACGCTGAAGCTGCTCAATGCCGAGACCTCGCTGTTCATCGTCGCCTCGAAAACCTTCACGACGATCGAGACGATGACCAATGCCGCGACCGCGCGCAAATTCATCGCGGATGCGCTGGGCGACGCCGCTGTCGCGAACCATTTCTGCGCCGTCTCCACCGCCCTCGACAAGGTTGCCGCCTTCGGCATCGGTGCCGAGCGTGTGTTCGGCTTCTGGGATTGGGTTGGCGGCCGTTATTCGATCTGGTCGGCCATCGGCCTGCCCCTGATGATCGCCATCGGCAAGGAGAAATTCGGCGAGTTCCTGGCCGGCGCCCACGCCATCGACGAGCACTTCAAGTCGGCGCCACTGCGTCAGAACATCCCGATGCTGCTCGGCCTTCTCGGCTATTACCATCGCAATGTGCTCGGCTACGCCACCCGCGCGATCCTGCCCTATGACCAGCGCCTGTCGCGCTTCCCGGCCTATCTGCAGCAGCTCGACATGGAATCGAACGGCAAGGGCGTGACCCTCGACGGCAAGCCGGTCGATGGCAATTCCGGTCCCGTTGTATGGGGTGAGCCCGGCACCAACGGCCAGCACGCCTTCTACCAGCTGATCCACCAGGGCACGAGCGTCATCCCTGCCGAATTCATGATTGCCGCCAACGGCCATGAACCGGAACTGCGCCACCAGCACCAGCTGTTGATGGCCAATTGCCTTGCCCAGTCCGAAGCGCTGATGAAGGGCCGCACGCTTGAGGAAGCCAAGGCGCAGATGGCGTCAAAGGGCATGGATGCCGCTTCGATCGACAAGATCGCCCCCCACCGCGTCTTCACCGGCAACCGCCCGTCGCTGACCTTCGTCTATGACAAGATGACCCCCTTCGCCTTCGGCCGCCTGGTCGCGATCTACGAACATCGCGTGTTCGTGGAAGGTGCGCTGTTCGACATCAACTCGTTCGACCAGTGGGGTGTGGAGCTTGGCAAGGAACTGGCAACCGGGCTTTTGCCCGTCGTTGAAGGCAAGGAAAGCGCTGCAGGTCACGACAGCTCGACGGAAGGCCTTGTTGCAGCGCTGTTGAAGGCTGCGAAGTAAGGTGTTGCGCCCTCGGCTCCCGAAGGTTCGCCTGTAGTTCGAGAGCGATGCCAGATTGCCTCTTCTCCCGGGCGGGAGAAGAGGGAGCGGGCCGCAGGGCATTATTCAAAAGGCCGGCTTGGGCGAACCAAGTCGGCCTTTCGTTTTCAGAAATACTTCGGATAGGATCAAGAATAAGAACCCAATCGGCGGCTCCGTTTGGGGAAAGCGTTTTTCGGCACGCGGGTCAGGTTTGACAGGAACTGGCGTCCGCATTCGGCCCAGCTGTAGGTCAACGCCTTTTCCCGTGCCTTCTCCCGCGACATGTCCAACGCCTCGAGCGCGGCCTGCCCCAGGTCTGTGGAAAGCGCTCCACTGCCATCTCCCAGAATGTCGCGCGGTCCCGTCACCGGAAAGGCGGCAACAGGACATCCGCTCGCCAACGCCTCGAGAATGACGTTGCCGAAGGTATCGACGCGACTGGGGAAGACGAAGACATCCGCCGAGGCGTATATCGTTGCGAGGTCCACACCCATCTGCTTGCCGAGAAAATGCACGTCCGGATACTTCTGCTTGAGTCTCGCCAAATCGGGTCCATCGCCGACGATGACCTTGCTGCCGGGAAGATTGAGATCGAGAAAAGCCGGCAGGTTCTTTTCGACCGCGACACGGCCGACATTCAGGAAGATCGGCCTTGGCAACCAATCCTCGCGGCGACGCGACGGGTTGAAAAGATTAGTGTCAATGCCGCGCGTCCAGCGCTTGATATTGCGGAAACCCCGCGCCGCCATTTCCGTCCCGAGCGTCGCGGTCGCCACCATCATGCCATTGCCGGAATTGTGGAACTGGCGCAGCCACCAGTAACTCCAGCTTTCCGGTATAGGTAAGCGAGCACTAACGAATTCAGGGAAGCGGGTGTGATAACTGGTCGTGAACGGCAGGCCGCGCTGCAGGCAGATGCGGCGAGCGACAAGGCCGAGCGGACCTTCAGTCGCAATGTGGATGTAGTCGGGTTCGATTGCGTCGATTTCGTCAGCCACCTGCCGCCGGGTCGGCAAGGCAAGGCGGATGTCGGGATAAAACGGCAGGGGAATAGTCGCAAAGCGATCCGGCGTCAGGAAGTGGATCGTGCCACCCTGTTCCGCCACCGTGCGCGACAGTTCATCCAGCGTCCTGACGACACCATTGACCTGGGGATGCCAGGCATCGCTCACCACCAGAATCTTCGTATCCACATCCACCTCCGACGCCAGAAGACGCGATATCGCAGCCCGGTGCCTATGGATTTGATGAATCAGGCAGCGCGGGCTGTCCTGAGCGTCTTTGAACACGCGACGATGACATGCGGATGAAAGGCGGCGGGATAACCAGGCCGGCAATTACATGCCGATTTCGTGTGCCCAGGGCGGATTGGCGCCCGCGCGCGACACGGTCACGGCCGCGGCCTTCGCCCCAAGCGTGAGGGCGTCGCGAACGGCGTCCTGGCTGAGCGAGGCGACGGCTTGCTTGGTCAGGAGGCCGTTGAGCTTCAGCGAGGCGAGGATGCCGGCATCAAATGTGTCGCCAGCGCCGACCGTATCGACGACGGTGACGCTTTCACCCGGCACGGAAACCTTGCCGCGGACGGTAAAACCATCGGCGCCGTCCTTGCCCTTGGTTATGACCACCAGTTTCGGTCCACGTGTCAGCCACTTCGCAACCAGTTCGTCATGACTACCCGTCTCGCCGAACCAATCGAGGTCCTCGTCAGAGAACTTGATGATGTCCGACATCGCCGCCATGCGCAGCATGCGCGCCTTGTGGGCCTCAGCATCCTTGATAAATCCGGGGCGGATGTTGGGGTCGAAGGAGATGACGCGTTTTGCGTGCTCGCGCGCCATCAGCGCTTCATAGGTCGAGCCGCAAGGCTCGGGAATGAGGCTGATCGCGCCGAAATGCAGGGCTTCGCAGAAATCGCCAAGCGCCGGCAGGTGCTCATGCGTGATCATGCGACCGGCGGTATTCTCGTCGAAAAAGGCGTAGGTCGCCGAGCCGTTGACGAGCTTGACGAAGGCGAGTGTCGTGTGCAGCGAGAGCGTAGCGCAGGGGCCAAAATCGACATTGCTGCCTTTGAGCGTATCGCGCAGGATATCACCGAACATGTCGTCGGAAAGACCAGTGAAGAAGCCGGTCGAAATGCCGAGACGTCCAAGCGCAATCGCTGTGTTGAAGATCGCGCCACCGGCATAGGGGGCAAAGGCCGCCTCACCCGCCTGCGTCTGGCGCGGCAGCATATCGATCAGGGCTTCTCCGCAGCAAACGATCATGGCAGCACTTCCTCCCACACCAATATTTCAATCGATTTAATGTAAGCCTTGTGAAAAGGCCAGAGCCTTTTGAGCCCTCGCTTTTTAAGCCGTCGCTATCGCACTGACGCCGCCATTGCGGCCGGACCATTCGAGCGGTGCGTTGAGGAAGGCTTCGACCTCAGACAGCGTCTTCTCATCGAAAAGCTTCTGCTCCTTCGCCACTGCCAGCACGTTGCGCCAGGTGGCGATATTGTGCAGCGTCACGCCCTTGTCCTTCATCTGGCCACGGGCTTCCGGGAAGATGTCGTAGTAGAAGAGCGCGATACCATGATCGACAATGCCACCGGCCAGGCGGATCGCATCGATGAACTTGAACATCGAGCCGCCGGCAGTCGTCAGATCCTCGATGACCAGCACGCGCGCGCCTTCCGGCATAAGGCCTTCGATCTGCGCGTTGCGGCCGTGGCCCTTCGGCGCCTTGCGCACATAGATCATCGGCAGGGCAAGGCGCTCGGCAAGCATGGCGGCAAAGGGGATACCTGCGGTCTCTCCACCCGCGACAACATCGAACTGCTCGAAGCCGGCATCGCGAAGGATGGTGGCGGCGGCGAAGTCCATGACGGTGGAGCGAATGCGCGGATATGAAATCAGCTTGCGGCAATCGATATAGACAGGGCTCGCCATGCCCGAGGCAAGCTTGTACGGCTGGTCGGCGCGGAAATGCACCGCCTTGATTTCCCACAGCATCTTGGCGACGAGTTCGGCCATCACGGCCTTGTCGGTGAAGGATGTCTGGATCATCGGCGGGCTCCTGCAGCTTCGGCTTTTCGTTATCCGCGCATAGCAGGTCAGGGCTTTCAACGCCAGAAAAAGTGGCGCTGCGAGGGTTGCCGCGCCGGCATTTTTACCTCGTTTGATTGTCTTCCTGATTCTGGCCCTGCTGCTGGCAGAAGGTGAGCCGGTTGTTAAATGGATCGATCACCCCGACCTCAAAGCCGCAGGGCTGTTTTTCAAGTCCCGGCTTCATATAACGATAGTTCTTGGCGGCAAGCTCGGCCTGTAGTTTGGCAGCATTTTCGACCCGCACGAAGCAGCGTGCGCCGGGCGTCGCATCGCCCGCATGTTCGCTCAGGTGCAAAAGCATGTCTTCCCGGGAAACCTGGCAATAGAGCGGAAAATTATCGCCGAAGCGGTGCTCCCAATCGACCTCGAAACCGAGGAAACCGCAGTAGAACTCCATCGCCTTGTCGACGTCAAAAATGCGGAAGATCGGAATCGGCGGCAGGATGCCGATCCCCTCGCTCCCGACAGCGGCCGGCTTGTCGCCCGACTCTATTTTCGCAGCCAGAATATTCCACTGCTCGCAGCCGAACTGATCGGCAACGATCTCGAGGGCTTCGCTGTGGGAAAGGGGTGTATTGCGGTCGGCAAAGGCCTGCTTCAGCACCTTGGCCATCAGTTTCGCATCGCGAAAATCGCGCATCATTCATCCTCCGATAGTGGCAAACAGGAAGATCAGTGCCCGCTCTGCTGACCCGTTCGCCATCTACGCCAAAGGCAAGGATGAGGAGGGTAGACATGGATGCATTCACCATTCGCGCCAAGGCGCTGCGGGGCGGCTGGCCGCATCCGGCCAACGCCAGTGTTAGGCGAAATTTTTGTGGCGATCAAGCGGTCCCGGCAATGTGGATCATCGCACCCCAAAACTCCTAGTTCGCACCATCGCGAACGACATCCCAATGCAGCGGGAACATCGGATCAAAGACGGTAACCGTACCCGCCTCCGTCTCGATCTTGGCCGGGAAACTGACGACCTCCGCCTTCTTCTCCAGGGTCATCGTCTCTTCGTTCGGCGCGAGGCCATACCAGGCCGGACCATTCAGCGAGGTGAAGGCCTCCAGTCTGTCCAGTGCGTCCTCTTGTTCGAACACATGGGCAAGGCAGCTCATGGTGTTGATCGAGGTATAGATGCCGGCGCAGCCGCAGGCGCATTCCTTCAGCGGATCGACATGCGGAGCGCTGTCTGTTCCGAGGAAGAAACGGCTGTCGCCCGAGGTGGCAGCCGCACGCAACGCCAGCCGGTGGCTTTCGCGCTTGGCGACCGGCAGGCAGTAGTAATGCGGCCGGATGCCGCCAACGAGGATGGCGTTGCGGTTGATGATCAGGTGATGGGTGGTGATCGAGCCGGCAAGGTTCGCCTTCGACGCCTTGATATAGTCGATGCCGTCGCTGGTGGTGACGTGCTCCATCGTCACCTTCAGCTCCGGCAGGCGCTTGCGCAAGGGATCGAGCACGGTTTCGATAAAGACGGCTTCACGGTCGAAGATATCGACCTCCGGCGTCGTCACCTCGCCATGGACGCAAAGAGGCAGGCCGATCTTCGCCATGCGCTCCAGTACAGGCATGGCCTTGTCGATATCGCGCACACCGCCATGGGAGTTGGTCGTGGCACCAGCCGGGTAAAACTTGACGGCGGTGATCAGGCCGGACGTCTTGCCCTCTTCGACGTCGTCGGGGTTCGTGCCTTCGGTCAGATAGAGCGTCATCAGCGGCTCGAAGCGATCGCCGGGGGCAAGCGCGTCCATGATACGCTCGCGGTAAGCCCTCGCCTCGGCGGTCGTCACAACCGGCGGGACGAGATTTGGCATGATGATCGCACGGGCGAAGTCGCGGGCCGTATCGCCGATCACGCCCTTCAGCATGCCGCCGTCGCGCAGATGCAGATGCCAGTCATCGGGGCGGCGGATCGTCAGGCGGGACGCATTCATGAGGCTTCTCCGGGCGCTTGAAGCAATACGTCCATAAGGGACATTGCTCACTAAAATTGCTGCAGCAATCCAGAGGCGGCAAGCCGTCTCTGGCCGGAGGTTCCGATACCATCATAACGCGGCGGAAAACAATCGCAGAATGTGGCTTTCAGCCGGTCTCGAATATTTCCAGGGAAATATCGGCCTTGCGGGAGTTCTCGATGATCCGCCTGCCATTCGGCAGGTCGTTGCCATGAAGCTTCCAGTGAATGGCCGCTTCATCGAGACCATAATGGACCCACCGGGCGCGTAATCGCTCTTCCAGTACATCGGCGGAAGGCCCGACGAAGATCGAGAGATCGAAGATATCCGCAAGTCGCGACCAAGGCGTTTCATCGAGCAGCAGATAATTGCCCTCGACAAGGATGATCCGGGTTTCCACCGCAATGGCGCGAGCCGACGCGATTGCCAGTTCGCGATCCCGGTCGAAAACCGGCACCAGCACCTCTTCCCCACCCTTGCGGACGGCGCGCAGGATATCGTCGAAGGCCCGGACATCAAACGTTTCCGGGGCGCCCTTGCGCGGCAGCAGACCACGCGCTTCGAGAATGCCGTTGTCCATATGGAAGCCGTCCATCGGCAGGACCACGGAGCGTTCACCCCGCCGCAGAAGCTCGGCATCGAGCGCATCGGCAAGCGTGGACTTGCCGGCCCCGGGAGGGCCGGCAATGGCGACGAGCAAACGGCTGGCATCGCCTGCCTCTTCAAGAATGCGATCGGCGATGCCAGCCGGCGTCATGCTCATGCGGCAACCCTCATGCAGCCATAGCCTCCGGTGGCACCTTGGCGCCCGTCATGAAGGCGACGGCATCCGACATTGTGTAGTCCTTCGGATTGATGACGCAGAGCCGCTTGCCGAGCCGGTGGATATGGATGCGATCGGCAACCTCGAACACATGCGGCATGTTGTGCGAAATAAGCACGATCGGCAGGCCACGTCGGCGCACGTCGAGGATCAGTTCCAGAACCTTTCGCGATTCCTTGACGCCGAGCGCTGCCGTTGGTTCGTCCAGGATGATGACCTTCGAGCCAAAGGCTGCGGCACGCGCCACCGCCACCCCCTGACGTTGACCGCCGGAAAGCGTTTCCACCGCCTGATTGATGTTTTGAATGGTCATCAGGCCGAGTTCGGACAGCTTGTCGCGGGAAATCTTGTCCATCGCCGCATGATCGAGCATCCGAAAGATGCTGCCCAGCGGACCCGGTTTGCGGATTTCCCGTCCAAGAAACATATTGTCGGAAATCGACAGTGCCGGCGACAGCGCCAGGTTTTGATAGACGGTTTCGATCCCTGCCTTCCGGGCTTCGATCGGCGAGCGGAAGTTGACGATCTGACCGTCGAGCCTGATCTCTCCTTCGTCGGGGTGTATGGCTCCGGAGATCGCCTTGATGAGCGAGGATTTTCCGGCACCGTTGTCACCGATAACCGCCAGAATTTCGCCCTTGTAGAGATCGAAATCCGCGTTATCGAGGGCGGTGACCCGCCCGTAGCGCTTGACCAGACCACGCGCTGAGATGATGGGTTCGTTTGCCATTAACCCGCTACCTTTCTGATCCACTGATCGACCGCGACAGCCGAGATGATGAGCACGCCGACAGTCAGGAAGGTCCATTGCGGATCAGTCCCCCACAACCGCAGTCCAAGGGCGAATACGCCGACCGTCATGGCACCGAAAATCGTGCCGAGGATCGATCCGCGCCCGCCGAAAAGCGACGTTCCGCCGATCACCACGGCGGTGATGGATTCGATGTTGGCAAACTGTCCCGACTGCGGGCTGATGGAGCCGACACGCCCGATGAGAGCCCATCCGGCAATCCCGCAAATGACCCCGGCGAAGAGATAGACACTGATAAGCATCTTGGTGACGCTGACGCCGGCGAGCTTCGCGGCTTCAGGATCGTCGCCCACCGCGTAGACATGCCGACCCCATGCCGTTTTCGAAAGAATGTACCATAGCACGGCTGCCATGATCAGCAGCAGGACAACGCCGTAGGTAAACACAGCACTGCCGATCCTGAAGGAATGGCCGAGAAGCTGAAACAGCGGCGATGCAGCCTCGATGTCCTGGCTGCGAATTGTTTCGTTGTTGCCGTAGATATAAACCGTTGCGGAATAGATCTGCCACGTTCCGAGCGTGACGATGAAGGGCGGCAGCTTGATTTTTGCGACGAGGAAGCCGTTCAGCGCTCCCATCAAACCGCCGAACCCTATGCCGCACAAAATGGAAACGGGGGCCGGGATCCCGTATCGCATCGTGAACTGACCCATGATGACCGATGACAGCACCATGATCGCTCCAACGGACAGATCGATGCCGGCCGTCAGGACCACCAAAGTCTGCGCCAGCCCGACAATCCCGGTAATCGCGACCTGCTGCAAAATGAGGGTCAGAGCGAAAGCGGAGAAAAATTTGCCGCCAACCAAAGCACCGAAGAAGATGATGGACATTATCAGCACGATCAACGGCACCATCGCCGGACTGGAATGCAGAAAATGCTGGAATTTCATCATCAATGATTTTTCATTCGTATCGAATGAAGCCACTTGGCTGGAACTATCCGCAAGGACCGTCTCGAAGTCCGAGGATAGCTTAACGGTGGTACTTTGTTTGCTCATGAAACGTCCTCCCCTTTATCCAATGCTGGCAGTTGGCGTGCCGTACACGTGCTGGATTGATCCCGTCCCTTAAAGAGGACTGTTTTCAGCACAGTACGACATGATGTTGCCACTGCATAGAAAGGCGGCAGTTTGCCGCCTTTCCCAATCCGTCCAATCGGACATCTCTATCGCATCAGCCCCAGCACTTATCCGTGCCGGTTTTGGTATCGATCGATTCAACACCAGCCACAGGCTTGTCGGTCACCAATGAAACGCCGGTATCGAAAAAGTTCTTACCTTCGGTCGGCTTGGGCAATTCACCTGTGTCGGCGAACTTCTTGATCGCCTCGACGCCGAGAGCGGCCATCATCAGCGGATACTGCTGCGATGTCGCGCCAATGACGCCTTCAGCCACGTTTTTAACACCGGGGCAGCCGCCGTCGACGGAGACGATCAGCACGTCCTTTTCCTTGCCAACGGCCTTCAAGGCTTCATAGGCACCTGCTGCGGCAGGTTCGTTGATGGTGTAGACCACGTTCAGATCGGAATCCTTCTGAAGCAGGTTTTCAACGGCAGTTCGGGCGCCTTCTTCGCTGGCGTTGGAATATTCATTGCCGACGATGCGTGGATCATCCTCATCGCCGTTCTTCTTGACGTCCTTCACATCAATGCCGAAGCCTGTAAGGAAGCCCTGGTCACGCTGGACGTCCACGGATGGCTGCGACGCATTGATGTCGAGAAGCCCGATTTTGGCATCCTTCGCCTTGTCGCCGAGTGTCCCGGCCGCCCATTTGCCGATCAAGGTACCGGCCAGAAAATTGTCGGTCGCGAATGTCGCATCCGCGGATTCCGGCGGGTCGAGCTGCGTGTCCAGGGCAATGACGACAAGCCCGGCGTCTCTTGCCTTCTTTACTGTCGGAACGATGGCCTTGGTATCGGTGGCAACGAGCAGGATGCCCTTTGCGCCATCGGCAATGCAGGTTTCGATCGCCGCGACCTGGCTTTCATTGTCGCCTTCCGCCTTGCCGGCATAGGCCTTGAGCGTAACACCCAGTTCCTGGGCCTTTGCAGTCGCGCCTTCCTTCATCTTGACGAAGAACGGGTTGGACTCCGTCTTGGTGATCAGGCAGGCCGAAACGTCGGCTGCCTGCGCAGGGGCAGAAAATACGACGCCAAGCGCCAGCGCGCCGAGAGCGGCGGAAACAATAGTCTTCTTCATGAATATCCTCCCAAGGATGAAAAACAGTCCCGGCAAGCCGGCACGTCAGGCCGCATCGAGAACGGCACTCCTCTGCCCTCCAACGACGCTCCCGGCGAGCAAGAAACATCTAATTTTCGACCCTGTCAATAAATAAATCAAATTGAATTATTAAAAATATGTGCCATTCTCTGCGCGAAAATTGTGCATTCGGCTCGCATTTGATGCAGTTGGCTGGACAGGGAGGAAGGGCCAGGGCCGGCGAATGCCGGATGTCAAATTTTCCTGGGCATACGTAGCGGTTATACCGACCTACGGGATCGCACGCGCTTGCGGCACCGATATAGTCGCAGCACGTCGCAGGAGCATGAACCCGCCCAAAGAGCGGGGACGAACAATGCCGACGGAGGAGACAAGGGCATGACATTACCAGCCGAAGCGGGCGCTGCAGTGCCGGCGCCCGAGGTCATAGACCCCGGCGGCGGGGCAAACCTGACACGAGTCCGCGCCTATAATGAACGTCTCGTGATGTCACTCGTGCGTCTGCACGGCAGTCTGTCGAAGGCCGATATTGCAAGACGATCCGGCCTTTCTGCCCAGACGGTAACGGTGATCATGCGCGCTTTAGAGAAGGAAGGCCTTCTCATTCGTGGCGAACCCGTGCGCGGGCGCGTCGGCCAGCCATCCATCCCGATGCGTCTCAATCCCGAGGCTGTTTACTCCTATGGCGTCAAGATCGGCAGACGCAGCGCGGACCTGGTCCTGATGGATTTCGTCGGCAATATCCGTCTGCATTTGCATCGGGCATATGCCTATCCCATGCCAAATGATTTGCTGACCTCCATCACGGAGGGCATGCAGAAACTGGAAAAAATGCTGACGGATGAGCAGCGTCAGCGCATTGCAGGCGTCGGCATCGCCACCCCGTTCCAACTCTGGAACTGGGCTGAAGAAACCGGCGCCCCGAAGGAGAAAATGGACGCCTGGCGCGGCTACGATCTGCAAAAGCAAGTCGCTGCACGTACCCACCACCCTGTTTTCATGCAAAACGACGCCACCAGCGCCTGCGGCGCCGAACTCGTCTTCGGTGTCGGTTCGAGCTATCCGGATTTCGTCTATTTCTACATCGGTTCCTTCATCGGCGGCGGCATTGTTCTCAATTCCTCGCTGTTTTCCGGCAGGACAGGCACCGCGGGCGCTGTCGGCCCGCTTCAGGTCTCCGACAGGAACGGCAAGCCGCAGCAGCTTTTGAAGATCGCCTCGATCTTCGTGCTTGAGAACATGCTTCGAGATGCTGGCATCGATCCTAAACCTCTGTGGTATGCGGCCGACGAGTGGATCGATTTCGGTGAACCGCTGGAAAGCTGGATACAGCAGACGGCCGCCGCTCTGGCGCAGGCGATCGTCTCGGCTGTCTCGATCGTCGATTTCGGAGCCGCCGTGATCGACGGCGGATTTCCCGGCTGGGTCCGCGAACGCCTTGTTGCCGCTACGCGCAAGGCTGCGCAGGACCTTGACCTCGAAGGCGTGTTCCTGCCGGAGATCATCGAAGGCGCCGTCGGTCCTCACGCCCGCGCTATCGGCGGCGCCAGCTTGCCACTCTTTGCGCGTTATCTCACCGACACCAATGTGCTTTTCAAGGAGACCGCCTGATGCTCAAGGGACTGAACCCGCTTTTGAGCCCACAGCTTCTGGCCACTTTGAGGGCCATGGGCCACGGCGACGAAATCGCGCTGGTGGATGGGAACTACCCGGGCGAAGAACATGGCCGCCGCCTCATCCGGCTTGACGGCCATCCGCTGATCCCGGTTCTTGACGCGATCCTGAGCGTGCTGCCGATCGATGACTTCGTGCCTGCCGCCATTTTCCGGGCGACCGTCAAGCAGGATCTCGAGGCCCTCAATCCCGTCCATCAGGAGATCGTTGCCTGCTGCGCCCGCCACGAGCCGGGTCAGAAGGTGACGCCGCTTCTCGGCACTGATTTTTACCCCCGCGTTCGCGCCGCCCATACCGTGGTGCAAACGAGCGAAGCGCGGCTTTACGGCAATGTCATTTTGCGCAAAGGCGTGATTTATCCGTAAGAAAATACAAACATAAATCCCGCCGATTGCTCAGCGGGATTTATGGTTTTCATCGGCTTTGGATCAGGCGCGGCGGGCGTCGATCGACAGCGAACCGGCGCCGAAAGCTGCCAGAACCAGGAAACCGCCAGCCATTGCGAGGTTCTTCTGGAAGTTGATCAGCTGCATCTGGTCTGCAAAGTTGAAGTGAGCGATGAAAGCGGTCGCAACACAGAACAGCGCCAGGATGTAGGCAGCGATGCGGGTCTGGAAGCCGACGAGGATGGCGATGCCGCCGAGAAGCTCAACAAGGGCGACGACGACCGTCGTGATCATCGGCGCAGGAAGACCCATGCTGGCGAAATAGCCGGCGGTGCCGCCGAGTGCGGTGATCTTGCCGAAGCCGGCGAGGATGAAGATGATCGAAAGAAGGATGCGTCCGACGAGGACAATTGGGCTCTGCTGCATTGGGTCATGTCTCCGGTGGGGTTCGTTGTGACGCTAGATTTATCAGCAATCCCAAATTCTTCCAGCCGGCTGCCCGAAGACAGATTGTTCACGAATTGAAAACGATTGACCGAGGTTGTCAACGTGAATTGGTGTACTTGGAGAACGACGGCCCATAGCGTGACCTGAAAGCTTGCTTTCCTTCATTTCCTGTTGCAACGGGAAAAGACTATGGAAAATATTGTAAAGTCAACGGTCGCCCGCACGAGGAATTTGCATGAGTGAGATCAACAAGAGCCCCGCCTTCTGGCGTTCCTTTCCGATCTTCGAGGAATTCGACAAGGATACGATCGCATCGCTGGCTTTACTTGCCGCACATCGAAAATGGCTGGCGGGCACCGTGATCTTCCAGCGCGGTGACGAGGGCAACTATATGATTGCTGTCGTTTCCGGTCGCATCAAGCTTTCCCTGATCACACCGCAGGGTCGCGAGCTGCTGCTGCGGCATATTGAAGGCGGCGCGCTTTTCGGGGAAATGGCTGTTCTGGACGACCAGCCGCGCTCGGCGGACGCGACGGCGATCACTGCGACGGAAGGCTATGTCATCAGCAAGAAGGCCTTCATGGAGTTCATCACCCATCGTCCGGCGGCCGCCGAGGCCATCATGCGGTACCTCTGCACGCTGCTGCGCGACACCACGGAGCGGCTGGAAACCATTGCGCTCTACGATCTCAACGCACGCGTCGCCCGCTTCTTCCTCGCCACACTGCGCCAGATCCATGGCAACGAGCTGCCGGAAATCGCCAATCTGCGCCTGACGCTCAGCCAGTCGGATATTGCCGGTATTCTCGGCGCCAGCCGGCCTAAGGTGAACAGGGCTATTCTTGCGCTTGAGGAGAGCCACGCCATCAAACGGCATGAGGGCGTCATCGAATGCCATGTGGATCGCCTGCAACGGATTGCCGAACCCGATGAGGAATAATCCTTGAAAAGCATGCGGCTCTCCCGGATAAAGCCCGTCTATGCCGGCATCGCCGCGAGCGTGCTTTCCGCCGCCCTGCTTTTTTCCTTCGGCCGCGATCTCTTGATAACCCAGCGCGAACAATTCTTCGACGGCGTCACCCAATGGGTCTCCGGCCCGGCTTCCAGCGATATCGTTGTCATCGATGTCGATCGGAAGTCGCAACTGGCCACGGATGACAAGTCCTGGAGCCGGGCGGATACGGCCCGTCTCATCGCCAAGGCTGCTGAAGCGAAGGCGAAGGTGGTTGGTGTCGATTTCGTTTTCAGCGGCGACTGCGTGGCGGATGACCCGGCCAACAAGGCCCTGGCGGAAGCGATCGCCAAGGTCCCGACGATCCTCGGCTTTCTCATTGCCGACAGCATGAGGGAACGCCCCTCTCCTGTCCCACCCGTTGCGGTGCGCCGACCGATCGCGATTCCCGAGTTCTGGTTCATTGATGGTGCGGAAACGTCCTGCGGCTTTCTCCAGGCGTCGGCCCGCTCCGCCGCCGCCGCATTTCTTGTCGGCGATGCGGACGCCCGTATTCGCCGGGTGCAGGCCTATTCAATCCTCGGCAACGATGCCTATCCGGCCTTCGGACTCGAGGCCGCACGCCTCGGCATCGGCAACGACATGCCGATCCTGGGCGGAGACCCGCCCTGGCTGCGCCTCGAAACGAAGCTGCTTCAATTTGATGACAACGGCTCGATGCGCTTTGCCGCCGCCTCCGCAGCGCGTATCGGGGAGCGCACTGTTTCTGCCGGCGACGTGCTGAGCGGAAGCGTCGGCGAGGAGCGGCTTGCGGGCAAGATCGTGCTGATTGGAAGTGGTCTTCCCAATCTCGGTGGCCTGCGATCCACGGCATCGATGCCGCTGGAACCATCCGTGCAGATCCATGCCGATATTGCCAATGCCGCGCTGACCGGCTTCATTCCCCACCGCGATGCGCGGTTGCCGCTGCTTGAGGCCGCCATCGCGCTCTTCGGCGGCCTTCTCATCGCCCTGATCGCCACCCGGCTGAGACCGGTCACTGCCGCAATCCTCGGCCTGCTGGCCGTCATGTCGACGATCGCCGCGGCCACGCTGCTCTACCGCCTCGATGCCCTGCTCTTCGACGCGCCGGGCGTCAGCCTTGCCCTTCTTGTCGTGCTTGCGGTTACGAGCACCCTGCAGTTTGCCCGCGTGCGGCGTTCGGAATCGACCGCGCGCGCCAAGTTTTCCCAGTACCTCCCCCAGTCGGTGGTGGAGCGCTATATCGACAATCCCGACGACAACCCCGCCGCCAGCGAAGAGCGGCCGGTCACGGCACTCTTCACCGATATCGAGGGCTTCTCGACCCTGACCCACAAGCTCTCGCCGCGCGATCTCGTCACCCTGCTGGATACCTATTACGCCGAGGTCAATGCGATGGTCGCCATCCATGGCGGCATGGTGGACAAGGTCGTCGGCGATGCGGTGCATGCCTTTTTCAATGCGCCGGAAGATCTGGAGGACCACGTCAACAAGGCGATCGACTGCGCCGAGGCCATTCATGTGCTGACCGAAGAGATGCGAACCCGTGCCGGATTTGTCGAATACGACTTCGGCCGCACCCGCATCGGCATCGAAACCGGCATCGCGGTACTCGGGGAAGTGGGAGCCGGCGGAAAACTGGACTATACGGCCCATGGCGACGCCATCAACCTTGCGGCCCGTCTTCAGGAGGCCAACAAGTTTCTCGGCACGGCGATCTGCATCGGCCCGCAGGCTTGCGCCGAGAGCGGCCGGCCGCTCCGCTCACTCGGCATGCATGAAATCCGTGGTTTCGGCGAAATGGAGCTCTTCACCACCAATTAGTAAGTCAATACTTACCTCTTGAGCCCAACGCTTGCGTAGGCTTCCACAATGCGGGGCTCTTTCCAGAGCACCGGCTTGTTTGGCGCTTCGCCTGGATGCGCGATCTCCACGCCCTCGCCCGGCCCAACCAATTGGGTGACGCCGCCGCCTTCGACGGCGACCTGCCCATGCTCCACGAAAACCCCGAAAACGCCACGACTTGGGCCGCAGAAGAACTTGGTGCCGCGCACGCCGATCATGCCGAAGGTCGTACGAAGAGCGAGATCGACTTTCGGCAGACCTTCTGGCCTGTCGAAGACCATCTGCCCCATGCCCAACTCCAGTGTTCCGCCTTGATTGGCGATGAAGCTGTCGAGAAGCAACTCGCTCTGGTTTCCGAGAAGAATGCGCGTGTCGCCTTCAAGCTTCAGGTCAGCAAAGCCATCTGCGCCTGTTGCCACCAGATCTTTTTCCATGATCTCGGCACCGGTGGCCAAACCCTCGTTTGACTGCTGGCGCTTGCGCTTTACCACGCCACGAATGTCGGATGCAGTTCCGATCACCGTTCCGGCGCGCGTTGGAAGGGCGAACAATCCGCCTGCTGCAATGGCGCAACCGGCGATGAAGGTGCGGCGGCCGATCGGCCAGTGGCTGCGATGAATCCCCGTCATTCTCAACTCCTTCATGCGTTGAGGGATATTTCCCCATCGGCTTTCATGCCGAAGGCGACGTCCGGTCTCCGTTGCTTGTCCTCTTTCGCGGCGCTTGTGGCTGTTTCCGGCGTAACAGGTGCAGGGACCGTGGCGGCCTAAGGTGCCACGAACTCAAGGGAGAGCGCCATGAAAAAGGTTTCCAAAAAACACATTTCTCTTATCAATGCGCTGCTGCTCGGCCTCGTCAGCGCGCTTTCGCTTGCCGCGATCACCGTCCCGTCTGCGCGGGCAGCAGCAATGCTGCCTGCAGAACAGTGCGACGCAGAGGCGGGCAGCGAATACGACCTGCAACGCAACTTCAGCTTTCGGCCCGTTGCGACTGAAGATATCCGCATCGGCGTCGCGCTTTCCGCATGCCGCGAAGCTTACAAGCAAGGCGCCGAACCGAGGCAGACCTTCCAGCTTGCCCGCGTGCTTTACAAAGCCGGACAGCGCAGCCAGGCCATGGCGATGCTCAAAGCGGCGTCCGAAGAAGGACATGCGATCGCAATGGTGAACTATGGCGTAATGCTGGACGAGAATGGCAACCATGAAGCCGCTTTCACCCTGTTCGAAAAAGCGGCCGCCACGGGCAATATCCTTGCAGCCTATAATCTCGGCGTTGCCTATCGCGACGGGGTGGGCACGAAGGTTGATGCCCCCATGGCAATCCAGTGGTTCGAGCGTGCATCTCTGGCAAAGGACGATATTGCGGCGTTCAATCTCGCCGTCATGCTGGATGAGGGCAAGCTGGTGCGGGAGGACAACGCCAAGGCCGCAAAACTTTATCGTATCGCCGCCGACCGCGGCAATATCGACGCCATGGTCAATCTGGCGCTGATGCTGCGAACCGGCGAAGGTGTGCAGCGCGACCTGTCGGCAGCACGCGAATTGCTGACCAAGGCAGCGATTGCCGGCGATGAATTTGCAGTTGCTTCGCTTCAAGCCCAGCCCGCCGATACAACGGATGTCGCCATGATCGACGACACCGTTACATCAGCCATTGCAGCCGATGGGGCCTCGGCTCCAGTCCTGCAAAAGACCGCTCGCCTGAAGTAAGCGCTCTCGTCGCTTAGCGGATGTTGCCGGCTTCCGGACCCCAGGTGTCGGTCAGCGCAAAACCTTCGGCAAGCGGATCGAAGGGATCGAGCGCCACCTGATGCAGGCCGAAGGTCCAGCCGCGGCCGGAGATGGTCGGGATGATCGCCGGCCGGCCGGCAACCTCTGTCACCGCCTGCAGGCCGACCTTGAATTCCGAACCGATGATCGAGCGCGACGTGAAGACGTCGCCCACCTTGGCGAGCCCTCGGGCATGCAAGGTCGCAAGGTTCGCCGAGCTGCCCGTGCCGCAGGGCGAGCGATCGACGCGTCCCGGCCACATGGTCGTGCAGGTGCGCACCACGCCATCGGCCTCCGTATCGCGGAACATGACATAGGCAACACCGCTGATCTCGGGAATTTCCGGATGCACAACGGACATAGTGCGATTGACCATTTCCTTGATTTTCATGCCGGCCTCGACCAGCGTGCGGGCATTGGCCTTGTCAATCGTCGTGCCGATCTGGCCAACGTCGACCAGTGCATAGAAGATGCCGCCATAGCAGAGATCGAGCTTGATACGGCCCCAGTCCGGGGTATCCAGCTCGACATCAAGTTCCTGCACGAAGGACGGCGTCATGGTCAGCGTCACCCGCTCGCAACGTCCGTCCTTGCAGGTCGCCGTCGCCTTGACGAGACCGGCGGCCGTATCGAGCATGACGATGGTCTCGGGTTCCTTCATCTCGATCATGCCGGATTCGAGCAGGGCCGTCGTCACGCAGATCGAGTTGGAACCGGACATCGCATGGGCCTGATCGGCCTGCAGGATAATGAAGCCGGCATCTGCTTCCGGCCGCTTCGGTGGGACCAGCAGGTTGACGGAGCCAATCGAGCTTGCCCGCGGCTCAAGGCAGAGAAAGCGGCGCAGGCTGTCATCGACCGTGTTGATGTAGTTGAGCTGCTCGGCGATGGTGTTGCCGGGGATTTTTGGCACGCCGCCGATCGCCACCTTGCCGATTTCTCCCTCGGCATGAACATCCATCAGCTGGATCGTGCGTTTCCATCTCATGGCGATACTCCTGATGCTTTCGTCGGCAACAGCCGAATCCGTGTCGGCACTGGTGATATCGCAGGAAAACGGGCTTGCCTACGGGTGCGCCCCAGGATTTCCTGTTGCGCAAAAGCCCCTCTCTCCAAGCCTGTGACTTCACCCCAATTATTGTTCTTGACCCGTCCGCTGCCGTGGCGTCCTTTCCGATTATCCACGCATTCGAGGTTCCCGCCATGACAAAGCTCATCCTTTTCACAGACTTGCACATGGTTCCCGAAGGCGAGACCATCATCGGGCTTGATCCCGCAAAGCGCCTTTCCGCAGGCATCGCACATGTCAATCGCTATCACGCGGATGCCGACCGGGTGATCGTCATGGGTGATCTTGCTCATTGGGCGGACAAGTCTTCCTATGTGCGGTTGAAGGCGGAGTTGGACAAGCTCGTACCGCCGCTTGCCATCACCATCGGCAATCACGACCGGCGCGAAATTTTCCTCGAAGTCTTCACCAATGCAGTGACCGATGAAAACGGTTTCGTGCAGCGTGTCATCGATTTCGACGACTGTCGCGCCGTGCTGCTCGATACGCTGTTTGCCCCGCCCTACGATTATCCCAACAGCCATGCGGGCCTGCTCTGCGAGAAGCGGATGGCGTGGCTGGAAACGCAGCTGGAAACGGCTGGCGACAAGCCCGTGCTGCTTTTCATGCACCATCCGCCGCATGCGACGGGCTTTACCGGCATGGACCTGATCCGCCTCACCAACGAGGTCGAGTTCTACGATCTGGTAAAGCGGTACGGTAATGTACTGCACATCTTCGCCGGCCATGTGCATCGCACCATCTCCGGCTCCAGTCGAGGTATTCCATTCTCGGTGTTCAAAAGCCCCTGCCACCAGCAGCCTATGCCTTTCGAGGCGCCGGATGCCTCTCTTTCCGTGGACGAACCCGCCGCCTATGGCATTGCGGTCATGACCGATACCGGCATCCTTGTTCATACCGAGGACTACGAGATCGCCAAGCACGAAGCGGAAGTGGCTTGAGCCACTCCGTCTGTGCAGGTGGTTTCTCCCGGCATGCGATCATGGTAGCCTTGGCGCATGACTACATTATCAGAAACCTTTGACTGCCAGAGCTGCGGCGCGTGTTGCGCCTATTCCGCCGATTGGCCACGCTTTTCGCTGGAAACAGATGCGGAAATCGAACGTATCCCGACGGAATATGTCTCCGAAGATCTCGGCGGCATGCGCTGTTCGAACGATCGCTGCGAGGCTTTGGAGGGAAAGCTCGGCATCCATGTCGGCTGTCGCATCTATACCGTTCGCCCGATTGTCTGTCGAACCTGCATGCCCGGCGATGACGAATGTCTTATGGCTCGCCACCGGCACCGCGATATTCTGGCTGCTGGCGCCTTCCATCATTCTTCGGCGCCATAATCGATACGCCGCATGAAATGCGGATATCGTGAAACGAAATAGTGATAATATCTACATCTCATTGATTTGACCGTATGGATATACGGAAGAAGCAGTCGTATTTTCGCGCCTGATAACAAAGATGCCGCAGAGCGCCTTGAAGGGGATGACCGATGAGCCAGCCGCAACCGATCGCAAACGAAATCGTACACCCCTTTGCCAATTTCGCGCCGCCGATCTCGGCACCGACGCCACTGCGTCAGGCAATTACCGCCGCTTACCGCCTCCCCGAGACCGAAGCCGTACCTGCTCTGCTCGATCAGGCCACGCTGCCGGACGATATCCGCAACCGCGCCAAGAACACCGCCCGCGCCCTGATCACGGCGTTGCGGGGCAAGCACAAGGGCACGGGTGTCGAGGGGCTCGTGCAGGAATATTCGCTGTCGAGCCAGGAAGGTGTGGCGCTGATGTGCCTTGCCGAGGCGCTGCTGCGCATCCCCGACACCGCCACGCGCGACGCCCTTATCCGCGACAAGATCTCTGAAGGTGACTGGAAGTCCCATATCGGCGGCGGCAAGTCGCTGTTCGTCAATGCCGCGACCTGGGGCCTCGTCGTTACCGGCAAGCTCACTTCCACCGTCAACGACCGCAGCCTTTCGGCCGCGCTGACCCGCCTCATCGCCCGCGCCGGCGAACCTGTCATCCGCCGCGGCGTCGATATGGCGATGCGCATGATGGGCGAGCAGTTCGTCACCGGCGAAACCATCGAGGAAGCACTGAAGCGCTCTCGCCCGCTCGAAGCCCGCGGCTTCCGTTATTCCTACGACATGCTCGGTGAGGCCGCGACCACGGCAGCAGACGCCAAGCGCTACTATGCCGATTACGAGAACGCCATCCATGCCATCGGCAAGGCCTCGGCCGGCCGTGGCATCTATGAAGGCCCCGGCATCTCCATCAAGCTTTCGGCGCTGCATCCCCGCTACACCCGCGCACAAGTCGCTCGCGTCATGGGCGAACTCTTGCCGAAGGTGAAGGCGCTGGCGCTGATCGCCAAGGGCTACGACATCGGCCTCAACATCGACGCCGAGGAAGCTGACCGGCTGGAGCTGTCGCTCGACCTGCTCGAAGCGCTGCGCCTCGATCCCGATCTGTCTGGCTGGAACGGTGTCGGCTTCGTCGTACAGGCCTACGGTAAGCGCTGCCCCTTCGTGCTCGATTTCATCATCGATCTCGCCCGCCGCTCCGGCCACCGCATGATGGTGCGCCTTGTGAAGGGCGCCTATTGGGATGCCGAGATCAAGCGCGCCCAGCTCGACGGCCTCGAAGGTTTCCCGGTCTACACCCGCAAGATCTATACGGACGTCTCCTACATCGCCTGCGCCAGGAAGCTGCTTGCCGCCCGCGACGTGATCTTCCCGCAGTTCGCCACCCACAACGCCCAGTCGCTGGCCACGATCTATGAACTGGCCGGCCCCGAATTCAAAGTCGGCGACTACGAGTTCCAGTGCCTTCATGGCATGGGCGAGCCGCTCTATGACGAGGTCGTCGGCAAGGACAAGCTCGACCGCCCGGCCCGCATCTATGCCCCGGTCGGCACCCACGAGACGCTGCTTGCCTATCTGGTTCGCCGCCTGCTCGAAAACGGCGCAAACTCCTCCTTCGTCAACCGCATCGCCGATGCGGCCGTCTCGATCGACGAGCTCATCGCCGACCCGGTTGACATCGTTCGTGCCATGCCCGTTCCCGGCGCCCAGCACGACAAGATCAAGCTGCCTGAAGCGCTTTATGCCGGGCGGCCGAACTCTGGAGGTTTCGACCTCTCGAACGAAACCACGCTTGCGATGCTCGACGACGCGCTGGCGGCCACGACGAAGATCGACTGGCAGGCGGCACCGCTCATCGGCGGCAAGGCGATGGACGGCGACAGCCGGCCGGTGCTGAACCCCGGCGATCTCGGTGATCGTGTCGGCACCGTCGCGGAAACCCGCGAGGTGGATGTCGGCAAGGCAGTCTCGGTTGCGACGGCCGCCGCCAACGAATGGGCCAAGGTCTCCCCTGCGGAGCGGGCCAGCCGCCTCGCGCGCGCCGCCGACCTGATGCAGGAGCGCATGCCCTCGCTTCTCGGCCTCATCATCCGCGAAGCCGGCAAGTCTCTGCCAAACGCCATCGCTGAAGTGCGCGAAGCCATCGACTTCCTGCGCTACTACGCCGAACAGGCAAGCCGCACGCTCGGTCCTGCCCACGCGCCGCTCGGCCCGATCGTCTGCATCAGCCCGTGGAACTTCCCGCTCGCCATCTTCGCCGGCCAGATTGCGGCGGCATTGGTTGCCGGCAATCCCGTGCTGGCAAAGCCGGCCGAGGAAACGCCACTGATCGCCGCCGAAGGCGTGCGCATCCTCCATGAAGCCGGTATTCCCGGCGATGTGCTGCAGCTTCTGCCAGGCGACGGCCGCATCGGCGCGGCGCTTGTCGGCTCCGACGGCATTGCCGGCGTGATGTTCACCGGCTCAACCGAGGTCGCGCGGCTCATCCAGGCGCAGCTTGCCGGCCGCTTGTCCAAGATCGGCAAGCCGATCCCGCTGATTGCCGAAACCGGCGGCCAGAACGCCATGATCGTCGACAGCTCGGCGCTGGCCGAACAGGTCGTCGGCGATGTCATCGCGTCGGCCTTCGACAGCGCCGGCCAGCGCTGCTCGGCTCTGCGCGTGCTCTGCCTGCAGGAAGACGTCGCCGACCGCGTGCTGGCCATGCTTAAGGGCGCGCTGCACGAGCTGGAGATTGGCCGCACCGATCGCCTGTCCGTCGATGTCGGCCCGGTCATCACATCCGAAGCCCAGGGCATCATCGAAAAGCATGTCGAGACGATGCGCGGCATCGGCGCGAAGATCGAGCGGATCGCCCCCGGCGAAACCGCAGACAAGGGCACCTTCGTTGCCCCGACGATCATCGAGCTCAAGCAGCTCTCCGACCTGAAGCGCGAAGTCTTCGGCCCGGTCCTGCATGTGCTGCGCTACCAGCGCGACGACCTCGACCGGCTGATCGATGACGTCAACGCCACCGGCTACGGCCTGACCTTCGGCCTGCACACGCGCCTCGATGAGACGATCGCCCATGTCACGTCTCGGGTGAAGGCCGGCAATCTCTACGTCAACCGCAACATCATCGGCGCCGTCGTCGGCGTACAGCCCTTCGGCGGCCGCGGCCTTTCCGGCACCGGCCCGAAGGCGGGCGGCCCACTCTATCTCGGCCGCCTTGTCCAGACCCCGCCGGTGCCGCCGCAGCATAGCTCCGTGCACAAGGATCCGGCACTGCTCGACTTCGCCAAGTGGTTGGATGGCAAGAGCCTGAAGAACGAGGCTTCGGCGACCCGCGAAACCGGCAGCATCTCGGCGCTTGGGCTTGCCAGCGAGCTTGCCGGCCCGGTCGGGGAAAGCAATCTCTACGCACTCCACCCGCGCGGCCGCATCCTTTCGGTGCCGCAGACAGAGACGGGTCTGTATCGCCAACTGGCCGCCGCGCTTGCGACCGGCAACACGGTCGTGGTCGATGCGGCTTCCGGCCTTCAGGAAAAGCTATCCGGCCTGCCGGCGTCGGTTTCCGCTCGCGTATCCTGGTCGAAAGAGTGGAAGGCGGATGGTCCGTTTGCCGGCGCTCTGGTCGAAGGCGATGCGGAGCGCATCGTTGCCGTCAACAAGGAGATCGCAGGGCTTCCCGGCCCGCTGGTTCTGGTGCAGGCCGCAACCTCGGCCGAGCTGGACAAGAACCCGGACGCCTACTGCCTCAACTGGCTGCTGGAAGAGGTCTCCACCAGCATCAACACGGCTGCCGCCGGCGGCAATGCGAGCCTGATGTCGATCGGCTAATGACTTGAAGCGAAGACGCCGCACCCAAGGCGCGGCGTCTTCAGAGCATCCCTACGCCCACGAGACTCCCCTCCGTCATGGTCGGGCTTTGACCCGGCCATCCATCAGCCTCACCATTCGACGAGAATACCATGGATCTCCGGCTCAATGCCGAGGATGATGACAGAGAGTGGGGCGCCATTTGGCCAGTTAACCCATGTGTCCCATGGATGCGGACATGAACAGCATCCAGATCGCCATGGCGATCATCATCAGGTTTTCCGTCAACGACACAAAACCGAGCGGCACGTTGCTGCCGCCACCGACACAGGCGCATTTCAATTCGCGCTTGTCGATGTAAACAGCCTTGAACACCGAGATGGCCCCGATCGTGCCGATGAACAGCGCGACGGGGATCGAAATCCAGTTCAGTGCACCTGCAATCATCAGGATGCCGGCGCCGGCCTCCGCGAAAGGATAGATGTAACCGTAGCGGACGAAGCGCTTGGCCAGCAGGTCGTAGTTCAGGAACATCGTCGAGAAGCTTTCGATATCCTGCAGCTTCAGCATCGCGAGGATTGCCATGCTGAAGGCAATGAACCACTCGCCGGACCGGATCGTCAGCACCGTTCCAAAGTTCGCATAACTTGCTGCCAGCGCCATCAACGCCGCTATAGCGAAAACAGCAAGAACGGGACGGTAAGTTACGGCTTTCGGATCGCGAACGGTCTTACCTAAAAAGCGCCTGGTATCGTCGTAGCCACCAATGCGCTTGCCGTCGATAAAGGTCTGCGGCGTCGTCTTGACGTCATGCTCCGCCTTGAAGGCATCGGTTTCCTCGCGCGTCTTCAGCCAACGGTCCTCGACCTCGTAGCCCTCGCGCTCCAGAAGATCCTTCGCCTTCAGCCCATAGGGGCAGATGTGAGTTGACATCACCATGCGGTAGAGAACGGCCTTGCGACTTGAACTCTGGCGGCTTACGGCATTCGACATGATGCAATCTTTCAGTGGGTTGGGTATGGCGTGACTGCACCCTAT
This sequence comes from Pararhizobium capsulatum DSM 1112, assembly GCF_030814475.1. NCBI lineage: Bacteria > Pseudomonadati > Pseudomonadota > Alphaproteobacteria > Hyphomicrobiales > Rhizobiaceae > Pararhizobium > Pararhizobium capsulatum. The sequence continues at coordinate 977,561 of NZ_JAUSVF010000001.1, read as the reverse complement.
ATAGGTTCCGTACCATAGTACGGAGTCAAGGATGTCGGACATAACAATTGCCGGGCTTGCGCGCGAGGGCGGCGTGGGTGTCGAAACGGTGCGTTACTATCAGCGACGCGGTCTTATCGGACTGCCGGAGCGCGGAGCCGGCGGTGGGCTGCGCGGCAACGTTCGCCGTTATGGCGAGGACGATGTACGCCGCCTGCGCTTCATCCGCTCGGCTCAGGCCGCAGGTTTTACCCTGGAACAGATCGGTGAGCTTATCGAACTTGATGCCAGCGAGGACAGGGCACGCGCCCGCCAACTCGCCAACCAGCGCATTGAGGCGCTGGATCAGAAGATTGCCGAGTTGCAGGCCGCGCGAAAGTCTCTGCATCGGCTTGCCCATGATTGCGGCGCCGGCACATCTGGACCCTGCCCGATCCTGACGGCTTTCGACGGCGGCTGATGGCGATTGCCGTGGCATACCAGCTCGTGATCGGCTACACCGGGCGCAACACGGAAATCCCAATCTAGCATGTTTACCCTTCGCACCACCGAGACCTTCAGCCAGGACATCAAAAAGAGCCGCTTCATTGCGATCTATGGCCCTGTGGCCGATGAACAGGAGGCGAAGGACTTCATCGCCGCCCATTCCGACCCGGCCGCCAACCACAATTGCTGGGCCTACCGCATCGGCCAGATCTATCGTTTCAATGATGACGGCGAGCCGAGCGGCACCGCCGGCAAGCCAATTCTGCAGGCCATCGACGGCCAGGGACTGGATCATGTCGCCGTCGTCGTCATCCGCTGGTTCGGCGGCATACTTCTGGGAAGCGGCGGGCTTATCCGCGCCTATGGCGGCACCGCGGCCATGGGCCTGCGCGCTGCCGAAAAAACCGAGGTCATCGAGACTGACGGCGCGAAGATCACCTGCGATTTCTCCGACCTCGCGATCGTCAAGGCACGGCTGTTTTCAAACAGCGTGACGATTTTCGAAGAGAATTTCACCGGCACTGGCGCAATCCTTGAGGTGCAGATGCCGAAGCCATTGCGGGAGGTGGCCCGAACCTTGGTGCGCGATCTCACCCGCGGTCGCGCCACGATGCGTTTCGACGACGAATAGGCTTTCGCCTCTGTCATAATCGGCTTAGAAACGCCGGCTAAAGAGAAGCGATATTTCAACAGCATAGGCGAGGACCCCATCATGAAAACAAGAACGCTTGGCCGCACGGGCGCGACCATTTCCGAAATCGGCTTCGGTGCCTGGCAGATCGGCGGCGCCTGGGGTGATGTTTCCGAGGAAGACGGCAAGCGGGCGCTCAACGCCGCTCTCGATGCCGGCGTCACCCTCATCGATACCGCTGACGTCTATGGCGACGGCCGCTCGGAAAAGATCATTGCCTCAGTGCTGAAGGAGCGCAGCGGAGACAAGCCTTTCGTTGCCACCAAGGCCGGCCGCCGGCTGAACCCGCATGTAGCGGATGGCTATACCGGCGCCAACATCGAAGCTTTCATCGATCGAAGCCTCAGCAATCTCGATGTCGAGACACTCGATCTGGTGCAACTCCACTGCCCGCCGACCGATGTCTACTACCGCCCTGAAATGTTCGGCGCGCTGGATGATCTCGTCACCAAGGGCAAGATCCGCGCCTATGGCGTTTCCGTCGAGCGTGTCGAGGAAGCGCTGAAGGCCGTCGAATATCCGGGTGTCGCGACGATCCAGATCATCTACAACATCTTCCGCCAGCGGCCGCAGGACCTTTTCTTCGAAGAAGCCATCAAGAAGAATGTCGGCGTCATCGTGCGCGTGCCGCTCGCCTCCGGACTGCTTTCGGGCAAGATCACTTCCGAGACCAAGTTCGCGGATGACGACCACCGCAAGTTTAACCGTCATGGTGAGTTCTTCGATGTCGGCGAGACCTTTGCCGGCGTGCCGTTCGATCTCGCGCTCGAAGCCGTCGAGCAGGTCCGCCCGCTGGTGCAGGAAGGCGTAACCATGGCGCAGTTCGCACTTGCCTGGATCTTGCAGAGCAAGGCCGTCTCCGCCGTCATCCCCGGTGCGCGCAACGAGACTCAGGCCAGGGGCAATGCCGCCGCCAGCGACATCGCCGCTCTTCCGCCGGAAACCATGCAGGCGCTTGCCGATGTTTACCAGCGCCTGATCAAGGCACACGTTCACCAGAAGTGGTAATATCGAGCTGAACCGATCGCCTTCTGCTGCGTTGACGATCGGTGTCAGCGCGGCAGGAGGAGACCATGCAGGACAATCTTCAATGCTTCGTCGATGCCCAGGCGCCGGTCTACGATGCCGCACTGGGCGAGCTGCGCGCCGGCCACAAGACAACGCACTGGATGTGGTTCATCTTCCCGCAGATCGCCGGCCTCGGCCATTCATCGATGGCACAACGTTACGCGATCTCGGGCCTGGAGGAGGCCAAAGCCTACCTGTCTCATCCGTTGCTCGGCCAACGGCTGAGGGAATGCACAGAGGCGGTCTGCGCCACCAGCGGCCGCTCGGCACATGAGATCTTTGGTTCGCCAGATGATATGAAGTTTCGCTCGTCCATGACACTTTTTGCAATCGCCGCGCCGCAAGAGAGTATTTTTGGCACCGCCATCGAACGCTTCTTCGACAGCGAAGACTCGGCGACGCTTGATCGGCTTGCAGCAGAACGCTGAGAAAATGCCGTAGCGAGAGAGGCGTGCCCGGCGATCACTTGTCACCGGGCAGGCTCGTATCAGGGAACGATCAGCGTGCCGGCGCCGTGCTCGGTGAAGATTTCGAGCAGCACGGAATGGGCGGTCTTGCCGTTCAGGATGACGACGCCCTGCACACCGGCATCAATCGCCTCGATGCAGGTTTCCACCTTGGGGATCATGCCGCCGGAGATCGTGCCATCCTTGATCAAGGCGCGAGCTTCGGCCACCGAAAGCTCCTTGATCAGTTCGCCCTGCTTGTTGAGAACGCCGGGAACATCCGTCAGGAACAGGAGACGCGTGGCATTCAGCGCACCGGCGATCGCGCCGGCGAAGGTATCGGCATTGATATTGTAGGTCGCGCCGTCGCGGCCCGGAGCAACCGGAGCGATGACCGGGATCATCTCCGAGCGGGCCAGGAGATCGAGCAGCGTGCGGTCGACTTCGACCACTTCGCCGACGAAGCCGAGATCGAGCACACGCTCGATATTGCTGTCGGGATCGACAATGGTCTTCTTGGCCTTTTCGGCGAAGACCATGTTGCCGTCCTTGCCGCAGAGCCCAATTGCCCATTCGCCGGTCTGGTTGATGAGCGCGACGATCTCCTTGTTGATGGAGCCGGCCAGAACCATTTCGACGATCTCGACGGTCTTGGCGTCGGTGACGCGCAGGCCACCTTCGAATTTCGATTCTATCCCCATCTTGGTCAGCATCGCGCCGATCTGCGGGCCGCCGCCATGCACGACGATCGGGTTGACCCCTGATTGCTTCAAAAGCGCGATATCAGCGGCAAATGCCTTGCCGAGCTCGGGATCGCCCATGGCATGGCCACCATATTTCACGACGATCGTCTTGTTTTCATAACGCTGCATATAGGGCAGCGCCTGCGCAAGAAGACGTGCCTGGGTTTCGCTTTCGGATGCGGTCATGGGGAGGAACCTTCAAAAAATGCCGGATGCTGTGTAGCGCAAGTTTTTCGCCGAGGGAATGATCCGTCGCGAAGATAACGCCGTAGTGACGGCCGGCAAGAAACAGGGCAAGCTGGTTCAGCGTTCTCCATGTCCCTGCTTGGCATGATTCGACGCATTTCGGGAGGCAAGGTGAACTGTTGATGGCTACAGACGACACGGCTACCCTGCTTCAACGTGTTTCGCTGAGGGATCGTCAGGCGTTTTCGGCGCTCTACCGTGGCACAAGCTCGAAACTCTTTGGCATCTGCCTTCGTATCTTGCGCGATAGGGCAGAAGCGGAAGAGGCATTGCAGGACGTCTACATCAAGATCTGGCAGAAGGCCGGGAATTATGCCGCAACCGAAACCCACCCTGCAGGCTGGCTCGCCGCAATTGCCCGTAACCATGCAATCGATGTCCTCAGGGCGCGAAAGCCAGTGGCCAACACGATCGATGATGCTTATGATCTGGCCGATCCATCACCTGATCCAGAACACTCGGCGATGATGAGTGGAGAAGGCAGGCGGATCGACAATTGCATGCGCGAGCTGGAGACAGACAGAGCCGATGCCGTGCGCAAGGCCTATATCGACGGCCACAGCTACCAGGAACTGGCGGAACAGTTCAATATTCCGCTGAACACGATGCGAACGTGGCTGCGCCGCAGCCTCTTGAAACTGAAAGAGTGCATGGAGAGATGAGCACACAGACCCCGAAGCGTGGTGATTCACAACGTGACGAAGTCATCGCGGGCGAGTATGTGCTCGGCGTCCTGTCGACCGATGATCGCAGGAAGGTTGAAGCGCGCATAGTGCTCGACAGCAACTTTGCCGCCATGGTTAATCGCTGGCAGACCAACCTCTCCTCCTTCGACAACGCCTATGAAGCGGTAACGCCGCGGCCCAAGGTCTATGCGACCATCGAGCGTCGCCTCTTCGATCAACCGGCCCCGACGGAGACCAGCGGGCTCTGGAATTCGCTCGCCTTCTGGCGGGTGCTGACGGGTCTCGCGCTTGCAGGGCTTGCCGCGATCGCGGTGCTGGAAAGCGTTACCTTTACCGCGCCACAGCCCCCCACTGCAGCCCCGATCCTTGCGGAACTTTCCAGCGAGGGTAACGCCGTCGCCCTCTTCGCAAGTTATGACCCTACCCATGGGAAGCTGACGATAACCCCTGTTGCCGCCAACCAGCCGGAGCCTCGCTCGCTCGAAGTCTGGATGATCGAGGATGGCAGCGCACCAAAGTCGCTCGGCGTCCTGCCGCAGTCCGGCGAGGGCGAGATTTCCATCGCGCCGGAGATGGCCCAAAAGCTGGGTGCCGGCGTAACGCTCGCGGTCAGCCTGGAACCCGTTGGCGGCTCGGCGACAGGCGCCCCGACAGGCGCGGTCGTTGCAGCCGGGAAGACGCATCTTCGCTAATCGGAGAGTCCGTACAATCTGCATCTAGCAAAGGCGGCGAAAATCGTCACGCGCGCCTTCTCCGCGAGCGAAAGTATTTGTCGAGAAGGTGTGGCTGGCTCCCTCTGCTCCCCAGCGGGGAGAAGGTGGCGCGTAGCGCCGGATGGAGGGGGGGCGGCTGGCTCTGAACAAGCGGAGACACCCCCTAATCACCTCGCATCCGCTCGGCACTTCTTCCCGCTGGGGAGAAGAGGGAGTTCGCGGCTAACATTTCCCGCCTTCCACAAGCACAACCGCCAATCCCGCCACATTTCCTTCATCAGACCCTGAAACTCTTTCCCACTCCCTCCCGTACATCCTTTGTCCTCTGCGCAGAGAACGACAACCTTGAAACGGGAGAAGGCCGTTATTGGCCTAAAGAGATCAATGGAGAGAATGCCAATGTTTAAGTCCCTGCTGCGTACGACCGCGGTTGCTTCGATCCTCGCTGTCAGCGCGCTTGCTGCCCATGCCGAAAACCCGATGGTTGGCGGCGCTCCGATGTATGAGAACAAGACGATCGTCGAGAACGCTGTCAATTCCAAGGACCACACGACGCTGGTCGCAGCCGTCAAGGCCGCAGGCCTTGTCGACACACTTTCCGGCGCCGGTCCGTTCACAGTCTTTGCACCGACCAACGAAGCCTTCGAGGCACTTCCGGCCGGTACGGTCGATACGCTGTTGAAGCCTGAAAACAAGGATCAGCTGACCAAGGTTCTGACCTGCCACGTCGTTGCGGCCAACGCCATGTCTGATGCCATCGACAAGATGGTGATGGACGATGGCGGCACTCATGACGTCAAGACCGTGGGCGGCTGCATTCTGAAAGCCAAATCCGAGGGCGGCAAGATCACGCTGACCGATGAGACCGGCGGTGTCGCGACAGTCACCATCGCCGACGTCAAGCAGTCGAACGGTGTCATCCATGTCATCGACAAGGTTCTTCTGCCGAAGAGCTAAGCCTTAGAGTTTGTCAGGGAAAAGTGAGAACCGGTTTTCCCGAAAAGACAAACGCAACCAAAAAAATCTCTAAAGGGTTCAGGGTCGGGCTCCTTGCCGACCCGCGCATGGCTTCAACCCGAAAAGGTTGGGGCCATGCGCATTTTATCTCCGGACAGGCCGGCGGCATCACGCGCCATTGACGACCATGTGCTTTGCCGAGACGTTGGCCCGGCGCTAATATGAGGTCATGATCCATGGGGAGAGAACTGATGCCCAGCCGCCGTATTTTCCTTCTTTCAAGTGTTGGCGCCGTTGCATTGGCGGCATTCAGGTCGCCACCAGCCTGGTCGGCCGAAGAACCGTTTGAAGTCACGCATACGGACGCCGAATGGAAGGCTATGCTGACTGACGAGCAATATCAGATCCTCAGGCACGAGGACACGGAACGCCCGTTCACCAGCACCCTGAACACCGAGAAGCGCAAGGGAACGTTTCATTGCGCCGGCTGCGAACTGCCGCTCTATTCATCCGAAACCAAATATGACAGCGGCACGGGCTGGCCCAGCTTCTGGGAAGCTATGCCAAATGCCGTCGGGCTTCGCGAAGATACGACATTCGGCATGGTACGGACGGAATGTCACTGCCGCCGCTGCGGCGGCCATCTCGGCCACGTGTTCGACGATGGCCCGCCGCCGACCGGCAAGCGCCATTGCATCAACGGGCTTTCCATGACCTTTGCCGCCGGCACCTCATCGTAAGGCACCGGCAAGCGAAGATGGGCGTGATCTTGAAGAGATCAGAGCGCGCCCGGCTGAGGAGTGGTAGCGGCTGGGGCAGCACCCGAAAGGGCCGCCTGAAGCTTCTGTTCCTGATCGGGTGAAAGCGATGTCTTCAGCACGCGTCCCTTCAGGCCCTCGAATTCGGCCATGACCTTTTCCGGCTGCACCTTGCGGACCAGAACGAAAAGGGCGGAGGAATTGTTCGGGATCGTCTCACCCAGAGACTTGATGAAGTTGTCGTCGATGCCGTAGTCGGCAAGCGAACCGGACAGCGCACCCGCCCCTGCCCCGATTGCACCGCCGATGGCAAAGCCTGCCAGCGGATTGAGGAACAGTAACCCGACGAGGCCGCCCCAAAGCGAGCCGGAAAGAAGGCCGGACGTGGCGCCAACCGCCGTCAGATTGAGGCTCTGCTTCAGATGGACCTTGCCGGCCTCATCGCGCACGACGACAACTGCGTCCTCGAGGTCTATCAGATATTCCTTCTTCAGGCTGTGCAGCTTGAGAAGGACGCGGTCCGCCTCCTCGGTGCTATCGAAACCAATGACGATCAAGTCCGACATGATGTTCTCCTTATCCCTCGGTGTCTGCAGGACTTGCTCGCCATGCAGCAACGGGTAACTAGGGCAGATTTCATGTCAGGGTAGTGACAGCGGCCAGAGAGCGTAAATTTGCCACGGCAGCGCGTCAAGTTTCCTACTGTGTGATTGCAACCTCAATGGCGCGGCGGAGTTCGTCCAGGCCGGATGCCTTTTCAGAAGAGGTTGCGAGCACTTCCGGGAAAGCCGCCGGATGCTTCTTGATCTTCTCCAGCGTCTCGGCCATGAGCTTGGGAACCGCAGGGTCCTTGATCTTGTCGGTCTTGGTCAGCACGATCTGGTAGGAGATCGCCGCCTTGTCGAGCAGCGACAGCACTTCATCATCATTCTTCTTGATGCCGTGGCGGCTATCGATCAGCACATAGACGCGTTTCAGGGTCGCGCGGCCCCGCAGATAGTCGAAGACCAGCTTCGTCCAGGCGTCTACATTCTCCTTCGGAGCCTGCGCATAGCCGTAGCCGGGCATATCGACCAGTGCCATCGGCGGCAGGTCGTCGGCCTCTCCGGAGAAGCCATCCGGCACGAAGTAGTTGAGTTCCTGCGTACGGCCGGGCGTGTTGGAAGTGCGTGCAAGGCCTTTGTGGGCAACCAGCGCATTGATCAGCGACGACTTGCCGACATTGGAGCGGCCGGCAAAGGCAATCTCCGGCGGCCCTTCCGGGGGAAGGAAATTCATCGACGGCACGCCGCGGATGAAAATCCAGGGGCGGCCAAAAAGCGGCTTGTCGTCCTTGGCTTTTCTGTCGGTCATAACGTCATCCTTTTGAAGCGGCGGGCACAATCAATGCCCAGCACAGGGCACGGCTTGCCATAATCCTAGCGGCTTTGCGGTTTTGGCCGGCCTTGTCAAGACCGACGGGCCATCTCACGCCTGTCGGGCAAGCCTTGAACCGTAGTCTCAGGCGGTCCGACGCGCCAGACGCTGCTGCCGCAGCAGCTCGACCGTGAGGTAGGACAAGAGTGCCAGCAACACCACCGACCCGCCAATGATGGTGTTGGGGCTCGGAATTTCACCATGGATCAGCGCCACCCAGAGCGGCGCAAGCACCGTTTCCGCCGTCCCGAAGAGTGCCGCCAGGGCAGACGGCACGAAACGTGCGCCGGTCACGAACAGGGCAAGACCCAGTCCGAAGTTGAAGGCGCCGAACACGATCAGAATGCCCAGCTGCGGCAGGGTGACGGCAAACCCCGTCGTCTGGGATGCCGCAAGCGTGCCGGCAATGATCGTGCCCAGGAGGACCGCAGGCGTCATGCGCACATGGGCATATTTTCGGGTGATGACCGTTGCAAATGCGAAGGCGAAAGCGATCAGCAGGGCGAGCGCATCGCCGATCGGCGAGACCGCCCCGGTCAGCGAATCCGAGACCATGATCAACACGCCGCAAATGACTGCACCAATTGCGATCCATGTCGAAACCGCAACCCCTTCGCGATAAACGATCCAGCCGATCAGGGCGGCAATCAACGGCACGCCGGCCTGAAGGAGCATGATATTGGCGACCGTGGTGTAACCAAGCGCGATGATGAAACTTACCGAGGCCGTTGCAAAACAGGCGCCGACGGCAATGCCCGGCAACCCCATGCCCCGAAAGAGCCTGCCGGTTCCTGCGATCCCGTCGCGCGTGAGCATAAACCCTAAGAGAAACAATGCGGCGAAAAGCGACCGCCAGAAGACGACGGTCCAGACATCCTCAATATCGAGAAAACGCGCAAGCGTACCGCCGAAGCTCCAGACGACCGCGGACATCAGAACAAGGAATATGCCCTGGGTCTGGCTGAGGGACGGCTCTGCCGGCGCTTGCAAAGGAGTGGATGACATGGTGCTACCCGCTTTGGATACGGGCAACGATCTCCGCCACAAAGCGCAAGTCCTCCCTCAGAATCTTTCTTAGAGGATGTCTGGTTCAGATTGAACCAGACATCCTCTAGATTCTTTTGTTTCCGTTTGTCTTTTCGGGAAAACCGGTTTCCACTTTTCCCTGACAAACTCTAAACTGCATTTGCCTCCAAGGCGACGGCGGCGACGACATAGAGCCGTCGCAATTTCGTCCGCACAGCAAAAAGCCCCGGGGTTACCGGGGCTTTGAAACTTTTCTCAAGAGAGCGGCCTATTCGGCCGGTTGTTTCGGTTTCTTGCCGAACAGTCCCTTTATATTGTCGAACAGTTCGATCTTCACGCCGTGGCGCTTCATGATGATCGCCTGCTGGGTGATCGACAGTGTGTTGTTCCAGGCCCAGTAGATGACCAGACCGGCCGGAAAGCTCGCCAGCATGAAGGTGAAGACCAGCGGCATCCAGGTGAACAGCATCGCCTGGGTCGGATCCGGCGGCGTCGGGTTCATGCGCATCTGTAGGAACATGGTAACACCCATGATCAGCGGCCATACGCCGATCATCAGCATGTGCGGCAATTCGATCGGGATAAGACCGAACAGGTTGAAGAGCGAGGTCGGATCCGGCGCGGACAGGTCCTGGATCCAGCCGAAGAACGGTGCATGCCGCATTTCGATTGTGACGTAGATCACCTTGTAGAGCGCGAAGAACACCGGGATCTGGAACAGGATCGGCCAGCAACCGGCAACCGGGTTGATCTTCTCGTCCTTGTAGAGCTGCATCATCGCCTGCTGCAGGCCCATGCGGTCATCGCCGAACTTCTTCTTCAGCTCTTCCATCTTCGGCTGAACCTTCTTCATGTTCGCCATGGACGCGTACTGCTTGCTGGCGAGCGGGAAGAAGAGTGCCTTGACGACGATGGTGGTGAGCAGGATCGCCACGCCGAAGTTACCAAAGAAATGGAAGAAGAAATCCATCAGTTTGAACATCGGCTTGGTGATGAAGTAGAACCAGCCCCAGTCGATCAACAGGTCGAATTGCGGAATGTTCAAGGACGTCTCGTAGCTGGAGATCAGCGGCACCTGCTTGGCGCCGGCGAAGATGAGGTTCTTCACATCGACGCTCTGGCCGGCTGCGACCGTGATCGGGTCCTGCTTGTAGTCGGACTGGAAGCGCTCGCGGCCGTCGGTGAAGTGCGAATAGCGCGCTTCATACGGTGTCGCCTGCGGCGGCACGATTGCGGTTGCCCAATACTTGTCGGTTATGCCGAGCCAGCCGGTGGTTGCCTTGCCGGGCTCTACCGGTGCATCGTTCTCGACCTTGGCGTATTTGACTTCCTGCAGGCCGTGCTCGCCCAGCACGCCGATGAAACCTTCATGCAGAACGTAGACACTCGGGGTCGCCGGCTTCGAGAAGCGGGTGACGCGACCATAGCCGGACAGTGACACCGGTGCTGCCGTGCCGTTGGTGATCTTGTCGGCCACCTGGAACATATAGTGCTCGTCGACCGAGATGGTGCGGTCGAAAACGACGCCCTTTTCATTGGTATAGGAAAGCGTGACCGGCGTGGACTGGGTGAGTTCCTTGCCTTCCTTCAGCGTCCAGACCGTCTGCGGACCGGGCGCTGAGCCGGAGGCATCGTTGCCCACATAGCCAACTTCCGTAAAGTAGCCATCCTTGGTTTCGGCAGGGCTCAGAAGCGTGATGATCGGGCTCTTGTCATCGACCGTCTCATGGTAATCCTTGAGCTTAAGGTCATCGAAACGCGCGCCCGTCAGGTTGATGGAACCGCTGAGTGCCGGGGTATCAATGGTAACGCGAGCCGACTTGGCAAGCGACTGGTCGCGGCTTTCGCCCGTACCCGGCACGGCTGCACCGTTAGCACCCGGAAGCGCGGTGTTCGCGGCGCCCTGCCCTGCGGCTGGCGTCGTTGCCTGGGGCTTGGCCAGCTCGGCCTGCTCGGCGGCGACCCGTTCCTTCTCCATCTTGGGATTGATGTAGAGGAATTGCCAGGCGATGAGGATCACCACGGATAGGGCGATCGCCACGAAGTAGTTGCGGTTATTTTCCATCATTCTTTCCTGGAGCCGGTCGGCGGCCGTAATTATTCTGCTTGCTTTCGATGCGGTCGCAGAGCCCCTTCGTCAGCCGCTCGAAAGGGGCAGTCAAAAGCTCGCGTCTGGCGACAATCACATAGTCGTGTCCGGGCTTCATTGCAAATCCGGCGGAAAGTCGCACGGCCTCTTTCAGGCGGCGGCGCATCCGGTTGCGCTCAACGGCATTGCCGTGTTTCTTGGTCACCGTAAAACCGACGCGCGGTGCGCTCTCCGGCTCCTGGCGATCCAGAACTTCGAGAAGGAACAGCGGACCTTTGCGCTTTTCGCCTTCGCGGACTTTGAGGAACTGCGGGCGGGTTTTCAGCCGCCCGGCAGTTGTCTTGTGGTCGTTAGACGTCATGCGCCAACGCTCTTTAATTCGACGCCCGCCTTTGACCCGCAAGGGCTGACGAGACAGGCTGCCGAAAAGCCGCGCATGGCGTATCCCGGTCCGAGGAAACGGAGGACGCTCATGCGCCGCAGGCCTTAGGCCGACAGACGCTTACGGCCGCGTGCCCGACGGGCAACGATAACCTTGCGGCCACCCTTGGTGGCGATACGTGCACGGAAGCCGTGACGGCGCTTGCGAACAAGCTTGGACGGTTGATAGGTACGCTTCGTCATTTATTTTAATACCGCGGTGTGCGGCCCTTCTTGGGTTTGCTTCTTAGCAAGGAGCGTTTTGGTCAGGACATGGGCTAGCCACAAGGGCAAGAGGACTTGTCCAGACGTGGGCGGCTTATAAGAGCAAACCCGCGCGCAAGTCAATCGCAACAGCAGGAAATGCACGTCTCGCGGTGTTTTGGCGCGGAAAGGCCACCACCGAATATGAGCGGGTATTAATACACTTTGCAATTCTGGATTGAAAATCCTGAATGAGCTATCGGAATCTCGTCAAGATTTGATTAACGACCAATCCCTAGAATGCCCCATATGCTTGAAAACGTTCGTTAACCACGGCCGACCTAGGGTCTCGTCATGTGTGAGCCGTGAGCAGCAACTTGAGGGTCACATTCATCATTGAGGACCCTGTATTATGAAAATTCGTGGCAAGATTTATTTGATCGTCGGCATCATGAGCATGATCACCCTCATGGTGACAGGCATCGCGCTTACGGTCGTCAAGCAATACAATTCAGAACTTGAGAAATTTGACGTGGCATCGGATCGTGCCTTCAACGGCGAACACCTGAACCGCCTCGTGACAGCGGTGGTGATGGATGCCCGCGGCATCTACGCCGCCCCGACTGCCGAAAAGGCCGTTCCCTTCGCCGAGGGCATTGCGAAGAGCCTCGACAAGATTGATGTACTTCTGACGGATTGGCGCCCGCTGGTTCCGGCCGAGCAGATTGCCGCGTTCGATGCCGTTGTGAGCAAAGCCGCCGAGTTCCGCACCTTCCGCTCCGAAACGGCACGCCTCAGCCAGGAAGTCTCGCCGAAGGCTGCAAACGAGCAGGGCAACAACGACGCAAACCGCGCCAACCGCAAGGCCTTCCAGGCTGAGATCGATGACGTGGTCGCAACCGACCTTGCCGCGCTGGATGCAATCCAGGCGGAAATCAATGGCATCGAAGGCAAGATGATCGTGCTCGTATTGCTAACGGCAGGCATTGGCCTTGCCATCGGCGTCGGCACCGCCTTCTACATCGGCACCAATCAGCTCAGCCGCCCGATCCTCGAACTGACGGACTCCATGAAGAGCCTTGCCTCCGGCGATCTCGACGCAGCCGTACCCTTCTCGGGCCGCAAGGACGAAATCGGCGTAATGGCCGGTGCCGTGGAGGTCTTCAAACGCAACGGCCTGGCCGTGCGCGAACTGAACGCCCAGGAAAGCGCGCTGCGCGAAAAAAGCGCCGATCTTCAGTCGAGCATCGCAACGGTCGTTTCGGCTGCTGCTGCCGGTGACTTTACACACCGCATCAACAAGGACTACGGCAACGCCGATCTCAATCGCTTTGCCGGCAGCGTCAACGAGCTGGTCGGCAGCGTCGATACCGGCGTCAACGAAACCCGCCGTGTCATCGCCAGCCTCTCCGTCGGCGACCTGACCCAGGCCATGAACGGCCAGTTCCAGGGCGCCTTCGCGGAACTGCAGCGCAATGTCAACGACACCTTTGCGATCCTGCAAAAGACCATGCGCGAGGTTCGCGCCACCACAGACAGCATCAACGGCAACTCCTCCGAACTGCGTTCGGCAACCGACGACCTGTCCAAGCGTACCGAACAGCAGGCAGCTGCGCTCGAGGAAACGTCCGCAGCGCTCGAGGAAATCACCGCTGCCGTACGCAACTCGACGGAACGCGCCCAGGAAGCAACCGTAATGGTCACCGAGGCCAAGCAGAGTGCTGCTCAATCAGCAGCCGTCGTGCGCAACGCCGTCGATGCCATGGGCCGCATCGAGCAGGCCTCCAGCGAAATCGGCCAGATCACCAACGTCATCGACGAGATCGCCTTCCAGACCAACCTGCTTGCGCTCAACGCCGGTGTCGAAGCCGCCCGCGCAGGTGATGCCGGCAAGGGCTTTGCCGTCGTGGCACAGGAAGTTCGGGAGCTTGCCCAGCGTGCGGCAAGCGCTGCCAAGGACATCAAGGCCCTGATCAGCAAATCGGGCTCGGAAGTCGCAACCGGCGTAAAGCTGGTACAGGAAACCGGCGAAGTGCTCGGCCAGATCGAAAGCCGCGTCCTGAAGATCAACGACCACATCCATTCGATCGCCACGGCCGCCCGCGAGCAATCGACCGGGCTCGGCGAAGTCTCGACCGCCGTCAACCAGATGGATCAGGTTACCCAGCAGAACGCAGCCATGGTCGAAGAGGCCAATGCCGCGACCCACAAGCTTTCGAGCGAAGCCGACAGCCTGGCGCACCTCATCTCGCACTTCAAGCTGGATGATGGCCGTCAGATGTCCGCTCCCGCCATTGCCCGCGATACGGCCCGCCCGGTGGCATCGCCGGCACGGCGCATGATGGGCTCAGTCGCCCGCGCCTTTGGCGGCGGCTCTGAAAACGCCGCTATTGCCAAGGACAACTGGGAAGAATTCTGATCCTTCCAGCACCTGCCTTATGCTTCAAATCCCGCGGCCCCGGCCGCGGGATTTTCGTTTCTGCAGATATTTTGGCATGCGGAACAAGCCGGGATTCAACCGTTTTCCGGCTAGCGCTTTGATGTCGCATACGGTTTCCCGCTGGCGCGCATTGGAAAATCAAACCGCCTCTTCTAATATACCGTGGCATTACAAAACCACACGCGCAGATTTGCCGTATAGGTTATGCAGCAGCGTGAGTTGAATCAGCGCGGAACCGAGCGACGATGACAAGGCCAGTACCAGCAACAGGATCCGGCGATCCTCCACAGCAGAGGGTCGGCGTCTTGCGAGGTCTTTCCGGCAAGCTTCTGCTGCTGACGATCGTCTCGGTCATGCTGGCTGAAATTCTGATCTTCGTCCCCTCCGTCGCCAATATGCGTGTACGCTGGCTGCAGGACCGGCTGAACACGGCAGCCGCGGCCGGCGTTGTCGTGGACGGCCTGGAAAACATCGAACTTCCACGACCTCTGCAGGACGAAACATTGATGGCGACGGATACCAAGGCCATCGTCCTGCGCCGCAAGGAAGAATCGCGCCTGATCGCAGCTGTCGACATGCCACCGGAAGTCGACGCGAAATACGATCTCTCCGCCGTCATGCCCGTCGAGGCTATCCGCGACGCCTTTGATACGCTGCTCTTCGGTGGAAACAAGATCATCCGCGTCTACGGGCCGCTTGGCGAAAGCGACGCAACCATCGAGCTGGTGATGTCCGACCGCAACTTGTACAAGGCGATGCTGGTCTATGCCCGCAACGTCTTCTTCCTGTCGATCGGCCTGTCACTGTTCACTGCGACGCTGATTTTTGTCGCCATCAACCGCATCATGATTGCGCCCATCCGGCGGATGACCGCAAGCATGCAGTCCTTTTCTGCGGATCCGTCCGATCCCTCGCGGGTATTGGCGGCTTCGTCCGGCCGGGACGAATTGTCGCTCGCCGAACAACATCTGGCCGCAATGCAGCTGCATCTGCAAAAGACCCTGAAAAGCCAGAAGAACCTTGCGGATCTCGGCCTCGCCGTGTCGAAGATCAACCACGACATGCGCAACATCCTGTCGTCGGCGCAGCTCATTTCCGACCGCCTCTCGGACGTCGATGATCCCATCGTCAAACGGTTTGCGCCGACACTGTTGCGCACCATCGATCGCGCTGTGGGCTACACCACCGAGGTCCTCTCCTATGGCCGAACAACCGAGCAGGAGCCGCATCGACGTTTTCTGGCGCTTCGTCCTCTTGTGAGCGACGTCGCCGAGATTCTCGCCATAGATCCCGCCTCCGGCATCGATTTCAGGCTGCAGATTCCCGAGGACCTGCAGGTCGATGCAGACAGCGAGCAACTTTTCCGCGTCGTGCACAATATCTGCAGGAATGCCGTGCAGGCGCTGATGAACGATACGGAAAACGAAGGGCCACGTATCGTGACCGTCTCGGCCGTGCGCACCGGCAGCGTCGTTTCCATCAGCGTCGATGATACAGGGCCAGGCATGCCGCAGAAAGCACGGGAGAACCTGTTCTCCGCCTTCCGCGGTTCGGCGCGCTCCGGCGGAACCGGCCTCGGCCTTGCGATCGCGCGCGAGCTTGTCGTTGCCCATGGCGGAAGGATCGCGCTCGTTGAAAAGCCTTCGCCGGGGACGCTGTTCGAGATCGAACTTCCGGATCGGGCCGTACCACTCGATGTCTTCCGCTCGCGCGCAAGACGCTGAACAGATCCTGTTTCTCTTCATGTGAACGGAATGCCACAGCGAGGTGACGCCGCCCCGGATCGCTGCTGCAGAGAATTTCGATGAACTTTCAAAGCGATAATTCTGTTTTACAGTCGAAAAGCAAAATTTCTTCGGAAATTCGCTTGCAATCCCAGACTGGACGTTTTAGAGGATCGCCACGCAAGCGGTTGACGCCGCAGCGACATGCACCCGTAGCTCAGCTGGATAGAGCACCAGACTACGAATCTGGGGGTCGGACGTTCGAATCGTTCCGGGTGCGCCATTTACCTTCAACGCCTTACAATCATTCTGCTTCATTTGAACTCTCCTGTTTTGCAGGCCGTTTTGCAAAATCGGTTTCCAAAACGTTCTCGAATTTGGCAATGGCGTTGTCAGCCATGGTGCTGGTGCGTGCCAGATACTTGTCCAGAATGTCCTGCGCGCGCTTGAGAGAGTGGCCGGTGATCGAGACGATTTCCCCAAGATTGCATTGAGCTTGAAAGAGCAGCGTCACAGTCGTGCCGCGAATGTCGTGGAAGTGCAGGTCGGTGATCCCGGCTTGCTTGCACGTTTCTTCCCATAACTGCGCGAAGTAGCGCTTCTGGAAGGCGCGGCCGGTCTTGGTGGTCAGGATCAACGGCGAACGCTTCTGGAGGCCGTCAAGCGTCGCCTTGAGGGCGCTCGTGCATTTGATCGGGATCAGGCGGCCTTCAAGCTTTCCACGTCGGGCCTTTCCCTGACGAAGGACGATGTGCGTACCGTTGTAAGCGCTCCAGGGAAGCTTCAGGATATCGCCCTGCCGCTGCCCGGTGTGAAGTGCCAGAACGAGGGCGAGCTGCATCTCCGGGCTCGCCACGGCCATGAAGGCGTCCACGTGGTCCGGAAGCCAGATCATTTCCGAGCGGTCGCTTTGATAGGCGCGCTCGAAACCGTCGAGGACGTTCACCTTCAAGGGACCATCTTTCGCCGCCCATGAGAGCACGCGCGCCAAGATCGTTACGCGATTATCGGATTCACGAGGCTTTTCTTCCGAATACTGGTCATGCCACTTGATGACGTCGCGACGGAACGCCTTGTCTTCAAGCGCGGCATGAGGACACGTGCCGTAGGTATCCTCCCAGAATTTGAAGACGCGGCGATACTCCGAGCGGGTGGAGGTCGCGAGTTTCCGCCACTGCTTCGTTTCCTCGAACTCACGCATGAGGCCCGCGAGCGTTCCAGTGTCACGCTTACGGGCCTTCTCCAGAGCCTTGGCGATCGCGGCCATGAATTCCGGCGATCCCGGATCGCCGTCAAGTCTCGCTCCGGTGGCGCGATGATAGTAATACGTTGCGACGTCTCCGCTCGCGAGCGTGCGTTTGACCGTGTTAATTCCGCTTAGCTTTGTTCGCATTTTCTGTCTTCCATTTCTCGAAAGGCGACGTCGCCGCCTCCGTTGCGCTGGTATCCGGTTCGCCGCCGCCAAACACGTCGAACACGATTCCGCCGTCCATTGTGGTGGAGAAGCGCGCGCGTTCGAAACCAGCCGCCTTCGCCGCCTTGAGAAGTCGTGTTGCGTCAGACTGCTTGATTGCGGCCTTCCGGGTTGCCATCACGGGTCCTCTTCATTGTTCAACGGGTCCGCCTGGCGGTTTCCGGCCTCG
Organism: Pararhizobium capsulatum DSM 1112; assembly: GCF_030814475.1. Classification (NCBI taxonomy): domain Bacteria; kingdom Pseudomonadati; phylum Pseudomonadota; class Alphaproteobacteria; order Hyphomicrobiales; family Rhizobiaceae; genus Pararhizobium; species Pararhizobium capsulatum. The sequence goes on along the minus strand of NZ_JAUSVF010000001.1, from coordinate 959,826 downwards.
GTCATGTTCAACGGCGAGAGATATTCGTTGCCACCGTTAATCATCGGCATGTTTTCCCAGCCGCGAATTTCGTTGACCGACAGCCAGCCGCCGTTCCGGCCTACACTGTAGGCATCATAGCGGGCCTTCAGGTCGCCGCGCAGCAGGCCCGCCAGGTCGTGCTCGATGAAGAGCGTCTTGCCGCTCTGTACGGTCAGCAGCGAGGCATTCATGGCCTGTTCGATTCGACGCGCCATGGGAGCCAGGCACCGTACGACGAGAGCGCGGCTCTCCTGATCGCTGTTCGAATAGGTCGCGTTGTCGGTGATACCTGCCACGGTCGGCGGCACGCCCCAGATGCGGCAGATATCCAGATTGGTGAGCTTCCGGCTCTCGAGAAATTCGGCATCCTTCGAACTGAAGGAGAAGGACTTCCAGTCGGTCCCGCCGTCGAGCACGAGAATGCCGCGCGTCGAGAGATCGGAGTTTACCTTGGCTTCCATCCTGTCGAGAACGGACTGGCGCTGATCCTTGCCAATCACGTTGGGGAATATCAGCGCACCTTCCGGTAGAAAGCTTTTCGATGCCTGCTTGGCGGCCGTCTCCTGCTGTGTGAGCGCAAGGCTGAACGTCTCGCGGGCAATCTGGATCGGTGAAAGGCCCATTACGCCGTCACGGGCGAGACGATAGCGCAGATGCAGGATTTCTTCCTGTAGGTAAACGCGAACGCCGCCCCGGTCGCTGGAAACACGATAACGAAGGCGGCCGCTCTCCAGCCGCTCGACGGCAACCTGGCCCGGATCGAGGGGATAAAGAGCCGAAACCTGCCCGCGTCCGTTCCATTCAAGACGGGCGAAGGCGTTGCCGGCGATCATCACCGAAGCCACCAAAGCCTCACGCGCCTCGTATGCCGTCATGGTCGGATTCGCCACATCGTGCAGCACGCCATAAAGCGGGTGGTCGGTCTCACGTTCGCGCCCGCCGTTGTCAGTGCGACGATAGAGGTTCAACGGCGTTGCGGCGAGGTTCTGGCTCACGATGGAGATGCAGGCATGCGCGGTGGCGATTCCACTGGCGCGTACGGGATCGACATAACCGCCGAGACCGCCGGTAAGGCCAAACCATTCCGCAAGATATGGATCGTTGGATTGAATGGGCGCACGCTTTTCACGGCCAAGGATGCGATCGATCAACTTCATTGGGACAGCTCCAGGAGGCGCAAGGCGCGTTCCGCGTAGGAGCGGAACGGCGACGGAAGGAAAAGGGATCGGGCCTGGATGATCGTGGCATCATAGGCGGGCCATGCCATCACAGCAGAGATTTCGTGAAGCTCGACGGCGCGTAGCTCGCGACGGTCGCCGTCGCGTTTCTCGTCCAGCGCCGTGAAGCCAAAACTCATCCCGCCAACGTCACCACGTTCGGCAAGAGCGAGCACGTCGCGGCCGGATGTCGTATCCGGCACATCGAGGTCGAAGGCGAGCCCCCGGCTATCTTCCGAAAGCCTCAACGTGCCGGAACGGGTGCGGGCGAGCACGCGACCCGGATCATGATCGACCAGTGCCAACACATCCGCCCTGGTGCGAAGTGTGGCTGAGAAGGCCCCCGGCGCGATGGTCTCGGTAAAGCGCCCGCCAATGTCGGCGGGCTTGGAAAAGATTGCCGCATAGCCTTCGAGGCGACGGCCTTTTGCGCGGACTTCGATGGCGAAGCCGCGTTTTTCAAAGCTGGTCATATTCCGTGCTCCCGGTGAGGGGCAATCAGCCGGTCAAGACCCAATGGGGTAATTTCGACGGAGACGCCGATGGTTGTTGCCTCACGATTTCCATAGAAATGGCCGACAAGCAGCAGCATGGCCACATCGATATCTTCTGAGGGAGGATCGGCGTCCACATCGACGCCGATCCTCCGCAGGTGCGCGGCCGCAGCAGCGATATACCGCTCGATGCTCGCGTCGTCGTCGTTAAAGTCAACGCGGAGTTGAGCCTTTGCGTCATCGAGCGAAATCATGGCTCAAATCTCCGCGTAGGCGAATGCCTTGGGATGACGCACAGCAACGTCGGCATCGAGGAAGGCATGGAGAAGAGCGCCGCCGTTCGAAGCAACGTCGGGGTGGTACGGGTTGATCAGGATATCTACCGCGCTCCAATAACCCAGGTACAACTCGCTCCACTGGCCGTAGATCAACGCGGACTTGTCAGTAGTTACACCGATATCCATCGGTACCTGCGTCGAGACCTCGACGCGGCCATCGTGGAACAGCTCGGCGGCGGAGATGACGTGCTCATCCGCATCCTTGATCTTGCGAACCGTCTTCATGACCGTGGGATTGGTCAGGAAGGCTGCCGTTCCGGTCACGTCGTCCAGCTCCAGTTCGGAAATCAGGTTCGCCGTGGTATCGGAGAATGCGGTTTCCGTCGTTACCATCGCGACGCCAACCGTGTGCAGGATGCCCAGCGGGATCGGAGCAACGCCGCTGCCTTTGATTGCCGCTGCATCGAGTGCCTGTGCCAGCAGGAAGCCCAGATCACGCCGCAGTAAGTCTTCGATGGCGGTATTGGACTGGAGCATGAGGCGACGGGAGAGGCCATATTCGGCCGTGACCGTCTTCGGAGCCATGGACACCTTGTCGAAGGTTGCGGCGGAGCGGGTGGCATTTCCGTCCTCCGCGACCCAGCTTGCCGTGCCGCTCGTCGCGAGGTTCGGCAGGTCGAGGAAGCCGGTCAGGCCGCGGAGCACGGTCGCCCCCATGCTCTCGACTTTGAGTGCGGGCCGGAAGCGATCGGCAACTGCCGCGAGGTTCGTGGCGACCGTGTAGCCGCCCGCCGACGGCGTACCGACCGTCTGGCTGCGCTGTTCGATGCCGCCAAGCAGGATTTGAGAAGGTACAGCCAGGTGGATGCCGGAAGCGCCAGAGCGGCTTTCCCGGCCGCGCTTCAATTCCTGATCGACTTCCGCTTCACGGCCGGTCAAACGGCCGGTGAGTGCCCCATTGATGGCCGACGCCAACGAATAGTTGCGCAACTCGCGGTCAAGCTCGCCACCGCTGACCGTTTCGCCGCGTTGTTCTTCACGCTCGAGAGCGGCAAAGCGCTCCTCGCGGGAAATCTGCCCGGCAATGTCGGTGACTTCGGTTTCCAGCGCTGTGAAGCGCTGCATTTCGTTGTCCTCCATCTTGTCCTTCTGATGGAGGGTGCGCATTTCGGCCATCTTGGCGGCACGCTTTTCGCGCAATTCGATAAGCTTTTTCATGGGTAACTCCGTTGGGTTGATGGCCGTCCGGAGGAAATCAAGCGGTAGTCGGTTAGAGGGATCGGAACAGTTTCAGAAAAATCGCCAGCCTGTGCCCCTTGTCTGGTCCTTTGGGACACCCCGCGCCTCCAGAGAGGCACTTTCCAACTTTCGTCTCGGCCCGCTGGCGGAGCCGTTGCTTGATGGCACGGGGAAGCTTGTCTACTCGTCGAATGCGCCAAGAGCGGAACGCCGCTCCTGGCGCGAAAGGGTGTCGTCTCGCCATGCGCGCTTGCATCCGTGCGCAACGGATGCACCACCTTCCCCAGGCGAGACGACAGGCCATACGCAGCCGTTGGGGTCGAGGTGGATTGCGGAAATCATTTGGCGTCATCCTCGCCGCCATACGTCACACTCTCGTTAGCGCGTTCGAAGGCAGTGCGAAGGACGCTTGCAACGTCGATTGAAATATATACGGGTGCAGGCTCATGCTCGCGCCGAAGAGTGGCGACCCCACTGGGAAGTGCAGGGTCAAACTCCGCATCTCCGGGCGACGCACGATCCGGAAAGTCCTTGGCAATCATCTTTTTCCGGTCCAAGTCGCTTTCCCACAGCGCAACCAGCTTCATGTGCCACTGATCACCATCGCGGTGAAGGTAGAGCCGGTGGCCACCCCACATCATCGCCAGCGATCCGACCGGCATATCACCATCGTCGAGCTCCGCAATTTTGTGCATCGGGAAGAAATGATCGCTCATGATGGTGTTGGCGATCCCGCCTGCCGTGGGCACGTCCACGCCGAAATTCACCAGCGAGCGCACAAGGGCTAGGATCGCAATATCGAGGAAGCTGTATTCGGTCCAGCCGCCGCCTATAAGCTTCGGCGTATGGATTTCAACAAGGCCGCGCTGCAACCACAAACGGACAGCTTTCGGTGTTGAGCCGATGGCATAAACTACATCGGAGAACCGAAGCTTTTTCGACAAGGTGGCGTTCATATATCCGGCCTCAGTTGAGAAACTAATACAAATGTGCTCTTTTGAGGTCAATCAGTCAAGGATATTTGTGCTCACGTGAGGCATTTTCCCGAATTTCAATGTAAGGTCGGCCGCATTGGCTCAGAATCCTCGCTGTCGGTCGGCATTGGCCTGTCGTCGCCAATTACCTTGAACAGATCGCGAAGATTCTGGTCGAGGATGATGTTCGCCTGCTTCACGCCGCGCAGGTCACCGAGAAGGAAGCCGAACGCGAAAGCAATGCCGGCCGTGAGCATAAGATCGATCATCCCGCCGCCGCCTCTAGGGCCGGCACAGCCCGCTTTGAATGGAAACGGTCAGTCTGACATTGCAGGACAGAAGACAGCAGAGGGGCTTTAGAAAGCTCTAGGGGGCCGATCTGGCCATCAATTATTCTCTTCGCCAGAAGACAAGAAGCGCCGTCCTGGCACTTAAGGCAGTCACAAATTACAAGAAAAGCCTGCTTCTGCTGGAACGACAGCGAACTGAATTCGCACCTACCCCAGATCATCGTACTTCATGCCTCGCGCTGTTCCCTATGTCGTTGAGGCCAAGCAAATCTCGGAGATCGTGGATTTTATCGAGAAGGAGGAGGCGGCTGGCTGTCATCCCGCCCTCCGCTCGATTGCACGGAAGTTCTGATCGATATCGAGGCCGAGGCTCCGGGCGCGGTCTCGTGCGATCAAGGCAAGCGCATTGATCCTATCAAGCTCTGCTTCGCTCCTATCATCGCACGCGAGGGGAAATTCCATGATCAAATCCGAAATGGTGGCTAGCAGGTGAAACAAGCGCCAGACTTCAGCCTGCACATCGGCGAGGGTGTCATTATTGGGCATCCGTTCGGCGGCGGCCGGAACATCAGTGTTCGGCATGGGTAGCTCCCGGTTGTCGAAAATTGGGATGGGTTTTTCGGCCAGCCTCCGCAAGCGTCGGTCGCGCTACCGTCTCGCGTGCGAACCAGGTGAGAGAAGATTCTTCATCGCCGTCGTTTTCCCCCGCGTCATCCCATTCAAGGTTTTCGTCACCGTCGAAGTGGTCGAGCACAGAAAGCAGGTGCTCAATCGTATTCTCGATTTGCTTCCGCATCGCCGGCGTCAGCTCGACAATGCGGACGTAGTTGTCCTGTTCGCGAAAACGGTATCCCATCGCGTTGCCTCGTGTTAGTTTGTGCAAATCGCACTTGTGATTATTGCACTTGTGCATTTAGCATAGGGAACTGGTCTTGTGAAGCCTGCACAAGTGAGAATGGCACGCGCCGCGTTGAAATGGTCGTTAGAAGACCTTGCAAGAGCCGCTAACGTGCATAGAAACACGGTCAATAACTTCGAAAATGAGCGGTATGCGGGAACACCTGATGTTCTGGAGGCCATCCAAAGGGCGCTTGAACGGGCAGGCATGATTTTCGTGGCAGAGAACGGCGAAGGGCCAGGCGTCCGGCTCAAGAAAACCACGTAGCGAAACTCTTTCCACCTGGAAGGTTTTCGGGCCTGCTTGAAATCCAGATGAGGCCATTTAAACGTTCCCATCTGGAACGTTATTCGGGATGGATTGAGACTCTAATCCATCAGCTCCAGCAGGCAGGAAGGCATCGCATCCGGCTCATGTCGCCCTGAGACCTGCAAAGCCATTGCCAAGGCCACCAGGCCGTCAATGCGGCCGGTGGCTTTGCTCTTGTCGAGCTTCCGGCTCCCAGCCGGATCGCGCGTGATGACCGCATTCGAGGCGCACATATTTAGCACGGGATTGCCGCCGTGCCGAAGGAGCTTTTCGGCCACGCTACGCTCCAGCATATCGACAGCAGGAGACATGTCCTTGAAGCCCTGCCCGAACGGCTCCAGCGGCACGTTGCCGCCGAACAGGCCCAGCTCTCGTTTCAGATCCTCGATTCTCCATCTGTCATAGGCGACGGTCTGCAGGCTGTATGTCTGCGCCGCCTGCATGACGGCCTGCGCCACGAAGCCGGGATCGATGGTCGAGCCGGGAATGAGCGTGATATGGCCCTGCCGCGCCCACAAATCGTAAGGCACGCGATCCTCGTTCGACCGATCGACAATGTTCGCCTCCGGCATGAAAAACTGGCAGACGATATCGAAGCTGCGGCCCTCGCCGGGGAATGCCAGGACAAAAGCTGTCAGGTCACGAGAGCCGGAAAGGTCAAGCCCGGCATAGCATTCCCGGCCAGCCAGCGCGGCAAGCTCTGGCGCAGCGTTGCAGCGGTCCCATTCCGCCTTGTGAATGAAGCGAGAGGCGGCAGAGACGCGCTGATTGAGCATCAGGTTTCGAAACGCGCTTTCCTTCGACGGCACCAGCCGCGCCTGTGACGCCTGCCGCTCGACATCCTCCAGTGACCGGAAGTCGGCCAAAGCCGGGTTAGCCGCCGCCCATGCCTCGCGGCTCCATGGATCAGCGTCCGGTGGCGCAGCGTAGAGCGTCAGGTGGAAGCTCGGATCAATGATGTCTCCGGAGTTCACGCGCTCGCCATAGTCGATCAGCTCGGAGAAGACGTGGTGATCAGCCGCGGCTTGCGTCGAAATGCACATCATCAACGGATTTTTGCGTGCGCCGGTCGCGGTATCAAGCGCGTCAAACAGATCACGATTCGGGGCGCTTCCCAGTTCGTCATAGACGACGAAGCTCGGTGAAAGGCCCATTTTCGATCCCGCGTCCGAGGAGAGCGCGGCATAGATCGAGCCCTCGCCCTCGCCCGTTAGAACCTCGATCTGCTTGTTGAACTGAATTACGTTTGCTCGGTCATCAAGCTCCGAGTGTGCCGTCAGAATTGCGCGCATTTCCTGAAACAGCTTCGCCGCCTGGTCACGGGTGAGTGCGGCCGAATAGACTTCGCCACGCTGTTCCGATTCCGGCCCCATCAGGTGGCAGAGCGCCAGGCCGGCCGCAAGCTGCGTCTTGCCGTTCTTGCGCGCCATGGAAAGCACCGCCGTTCTGATCGGGCGCCCGCCGCCTGCATCTTCTGCATAGACCGCCATGAGGAATTTACGTTGCCATGTACGAATTTTCATAGTCGTGCCAGCCAGCGTGCCGGCTGTGATCGGCAGGTCTTCAAGAAAGGCAATCACTCGCTCGGCGCGCGACATCCCCGGCACATCCCATGGCATCGTCGGTCGTATGGCGATCTTGCCGCGCTCCGAAAGCGCCTTTGCTCCTATGCCCCGTGTTGCCATATCGTCGCCCTTGCGGGTCTCCATTCTTCACTTTTAGAATCTCATTCCAGAAAACCTGAAACTAAGTATATTTTGTTGGGGGACGTCGGTCTTGCCTAGAGCCGTTCTGGTGATTCTTGCCCCCTACCCTAGAACATTATTCCGGATTGCCATTTCTCGCGTGCCAGTCGTCAGCCGGATCAATCGGGTTTCCATTGAGGTCGAACCCCTTGAAGCGCCGGCCGGAGCCTGCCCGATCCTGTCGATCAACAGCACTCGTCTTCTCGTTGTGGCAGCGCTCGCAAAGGCTCATGAGACCAGACAAGGGAGGGAACGGGTCGCCGCCCGCCTTGATCGACTTCACATGGTCAACAGCGACGGCAAGCTTCGCCTGACCGCGCAGCTTGCACGCATAGCAGGCTGGATCAGTGGCAAGCTTGACCAACCGCAGCTTACGCCAGGCGCTGGTGTTGTACGGCCAGTCAGCCATAATTCGCCGCCTTTCGGATTGCGTCCCGCGCCTGCAAGAGGTCGCCGGGGTCGAGGTCGCCAGCCGCATAGCGCTCACGCAGATGGTGCAGCACTTCGTCGGGTAGTTGGGTAAGCATGTTCCATCCTGCGCCGCTGTCCCCGTTCCCAAGCAGATCAGCAAGAACTCGATCTGGCGGCTTTTTGCCCCCTCCAAAGCCACCCTTCAGGGGTATATGTTCTGCTTCGCAGAATATATTAGGGTTTGGCATGGCCGACTTAAGTGCTTGATTTATTTTGCCTTTCATCACTTCTGTGTTGCCATTTAGGTGACTATTCGGCAATCTATCTGGTCCACTTGCATTGCCGTCCGGCAATCTATCTGACGCAGAATTTACATTGCCGTCCGGCAACCTATCTCTGACCTTGGAGCCGATAGCGGCTGCATCCTTGTCAGCAACGTAGATGACGCGGAAACCCTTTCGGCGCTTGTCGTTCTCGTCGCGTAGTTCCTGTAGATATTTTCTATTGACCAATTTCGAGAGAGAATTACTGAGGCGTGTCGGGTCACATTTGACCATGGCTGCAAGTTTCTTTTGTCCAGCCCAGCAGCATTGCCCATTTCGCCCCATACGGTCGTGAGCTGCAACGACTCCGAGAACGCGGAAATCGAGGGCCGTAAGATCGTCGTCTGAAAGCACACGGCCAGGGAGGGCAACGAAGAAATTAAGCGTCGTCACCTTACTCATTGTTGCCACCGTATGCGAGACCGTGGGCCTGCTTAGAGGCCTCAATGGCTTCCAGAATGGTGAGCTGGAAGCGTTCGCGAAGCGTCGGGATCGCAGCTCGCGTCAGGGAAGAGCGATGCTGATGAAGCCACAACGCGGCGGCATGGACTCCGTCTTGGCGGTTTGCAAAGCCTACGCTAACGCATTGATTTAACTTAAGTGGAATTTCGTGTGATTTGCAGAAATCCGCTTCCGAACCAACAAACCGCGACTGCCTACGAATCTGGGGGTCAGGAGTTCGAATCTCTTCGGGTGCGCCATTTCTTTCAATAGTTTAGAACGCAGGCGAGAGCCTCTTCATACGCCCTAAGCTTCTGCTGCGCGGGCTCATCTGGCCTATTGAAGCTTGATGTGAACCGCTTGAAGCAACAGACATCGAGTGCGGCCGCTGCCGCACCCGTTGAAACATTGGCTTTCGGTTGCATTCAACACAGGCCGCCTGGCGTGATCATCGCCGGGCACCCTTGTTGACACGGTGCCGTGAGCACGTTCCGTCAATATCACGTAACGTATCCCGCGCCGCTGCTGTTAGCTTTCCTAGAGTTTGTCAGGGACAAGTGGAAACCGGTTTTCCCGAAAAAACAAACGGAAACAAAAGAATCTAGAGGATGTCTGGTCCAATCTGAACCAGACATCCTCTAGCAGTCGTAAACATCGGCGGCACAACGCCGTGTGGTTCGCCGGGCAACGCCGGCTACGCTGACCGGGGTCAGGGGCCGGCCGACTCTGGCAACGGCATCCGGGGCAAGCATGGGGATCGAAAGGGACGGAATATCCCTCGAAAGATCGCCCACACCCAGCAACGCGGCCCAGACGAGGGCAATGATTCCTATGCGCTTGAAGAGGGTCATTTCTTGTCTCCTACCATGAAGTTTTCTGGCAAATCACCCAGATTGTGCTTGAGATCGCTCACATCGATCTTTTCGGCATTGGTCGTGTTCTTGAAGCCGAAATCACCCGGTGCGACAGCATCTCCGGATTTCCAGTTGCTGATCTGAACACTGTATTCCGGCCCGCCTTTGACCTGACTGGAGGTTATGACCAGCCTGCAGGGATAGGGTTGTGCGCCCTGTGCTACCCAGATCTGAAAGTCCACGTCGTCCTTTCGGAAGGCAAGGGAATCACACTCGGTACCATTGACGACGCCACTTCCGAGATCTTTCGAATCATAGACCCCCTTCATCAGCTCGTCATAGGCCGTGGTCATCAACAGATCCGCCGCCGGCAACGGCAATCCATACTTGTCCTTCAGTTCGTCAATCAGATGATCCACCGTGCCGGGGATTTCGACCTGCGTATATTTGTTGACGTTCTTTCCCAGGAGCGTCAGCGTTTTGCCGTCGAACAAGGCCTCGCTATCGACAAAGCCGCCGGAGCGGGACGTGTGCACCTTGTCGGGTCGGTTGAGAACCACGGTCCCCGAGCTTGCGAGCCCAAGCTTCTGGTCGCTGTTGGTGACGACCTGGAGGTTGGAATCATAGGAGAACGACATGGCCTTTTGCCCTGCCAGGTAATCCGTCATGGCCTTCAGCAGCTTCTTGGCTTCAGCCGAGTCCGTCGTCCTTACGAGCTCCACCCGCCGGTTGAGCGCTCTTCCGGCACCGCTGTCATTGCTGGCGACAGGCATCGTCTGCCCGACACCTCCAGCCTGCAACCTGCCGGCATCGATCCCCCGCCCGACAAGAGCCGCCTTGATAGCTTCCGCGCGAGCGAGCGATAGTTTCTGGTTGGTTTCTGCATTGCCGCTCGTATCGGTGTGGCCGACAATCCTCAGGCCCCATTCAGGGAAATTCTTGAGAGCTGTCGCGATGTCATCGAGGATCGCTTCCGTGCCGGGTCTCAAGGTCGAGGTGGAGATGTCGAAGCGCAGGCCGTGGATGTCGTACCGTTCCCGCGTTTCCAGCGCCTGCTGCATCGCCTCTCGGCTGTATTTGGTCTGCATGTCCTGGGCCCAGGAAGACGTACTTGCGATCGCCAGCAAGGCAACCGTTGCAAACATACGTCCAGCCATCCTGCGGTTCCGCGATGCGGCTCCGCCGCGATCCTGGTGGGTGCCAGTGTGTCCTGTCGCTTCAAATATCGTGATCGGTTTGCTTAACATCAGATTGGTCCTTTTGGCTGATGCGTGAATTTTCCAATCAGTCAGTGCTTGTCATCAGAAAAATACCCCCTTTGGCTGTGGTTTAACTCTGCGTTGGCCGTCTGCGACCACGATTTGCGGCTATGATCCAGCGACGAGCCCAACGATCACTGTTCCCCAGGTTGTCAGCAAAATGTGGCCAATTGGCACGGCCGGTGTAAATCCGAGCACGGCGACCGTGCTTCCGGATCGATCCTGAACTGCTGCCATTCCGGCTGTCATTGTCTGGGCGCCGGCCAGCCCTCCAAGGAGCAGAAGAGGGTTCATCCCGAGTACGTAGCGTCCAAAATAAAGTCCGACGATCATGGGGACGGCTGTCACGATCATGCCACCGAACAGAAGGCCGACGCCCGCCTCAGCGATGGCCGAAACGAAGACAGGCCCGGCATGCAGGCCTGTCATTGCGACGAAGGCGGCAAGCCCGAGCGCCGTCATCAGCGAGACGGCGGCATCCGGTATGCTGCCAAACAGGGGAAAGCGCGTGCGCAGATGCCCCACCATCAATCCCGCCAGCAGTGTCCCCACGCTGGTGCTCAGGGAGATCCGCATGTCTCCAATCGGAAAGGTGACGAGAACGCCAACAAGTCCGCCAAGAAATATCGCCAGCCCGAGCACGAAGAAATCCGTCGTCGTCGCTGGCGCCACGACCACTCCGATCTGCTTGCCCGCAGCCGCGACAACCGGTTCCGGCCCGACCACCCGCAAGATGTCACCGCGCTCCACCGCAATTCCCGGTGCGATGGGGATGTCCTGGCCCCCGCGCGACAGGGCGCGCAGATAGAGACTGCGTGTCCAGCCCTCCTTGGCCACATCCTCGATGCTGCGCCCCTTGAGCGCGCGGCTTGTCAGCAGGATGTCAGCGACCGATACAGGTACATCGAGCAGTTCGCGGTCCTCGACCTCCTCGCTGCGGGGTCCAAGGACGGTTACCAGCGTTTCCCGCGTTCCGGATACGGCAACGACATCTCCCGGGGTGATCACCATCGCCGGAGTCGCTTCAAGGATCGTGCCGTCTCGTCGCAGGCGCTGGATGAAAAGCCTGTATTGAGGGAATGTCGCCTCCGCGTCCAGAACGGACATGCCGACGATCGGCGCATTTTCCGCGATCCGATAGGCGCGAATTTCGAACCTGTGCCAGGCCGAGGAGACCCCGGCTCGCGTTCGGGTAATCCCGTATTCCTTTTCCAGTTTCAGTCCTTCGGCAACCAGATCGACACCGAGCAGCCAGGGGCCGACGACGCTGCAGAACAGGATGACGCCAGCCGCGCCGAAGACGTAACAAACAGCGTCAGCCACGGCGACATGGGCCACGAACATCGCACGGTCGGCGTCGGGCAATGGCAGTGCGTTGATCGCCTCCGTCGCCGTTCCCATGGCCGGACTTTCGGTCAGGGCGCCGGACAGAAGCCCGGCCGCAAAGCCGGGATCGAGGCCAAGGATCTTGGCGACCGCGAATGCTGTCAAAAGCCCAGTCACGCAGACGACAACGGCGAGGAGCACGGGTTTCATTCCATCCCGTTTCAGCGCCTGCAGAAACTGCGGCCCGACCGAATAGCCGATCCCGAATAGGAACAGAAGGAACAGGAAGGATTTCGCCATGCCGGCAACTGGCACATGGGCCAACTGTCCGATCAGAATGCCGGCGAACAGCGAACCGGTGACCGGACCGAGGCCGAACCCCCGGAATTTGACGGACCCGATCAGGTATCCGATGCTGATCGCAAGGAATACGGCAAACTCGGGATATTTGACCAGAAATTGCTCGAACCAAACCATGATCAGACTAGTTCCCCTCTCGCCTCGCATCGAGGCCTGGCCACATTGATCGCCACCCCGGACATTCATGCCAAAACGGGCAAGCCGGAAAATCACACCGGTGGAGCGATCGAGCGCCGTGGCATACCGCGGCGCTCCCCGCCTCCCGATTATCGTTTCAGCTTGGCCGCGACAGCGTCCGGTTTGACCAGTTTCAGCCCTCGCGCCTTCTCGTAACCGTGGATTTCCTTCACATCCAACTTGCGCATGAAGTCGATCGTCTCCTGCGTCAGCACCTGGCCCGGCACCATGATCGGGAAGCCCGGCGGATAGGGAATGACGAAGTTGGCCGAAACCATGTCCGGCCCTTCCGCCAAACGGCGATCGCATTCGGCTCCAATCAGCGGCACGTATTCGCACACCGAAGCGTCATAGGCGTTGAAGAAGGCGGTGCGGATATCGCCTTCCGGCGTCATTTTCCCTGCGTCGCTGCGGAACACCTCGTGGAAGTGACTGAAGTTCGGCAGATCCGGCACATCGGTCATCAGCGATTTTACACGCGCGGCGAAAGCGGTGCGCTCGCCCTCCCCGCCATCGGCCAGACGCTTGTCGATGCCATGGCATATCTCGACCAGGACACGAATGAGATGGGCGACATCGCTGCGCGTATTGTTGATGTTCGACTGCAGCAGCACGCTGTTGCGTGAAGTCTTGTTCAGCTGGATGTCGTATTCATTCGCCAGCAACCCCTTGAATTGCGTTCCGTCGAAACCGGCGGTACCGCAAACCAGTGTCATGCGGGTGGGGTCGAGATAGAATTCGTCTTCCTGCATTGCCTTGACTGCCGTGGCCCAGGTCGAGCCCGGCGCCAGATAGTCCTTGAAGCCGGACTGCCGATAGGCCTCGGGTATCATGTCATCCGCTCCGAGCACGCGGAAGTATTTCGAGATCAGCGGGTGTTCATTGATCGCCTGGCGGATCTTGAGCGCGATCTCGATCGCGTTCATCACCAGGCCATAACCATCGAGTTCCATCTGCCGCCGCGCGACGTCGAGGCTCGCGATCAGCTGCTGGTTCGGGCTAGTCGAGGCATGGGTGAAGACGGCCTCGTGAAACTGGGCTTCAACGGTGTGGAAGTCTACGTCCTTGACCAGCAACATCGAGCCCTGCCGGATCGCCGACATCGACTTGTGCGTGGAGTTGGTCTGGTAGACACGAAGGCGGACGGCCCGTGGATCGGGGATCAGGCGCGCGGCCATGAGTTCGTCATCGGAAGGACTGTCTCCGAGCTCGGCCTGCTGCTCATCATAGGCCTTGATGGACGCAGGATCCCGCAACCATTCCTCCAGATCCCCGGCGGCACCCATGGCCGTGCGCGGACGCAGGAACGGCGAGAACCGGGCGAAACCGGACCATGCCTCGTCCCACAGAAAGATGAGGTCCGGCTTGATGGCGAGGCACTCCTCCATCACCCGCCGGACATTGTACATGTGCCCGTCGAAGGTGCAGTTGGTGAGGTCAAGCAGTTTCAGCCGATCGAGGCGTCCTTCCGCTCTCAGCGCCAGCAACGCACGCTTGATGGTCGCGAGCGGGACCGCGCCGTACATCGAATATTCCGTCATCGGGAAGGCTTCGACATAGTAGGGCTGCGCGCCGGTCAACACCATGCCGTAGTGATGCGACTTGTGGCAGTTGCGATCGACGACGGCGATGTCGCCGGGCGCCAGAAGGGCCTGAACCGCCATCTTGTTGGATGTGGAGGTGCCGTTCGTCACGAAGAAGACGTGGTCGGCGCCAAAGGCACGGGCGGCCATCTCCTGCGACCGCTTGATGGTGCCTGTCGGTTCCAGAAGACTATCGAGACCACCCGTCGTCGCGCTGCTTTCCGCGAGGAACAGGTTGAGGCCGTAGAATTCGCCCATGTCGCGTATCCAGTCGGACTTGAACACCGACTTGCCGCGGGCGATGGGCAGGGCGTGAAATGTCCCGATCGGCCGGCGCGCATATTTCTTCAGATTGTCGAAGAACGGTGTTTCAAAACGCGCCTGCACGCCTTCGAGGATGGCGAGGTGCATCTCAAGCGGCTCCTCGACCGCATAGAACACGCGCCGCACGGCGTCGGCTGCCGGATCGCCGGCAATTTTCTCCACCTGGCGGTCGGAGAGCAGATAGACGTCAAGTTCGGGCCTGATCCGCTTCAAGGAGCGCGCGAGGCGAAGTGCCGACATGTCAGGCCCTTCTTTTTCGCCAAGCGGATCGAGCACGGAGCGAAGCACCGGTGCATCATGGCGCGAGCGGTAGGGGAACCCTTCGGCGAGGACCACCGAAATAATGTCCGGGTTGAGAGCCGCGGCGCACAACGCATCTTCGAAGGAGCCCACCAGGATCGGCTCGTAGATGAAGGCATCCTCCGGTCGGCGCAGCCTGCGGATTTCCGCGGCAAAAGCCGCCCATCGCGCCGCCGGCTGGCTGTTGACGAACAGAACTTCGAAATAAGGGCGGCGCGCGCTCGTTTCACCGGTCCCGGGAGGCATGATATCAGCCACCTCGTTCGCCGACATCTCCTCGTGGACGTCCCACTCGCCCGGGCGCCCACGATAGGCATGGGTGAGCAAGCCATTGGAAATCCGCCGCGCAAGCTTTGCGGCCCCGCCTGCATCGTTGGTGGCGATGCGTTCTCCCAGCGCCGTGAGCAACCGTGCTCCCGGATAGGCATGATATTCCTCTGCCGGCGCCAACGCCGAGAGCGCGGCCTCGAGCGGGGCGCGCTCGCCGCGGCCGGCCGCCCAGGCATCGGCAAGCGACGTGATCTCGCGCCAGTTGTCGGCGCGACCCGAATGGATGAGCAAAAATTGATCGACACGTGTGGTGTTGGTAGCCATTGGCCCCTCCCAATTCCGTTCTGATTGAGTGCCGTCCGCTGCCCACCATCAGGATCGGGCTGCGTCGGCAATTCGAATCTAAGTGACTGTGTGGTTTGATCTGCTCCTCACGCCGAAGAGCATCGGCGTGAGGCGTTCCTGATCTTCGCGTCCAAGCAAGGCGTGTTCGCGCGAAACTGCCGCGCATGTTCGCGCAACAGGCATTGAGAATGCTGGACCGGCATCAACCGCTCCAAGGCTTGGAAGCCGAGCCTCCGCCCTGGAAAGCGGTCAGGTCATCATCATCACGAGAACCATGCCCCAGATCGTCAGGAGCGTGTTTCCAACGGCGTAGGTCACTGTGTAGCCAAGCCCCGGTATCTGGCTCTTGGCGCGGTCGTTGATCATGCCGAGCGATGCTGTGGTCGTGCGCGCACCGGAGCAGCATCCCAGCAGAATGGCCGGGTGGAAGCGAAAGACGTATTTGCCAACATACATGGCCAGCACCAGCGGCACGGTCGTCGCAAATATGCCCCAAAGGAACAGGCTGAAGCCGAGCTGCTGCAGGCCCGCAACAAAGCCCGGTCCGGACGAGATGCCGACCACGGCAATGAAGATATTAAGGCCAACCGAATTCATGAACCAGACGGTCGGTGACGGAATTCGACCGAATTTCGGTCGCACGGAGCGCAGCCAGCCGAAGAACAGCCCGGCAATCAGCGCGCCACCCGAGGTCGACAGAGTGAAGGGCACATCGCCGACTTTATAGACCAGCGCTCCGATCAGCGCGCCGATGGTGATCGCCGCGCCAATGAACGCAACATCGGCAACGTCGGTCTGACGGTCCGGCACACCGAGAGCGTTGGCGGCAGCAGTCGTATCCTGCGTTCTCCCGACGATGGTCAGGACATCGCCGCGATGTATCTGTGTGTTCGGAAGGATGGGAATTTCCGTCGCCGTGGCACCACGGGCGATCCGGCGCAGGAAAACACCGCGAGCCGTCGGCCATTGCGCCAGTTCCGCCAGCGTCTTGCCATCGGCCTTCTTGTCCGTGACGAGAACATCAACCCCTTCCGTCGGTACCGCGAGCAACTCGCGATCATCGATTTCTTCCGCGGCATGGCCGATCAGGCTCACCAGCACATCGCGGCGCCCGGCCACGGCAACGATGTCGCCGGCCTGTATCACTGTGTCTGCTGTCGCGTCCTCAACTTGGCCGTTGCGACGGATACGCTCCACAAACACGCGCTGTTCAGGGATCATGGCCTCCGCCTCACGCGCCGTCTTTCCGACGACCGGCCCACCCTCCCGAACACGATAAGCACGCAGTTCGTAATGATGCCAGGCGGTGCCGGCACCACCCACTTCCTTCTTGCCGCCGTGCTCTTCCTCATAGCGTTTGCATTCCGCCTCCAGGTCGATACCGAGAAGCGCGGGACCAAACAGAGCCAGGACGATGGCCGATCCGACCGTGCCAAAAATGTAGGTAACGGCATAGGCCACCGGCATCGCATCAAGCAGCCGCTTGGCATCCTCAGGAGGCAATCCCAGACGATTGATCGCGTCGGTTCCCAGCCCCATTGACGCCGAAATCGTCTGCGAACCGGCATAAAGCCCGATCGCGGATCCGACATCGTAGCCGGCGATTTTTGCCGCAATATAGGGAGCGCCGAGGCAGAAGAGGCACACAACCACAGCGAACAAGGCCTGCGGAATGCCGTCCCTGGCGATGCCGCGCACAAATTGCGGCCCGACACCGTAGCCGACCGCAAACAGGAACATCAGAAAGAACGTCGCCTTGAGCGGCGGCGAAATCGTGATCCCGAGCTGTCCGATGATGACAGCCGCAATCAGGGTGGCGGTCACTGCACCGAGACCCAGCCCCTTGTAGGTAAACGAGCCGAAATAGTAGCCCAGCGCCAGAGACAAAAAGATTGCAATTTCAGGATAGCTGCGAAGCGTATTGGCAAACCAGTCAAGCATAGTTTCCCCCTATTGCTCGAACTCGGGTATCGAATTTTATCGAATGCACGTCGCTAATGCCGCGAGAATACACCGTTGTTACTTCGATTCAAGACGGCATTTTCGCACAAAAAAATGCTGCATTGCACGACATTGAAGCGGACGAAAACTGTCGGAAAATACCTGATCGCCCGATCTTTTTGTCACGCCCCTGTCACATTTGGCAACACGGAGTGGTTGAACCACCCGTGACGGCGCTGTAGTTCCCGCGGCCATTTCACGCCGCTGGAACGAACGGGACCTCAAAGGCTTCGCCTGGCCGCATCGGGCGAAAACGATCGCTGGCTATCCCGCGCGCGTCCAATGCCGCGTGAAGCGCCTCGATCGGTTGCTCGATACCTTCATTGGTCAACTTGACCGTCCCCCAATGATGCCCCGCAACGAAGGCCGCGTCGCAAAGCTGCATCCCCTTGACTGCCTCCTCCGGGTTCTGGTGCTGGGCTCTCATGAACCAGCGCGGCTCGTACGCGCCGAACGGCAGGTTCGCCAGACGGAAGCCGCCATGCTTTTCCCTTGCTGCCCGATAGTTGATCCCTTTGTGGAAACCCGTATCCCCGACGTGATAAATATTGCCATCCGGCGTCGCCACGACAAAGGCAGCCCATAGTGCCATCCGGCGATCGCCAAGCCCCCGCGCCGACCAATGATGGCAGGGTTCGCAGTGAAGAGTTACTCCGGGCGCAATGGAGTGTTGTTCACCCCAATCCATTTCGGTGATCCGCGCGGTGGACACGCGCGACCGGATGATGGCGGCGTTACCCAAAGGGGTTATCACGGGCGGCTCTTCCAGCTGCTGCAGCGCATGCAATGTTGCGAGATCGAGATGGTCATAGTGATTGTGGGTCACAAGCACGACGTCGATCGGGGGCAGGTCACTCATTCGGATGCCGGGAGGATTGACGCGCGTTGGCCCCGCCCAGGAAAATGGGCTGGTACGTTCCGACCAGACCGGGTCTGTGAGGATGTTTAGACCAGCGACCTGAATCAGCATCGATGCATGGCCGACCATGGTGACAACCAGTCGACCTCCCGAAACCCGGCCTTCCGGCACGGCCGGGGGGAAAGGGCTCGCAAAGGCCCTTGGCCAGGGCACGTTCCCTTTCCCGAGTTTCCAGCGGATCAGGCTCAGCGCGCTAGCCGGCTCTTCACCATCCGGGTTGAAGAAGCGAGTGCCGTCAAAATGATCAGAAACAGGCCCGGAATAGTATCTGTTGGCAGCCATTGCGTTCCTAGAGCCTTTCCGGGTTAGATTGAAGCATTCTGTTGGCTCAAACGGGATCGGATGGTCGCCCGGCCGGCGCCTGTCGTAGCCCAACTCTACGGCCAGGCCGGCCGGGCGATCAGACAGCCCGTTTCAGCCAAACCGAAGGGCCGGCCATTTTTCCGCCTGGATCAGAGGCGATCGGCTCGAACGTACCGCAAGGTATGCCCTTCGCCAATCGCCTCTGCCCGACCGAAAACCTGCTCCGACAGAATGCTTCAATCTAACCCGGAAAGGCTCTAGTCTTGGTTAATCCGCCTAAGCGGAACCATCGTTTCAAGAACGAGCCACCTTAAAAATTCCAACGCTAAAGACGGGCGGTTACCTTGAAACACGGCAAACGACGTGATCACGCAATGATGCATCCTGCGCCGTCAGCGGTTGGATGCTGGCGGCGGTTAAGGGGATACGCACTGACGGCGTGAGCCGTAATACGGCTGGTACGTGTTGTCAGACGCACGATACGAACGATAGCGATTGTAGCACCATTGCTCATGCGACCCGCCATAGGCGCTTTGATTATAGTAACGTGGCTGGGCATTCAGCACACTGCCGAGAAGAGCTCCCGCAGCGAGCCCGCCGATAATCACGCCGGCGTAGTTATCACCATGCCAACCATAGTCGTGATCATAATAATGGTGGCCATAGCTGCCATAGCGGTCGTTCCGCCATCCATTGTTCCGCCATCCGTTGTTGCCATTGTAGCGGCGCATGTAATGACGGTCCCGGACTTCCTGCACGCCTTGCATTTCTGCCTGCGGCGCCGAAACGGATGGTACGACGGGGAAGGCCTGGGCTGGTGCAACTCCGGTCACCGTTGTCGCCAGAGCAGCGAACACGATAACAAACCTCTTCATGACGAAATCCTCCTGCGGCCAATCATCTGGCTATGTGCAGGGTTAACCCGCGACGGGCCTATCGGGTCCATCACGGGTTCGTCATCGGCGGCTAACGTCGCTAAAAAACGAACGCTAAGCCGCGTAGATTTTCTCTGCCTCGCCCTTGAGCCACGCGATCATCGCACGGTAGGGCCCGGGACCATAGCTGACACGCGCCACACCGCAGGCAGCAAGTTCCGAAACGGTCGGCGCGCCGGGCTTCATCATGATATTGACCGGCAAGGGGCTGGCAGCACACAGTTGAGAGATAAGGGCCGTGTCCGCCAGCCACGGGGCGAAGAAGCCGCTTGCCCCCGCCTCGGCGAAGGCATGCGCCCTTTCGATCGCTTGGTCGAGCAAAGCCGCATGCTTGCTTCCGTCCGATTCCTTCAGAAAGAGATCCGTGCGGGCATTGATGAAAAATGGCAGACCACGATCCTCGGCCGCCGCACGAATGGCGCGGATGCGAGCGGTCTGGCTTTCGATCGAATAGAGCCCCTCACCTCCGACAACCTGGTCTTCGAAATTGATGCCGACGGCACCGAGATCCATCAGCAAGGCAGCATTGGCAGCAGCCTGCGAGGGGTCCTCGGAATAGGCGCCCTCGAAATCGATGCTGACCGGCAGATCGATCGAGGCGACGATCGAACGGGCGACGACGACAAGCACCTCGAGCGGCAAGGCTTCGCCATCGCCATAACCGTTGGCGGCTGCAACCGACCAGCTTCCCGTCGCAAGCGCCTTTGCACCCGCGGCGGCAACGGCGCCGGCCGTTCCAGCATCCCAGACGTTATAGAGAACGAGCGGGTTGCCCTTGCGATGCAACGCGTGAAAGGCTTTTGTCTTTTCGATCTGGTTCATGATCTCTCCTCAGCAAACAATCCGACAGGTCTCATCTTGCCCTCATGACGCAGCAGCCATTGCTTGCGCCACAGCCCGCCACCATAACCCGTCAGCGATCCGTCCGAGCCGATGCAGCGGTGGCAGGGGATGATAATGGCAATGCGGTTTGTCCCGTTGGCCTTGGCAACCGCACGCACCGCCTGGAGCGTATCGACCTCGCGCGCAATATCGCCGTAGGAGCGGGTCTCGCCCAAGGGAATTTCCAGAAGTTTCGCCCAGACGCTGCGTTCAAAGGCACTGCCATCGAGCGCCAGCGGTGTCTTGAACACGCCGCTTTCGCCGGCAAAATAGGCTTTCAGCTCGGCATCGATCTGCTCTATCGGCGCACTTCTCCCTGCAACCACGGCCGAACGGGTCTTGCGCTTCAGGCTTTCCATCTCCGAGGGCAAGGCTTTCCTGTCGTGGAATTCGAGCAGGTGCAGGTGTGTCTGATCGCCCACCGCGAGCATCGGCCCGAGCGGCGTTTCCATCCAGGCGGCCACGAGAATTTCCCGACCCTGTGCCGTCACAGGAGCTTCTCCGATCAATCGTGCAAAGGCGGCGCGAAAGCCGCTTGCAGAATCATAGCCCGCCTCCAGCTGCGCATCAATGACACGGCCGCCGTCGGCAAGGTGGCGCGCGGCCGAACCGATCCGCCGCTGGCGGGCGAGATCGAGAAAGGTAATACCAAGATGACGCTTGAAGGCGCGGCGTACCGTCGAGGGATCATAACCCCGCCGCGAAATATCCGTCTCCGTCCAGCGTCGCTCAGGCTCGGCATCGAGCGCCTGCATCAGCGCATCGACGGTCTCGTCCTTGCCACCAACGGCTTCCATCGGGTGGCAACGCCGGCAGGGGCGAAAACCGGCATTGAGACATGTTCCGACCGAACTCGCAAAGAAGGTATTTTCCTTCTTCGGCTTACGGGCCGGGCAGGTCAGCCGGCAGAAGATGCCGGTGGTGCGGACGCAGACGAAGGCAGCCCCTTCATATTCGGGGCTGCGCGCCACAAGCGCGTCATAGAGAATTTCATCGGAGGGAAGGTCAAACAGCATGCCGTTCTTTTATCACCGGACGCATGCTTCCGCCGCTGATTTTCGGGCGTCTATTTTTTGGTTCGAGGCTGCTTATTTCCACATGAGCAGCAACAGAATGCCGGTGACGATCAGAAGGCAGCCCGCTGCCTCCATCCGGCTGATGCGCTCGCGGAACAGAAAGATCGACGCCATGAAGGTGAAGACGAGTTCGATCTGGCCCAGTGCCCGCACATAGGCCACCTGCTGAAGCGCCATGGCCGTGAACCAGCAGGCCGAGCCGGTGACGCCGGCAATGCCGACGAGCGAGGACGAACGCCAGGACCGAAGCACCTGGCCGATTTCCCTTTTGTCCTTGATCAGCATCCACACCAGCATGAAGGCCGTCTGGAAACTGGTGACGCAGGCAAGCGTCACGGCTGCCTGCATGACCGGGTTGGGCCCACCGAGCGACAGTGCCGCTGAACGGTAAGCGACCGCGGAGATACCAAAGACCGCACCGGAGGCGATGCCGATCAGCGCAGTCCGTCCGGTCATGGCAATAAAGAGATTGCGCCAGGAGAGCGGCAGCCGCGCCATCGAGATCATCATCACCCCGATGACCCCGACGATGATTGCGGCGATCGCGCCGGGCGTCAGCCGTTCGCCGAGCAGGATCAGTCCGAAGATCGCCGCCTGTACCGGCTCTGTCTTGGAGTAAGCGGTGCCGACGGCAAAATTGCGCAACGAAAACAGATAGACCAGCATCATCGTCGCGAAGATCTGCGACAACCCGCCGACAAGAGCCCAGAACCAGAAGGTGCCGTTGAGGTCAGGCAGACTGTAGCGGGCAAGAAAATGCAGGCCGAGCACATAGAGGATCGCCAGCGGAAAACCGTAGCCGAAGCGAACGAAACTCGCCCCCGTGGTGCCGAGCGACGTCTGCAGGTGTTTTTGCAGCGCCGACCGCAGGTTCTGGAGGAAGGCGGCTGCGATGGTGATGATGATCCAGGGTTCCATGCCTGCCGGCTATCATGGGTGTTTCAGGAAATCCACCGGCGGGCGGGCGATCGCCACGCAAATCCTTTTTGCTTCTGTCGCGCGGCGTGGCATAAGGCGCCCATGAAACAGCTCGACCGCCTGCCGACCAAAGCCGATTTCGCCCACGTCACCGACTGGGTGTTCGATCTCGACAACACGCTCTATCCGCATCACGTCAATCTGTTTTCCCAGATCGACCGCAACATGACGGCGTATGTCTCGGCGCTGCTGACGCTGGATCCGGTCGCTGCCAAGTCGCTGCAGAAGCAATATTACCGCGATCACGGCACCACCCTGCAGGGCCTGATGATCCATCACGGTATCGATCCCAATGACTTTCTGGAGAAGGCCCATTCCATCGACTATTCCGTCGTGCCGGCCGATCCCGCATTGGGCGAAGCGATCAAGGCCCTGCCGGGTCGCAAGTTCATCTTTACCAATGGCAGCGTACGCCATGCGGAAATGACCGCGCAGGCGCTCGGCATCCTCGAAAATTTCGACAACATCTTCGATATCGTCGCGGCTGACTATGTTCCGAAGCCGGCGGGCGACACTTACCACAAGTTCATGAAGCTGCACCGCGTGGATACACAACGCGCCACCATGTTCGAGGATCTGCCGCGCAACCTGCTAGTGCCGCGGGCGCTTGGCATGAAAACGGTGCTTCTCGTGCCGCGCAACATGGAATACGAATTTGCCGAAACCTGGGAAAGAAGCTCCGAAGAGGATGACCAGATCGATTACGTGACAGAAGATCTGACCGGATTCCTTCAGCGGCTGATTGGTTAGGAATAGCGGCCACGCAAAAGCCGCGCTTTCGCCAAATATCTGAATTACCAAAGTTTAACTGGTTCTGCCGGCGATCTCATCTATCTTTTCTTTCAGGGACGAACTCTGAAAGGACATGCCATGACAACCAAGTTATTCCTTCTCAGCGTCGTTGCCGCGACGATCGCGGTAACCAGCGCAGTCACGCCTAGCTTTGCGGCACGTCAGAAGCTGACGCCCGATCAGCGGGCGGAATGGATGATCAAGCGGCTCGACACCAACAAGGACGGCAAGGTCTCGCTCGACGAAGTGAAGGCCCGCACCGAAATCGCCTTCAAGTCGTTCAACACCGATGGCAACGGCCAGGTTTCGCACGACGAGATGAAGGCGAAGCGCCAGGCCTTCCGCGAAGCGCGCAAGGAATGGCGAAAAGCCGGAAAATCTGAAGAAGCCCGTGCCGAATTCCGCGAAAAGATGAAGGATATCCGCCCGGCCATGCTGCCCGGCATGCGCCCGAAGGCCTTCAAGCGCATCGACGCCGATAACGACGGTTCGCTGAGCCTTGCGGAAGTCACCGAACAGGCCGGCAAGATGTTCAAGCGCCGCGACACCAATGACGACGGCTTCATCGACGCTTCGGATTTCACCAAGAAGATTTGACCAAACGACGGGCCCGGCAGGAAATGCAGGGCTCGTCGCTTACAGCTGGTTCACATCCGACGAAGGATGCGCCCGGAAATCACCGGGCGCCGGAGGCCATCGGCACCGATGCCGGATCGACCTTCTCGTAGAAATCCGAGATGATCTTCCAGGCCTCGTCGGCCGTTTCGACAAACTGCACAAGATTGACGTCATCCGGCGCGATCGTACCGAACTCGGCAAGCGCATCGAAATTGATGATCGAGCGCCAGAACTTCTCCCCAAACAGGATCAGCGGCACCAGCGCCATGCGGCCCGTCTGCATCAGCGTCACGGTCTCAAAGAGCTCGTCCAAGGTACCAAAACCGCCCGGAAACACCGTAACCGCTTTAGCGCGCACGAGAAAATGCATCTTTCGGATCGCGAAATAGTGAAAATTGAAACTCAAGTCTGGCGTGACATAGCGGTTTGGCGCCTGCTCGTGCGGCAGCACGATGTTGAGACCGATCGACGGGGCACCGACTTCGCTTGCACCGCGATTACCTGCCTCCATCACGCCCGGCCCGCCGCCGGTGACGACCACGAACTCCTTGTAGTCGGACTGGGCGGAATGCTCCGAACACAAGCGGGCGAATTTGCGGGCTTCCTCGTAATAAACCGAGGCCGCCGTCAGGTTCTTGCGCTGGATGTCGTTCTTCGCCGCCCAGGCATCGCCGCCCGGCTCCGGGATGCGCGCTCCGCCAAACATGACAACAGTCGAGGTGATGCCGCGTTCGGCGAGCATCATTTCCGTCTTCAGAAGCTCCAGCTGCAGTCGCACCGGTCTCAGTTCCTCGCGGCTCAGGAAATCGTCGTCGACATAGGCGAGCCGATAGGATGGCGACATCGATTGCGGCGTCGGTGGCACGCTCGCCGCCCGGTGTTTGGTCTGCTGGCTATCGACAAGCGGATCCCAGACCCCGTCCTTGCGACGCAGATTGCGCTTCTTCATTCTTGCCATGCTGAACTTTCCCTGCCTCGCCGCAAACCTTCCATGGTCGCCGCGCACCCTTCTGGATGCCGCGATATCGCCTGTGCAAATCACCGGCGATCATTTCGCGACATAGAGCGCCGTCCGGAGCAGACCGCAACCGAAAAGCGCTTCAACTTTTCGGGATCATGCTCTACAGCATTTTCACGATATCCGCCGAAGCTTAAGGAATTCCGATGACAACCCAGGACCTGACCGCCCTTTCGCAGACCATTGAGACCGCGTTCGACAATCGCGACACGATCAGCACGTCCACCAGGGGCGAAGTCCGCGACGCCGTGGAAACTGCGCTCAATCTGCTCGATGCCGGCAAGGTTCGCGTTGCAGAGCGCGGCGGTGACGGCAACTGGACGGTTCATCAGTGGCTGAAGAAGGCCGTGTTGCTCTCCTTCCGCCTGAACGACATGGCAATCGTCGAAGGCGGTCCCGGCGGCTCGACATGGTGGGACAAGGTTCCTTCGAAGTTCGATGGCTGGGGCGAGAGCCGTTTTCGCGAGGCCGGTTTCCGCGCCGTGCCGAATGCCGTCGTGCGCCGCTCGGCCTACATCGCCCCGAACGCGATCCTGATGCCGTCCTTCGTCAATCTCGGCGCCTATGTCGGCGAAGGCACGATGGTCGATACCTGGGCAACCGTCGGCTCCTGCGCCCAGATCGGCAAGCACGTCCACCTCTCGGGCGGTGTCGGTATCGGCGGCGTCCTGGAGCCGCTGCAGGCCGGCCCGACGATCATCGAGGACAATTGCTTCATCGGCGCCCGCTCGGAAGTGGTCGAAGGCTGCATCGTGCGTGAAGGTTCCGTGCTCGGCATGGGCGTGTTCATCGGCAAGTCGACCAAGATCGTCGACCGCGCCACTGGCGAGATCACCTATGGCGAAGTGCCGCCCTACTCCGTTGTAGTCGCGGGCTCGCTTGCTTCCGGCAACACCATGGGCAATGGCCAGCCGGCCCCGAACCTCTACTGCGCCGTCATCGTCAAGCGCGTCGACGAAAAGACCCGCTCGAAGACCGGCATCAACGAACTTCTCCGGGATTAGCAGGATGGCAGCCGCGGCATCGGAAAAGTCCATGCAGTGGCTGTTTTTCAGCCCCTCCGGCCGGATCAGCCGCCAACCCTATATTCTGGGCTGGCTGTTCTGGCTGGTGATCCTCAGCTTTGCCATGGCGCGGATCCTGGCGAATGAAAACAACCAGGGCGCATTGATGATCTGGTTGGTGCTGAGCGTTATCGTCGGCGTTGCCGCCACGGCATCCACCTTCCTGATCACCATCAAGCGGCTGCACGATATCGGGCAGTCGGGCATGCTGGCGCTTTTTATCTTCCTGCCGGTGGTCAGCCCGTTGATGTTCCTTGCACTCTGTTTCTGGCCGGGACAGGCGGAGGCAAACGAATATGGCGCCCGCACGAACGAACCTTCCGGAACGCTCTGAGCTTTTTTGCTTTTCGCATTTCTTCCTTACGGCAGCGACGGCAATTTGTCCCAGGCATGGATAAGGGCAGAACGCCTGCAGGACGGTGACAGGCCGACGGGGATGGGCTAAACATTCGGCGAAAAACAACAGGCTTCAGCAATGTCCTCCACTGACCCTATCGCCAATCTCGCCACGCTCATCCGCTGCCCGTCCGTTACGCCTGCGGAAGGCGGCGCGCTTTCTGCGCTGGATGCTATGCTCGCTCCGCTCGGTTTCAAGATCGATCGGGTGATGGCGAAGGATGAGAACACCCCGGATATTGAAAACCTCTACGCGCGTCTCGGCAATGATGGTCCTCATCTTCTGTTTGCCGGTCATACCGATGTCGTGCCGGTTGGCAACGAGGCTGACTGGTCACGTCCGCCCTTTGCCGCAGATATCGCCGACGGCGAAATGTATGGCCGCGGCGCGGTCGATATGAAGGGTGGGATCGCCTGCTTTGTTGCTGCCGTCGCGCGCCACATCGAAAAGAACGGTGCACCGAAGGGTTCCATCTCCTTCCTGATTACCGGCGACGAGGAAGGGCCGGCGATCAACGGCACGACAAAGCTGCTGGAATGGGCCGCTGACAAGGGCGAGCGCTGGGATGCCTGCCTTGTGGGCGAGCCGACCAACCCGGATCAACTGGGCGACATGATCAAGATCGGTCGCCGCGGCTCTCTCTCGGGCAAGATCACCGTTCATGGCGTACAGGGGCATGCCGCCTATCCGCATCTGGCCGACAATCCGGTGCGCGGCGTGCTGGCCCTCACCAGCGCTCTGATGCACCCGCCCTTCGATGCCGGCACCGACAATTTCCAGCCGTCCAATCTCGAAGTCACGACGATCGACGTCGCCAATAGCGCGGTCAACGTCATTCCCGCCCGTGCGACGGCAAGCTTCAACATCCGCTTCAACGACACGTGGAGCGTGGAAAGCCTGCAGTCTGAAATCCTGGCACGGCTCGACCGCGCCGCACAGGAAAGCCCGCTGCGCGCCGGCCGGGAGCCGGTAAAATACGATATCGTCTGGAGCGAACGGCCGAGCCATGTGTTTCTCACCCACAACGAGGCGCTGATTTCATCGCTGTCAGATGCCGTTGAGGCCGTCGTCGGGCGCCGGCCAAAACTCTCCACCACCGGCGGCACCTCCGACGCCCGCTTCATCAAGGATCATTGCCCGGTCGTCGAGTTCGGGCCTGTCGGTCAAACCATGCATATGGTGGATGAGCGCGTCTCCGTCTCCGATCTGGAAACGCTGACACAGATCTACGAAACCTTTATCGACCGCTGGTTTGGCAATGCCGCAGCTTGAGGAGATCGGCACCTATCTGAAGGGTATCTGGCTGCTGCTCAGCGGCGACAAACGCGGCTTCGACTATCTCGATCTCTCGGCCATCGGCGTCTGGCGCTCCTTTGCATCCATCCTGTGGTGCCTTCCTGCAATGGCGGTAAGCTGGGGAGCGTGGCGGCTCTATTATCTGGCGAACATGCCGCAAGGGACACCTGCGGGGCTGACGTTCATTCTGAAGCTCTTCCTGATCGATCTTTCCGCCTGGGTCCTGCCACTGGCCCTGATCGCGGTGCTTGCCAGGCCGCTCGCCTATAGCGAGATCTTGGCTGATGTGATCGTGACTTCGAACTGGATTTCGTTGCCTATCTTTTACGCCATGGCCGTTCCCGCCGCGATCCGTCTGGTCATTCCCGGCAGTGAAGGGCTGACAGCCTTGCTGTCCTTGGTGACGCTGGTCGTTTCCTTTGCCGCAGTCTTCCGGCTGATAAAGACGATCGCCAGCCCGCATGCGCTGCTGGCATTCGCTCTGACAACACTTTCCATCCTGCCATCGCTGATTATCGGTGAACTGATGCAGCGAGCGCTTGGCCTGTTTCCGGGCTGAGCCTGACGGTTAGTAATCCACCTGCATGAAATAGAGCCCGTCCGGCGGCGCCACCGGGCCGCAGGCCTTGCGGTCTTTCGCTTCAAGAGCCGTACGCACATCCTCAGGCGTCCACTTGCCCTCCCCGGCCAGTTTCAAGGTGCCGGCAAAAGAGCGGATCTGGTTGTGAAGGAAGCTTTGCGCGGTCGCCCTGATCTCGATGATCTCGCCGTCGCGCGTAACATCCAGCCGATCGATTGTGCGCACCGGACTGTTGGCCTGGCAATGGGCCGACCGGAATGTCGTGAAGTCATGCTTTCCGACCAGCATCTGGGCGGCTTCGTGCATTGCCTCGTGATCAAGCGGCTTCACCACCCACCAGGCACGCCGGGCCTCAAGCGCCAATGGCGCGCGTCGGCAGATGATCCGGTAGAGATAATGCCGCCGTAAAGCAGAGAAGCGCGCGTCGAATTCGGGTGATACTTCCGCCGCGTCGAGGATCGACACCTGTTCGCCATTCTGGCCGAGATGGGCATTGAGCGCGTTGCGCAGCGTCTCGCCCTTCCAGCCGCGCTGCAAATCCACATTTGCGACCTGTCCACGGGCGTGGACGCCTGAATCGGTGCGCCCGGCGCCACGGATGGATACGGTCTCACCGGTCAGGCCGAGGATCGCCTTTTCAATGGCGCCCTGTATCGACGGACCGTTGTCCTGCCGCTGCCAGCCGACATAGGCCGAACCGTCATATTCGATGAGCAGACGAAAACGGGGCATCAGGCAAGCCTTGTGCCGGCAGCGATCGGCGTACCACGCCGGAACTCTTCCGCCCCAAGCACCTTGCCACCCGCCTTCTGCAGCCGGGTGAGCCTGACCGATCCCTCGCCGCAGGCAATCGTCAGGTCGTCGAAAAGCACGGTTCCCGCCACGCCACCTGCCGTCTCGACAACCGAGGACAGCACCTTGATCCGCTCTGCCTTGCCGCCGATATCGGCCTCGAACCATGCGCCGGGAAAGGGGGAAAGCCCGCGAATATGGTTGTGCACCTCCTGAGCCGGCCTGGAAAAATCGATGCGGGTCTCCGCCTTCGATATCTTGGCCGCATACAGCGCACCTTCGTCCGGCTGCGGCGTCAGCGGCAGATCGCCGGCTTCCAGCTTGTCCATCGCGTCACGCATCAGGCTCGCCCCGGCCAGCATCAGCTTGTCGTGAAGTTCACCGGCCGTCATCTCCGGCCCGATAGCCACTGCCTTGGTCATCGCGACCGGTCCGGTATCGAGGCCGACATCTATCTTCATGACCATCATGCCGGTCTCATGATCGCCCGCCATGATCGCCCGCTGGATCGGCGCTGCACCGCGCCAGCGCGGCAAAAGCGAGGCGTGGCCGTTGTAGCAACCGAGCCGTGTTCCGTTCAGGATCGCTTCGGGCAGCAGAAGACCATAGGCGACGACGACGGCAACATCGGCGTCAAGAGCGCGAAACTCCTCGCGATCAGCTTCATTCTTGAAATTGAGTGGCGTTCGCACCGGAATGCCGAGCAGTTCAGCGGCCTGATGCACCGGTGACTTCTGAAGATCGAGACCACGACGGCCACCCGGCCGCGGCGGCTGGGTGTAGACCGAAACAATCCTGTGGCCGGCTTGGGCCAGCACCGAAAGCGTCGGCACTGAAAATTCAGGTGTTCCCATGAAGACGATACGAAGCGACACGGCATAGTTCCTTGTGAAGGAAGAAACCCGTCAAGGGTCTTGAACCGCCGCCTCGGCGGCGCAGGATTGGCCCGCCGATAGTGTCCGGCGCGCTCAGATCGCCTTGGCGCCGCGGACCTTGGCTGCCTTGGTGAACTTGCGGATCACCATCTCACGTTTCAGCTTGGAGATATAATCGATGAACAGCAGGCCGTTCAGATGATCGATCTCATGCTGCAGGCAGGTGGCAAGCAGGCCGTCGGCTTCGACGGTGTGGGCCTTTCCATCGCGATCGAGAAAATTGACCGTGATTTCCGCCGGGCGCTCGACTTCCGCGTAGTAGTCCGGGATCGACAGGCAGCCCTCTTCGTAGACCGAGCGCTCCTCGGCTGAGCGGACAATCTCGGGATTGATGAACACCAATGGCTGCTTCTCTTCACCATCCTTGGAAACATCGATCACCAGTATGCGTCTGGGAACGCCGATCTGAATGGCGGCAAGGCCGATGCCCGGCGCATCATACATCGTGTCCAGCATGTCATCTGCCAGGCGGCGAATGTCATCATTGACGGTTTCGACGGGCTTGGAAAGCTCGCGAAGAACCGGATCGGGAAGAATAATGAGCGGCTTAATGGTCATTGGCTCCCATAACCGATCTTGAAGACGGATGGAATTCTCCCTGCGAAGAATTTTTGGCCATCAACGCACTGCGAATGCTGGACTGGCGGCAATGTTCTTGTTTTGATCTGGAAACAATCGAAAAACCTGCTAGTTTTGCGCCATGAATTCGATCTTCAGCACCGACAATCCAGTTTTCATCCTCGGCACCTATCCGATCGGGCCTGATCTCCTGCTTGCCGCGGGGGCGATCCTGCTGGCAGGGCTCGTCCTCAGCATCGTTTTCAGCGCGCGCCGCGAACGGCGGCGGGCGCGCGAAGCGGACGAGCGAATGGCGACACTCGTCGCGGCACAAACGGAAATGCAAGGCCGGATCGCGGCGATGACCGAGGTTTTCGGCACCCGGCAATCCGAACTCAACCAATCGATCAACCAGCGCATCGATGGCATGACCCATCGTCTCGGCGTGTCGATCACCGAGCAGACGAAGGCGACCCACGAAAATCTGCGCCGGCTGCAGGAGCGACTGGCCGTGATCGACACGGCGCAGAACAATATCCAGTCGCTGGCCAAGGACATGGCCGGGCTGCAGCATATCCTCTCCAACAAGCAGACGCGCGGCGCCTTTGGCCAGTCTCGCATGGAGACCATCATCGCCGACGGCCTGCCAATGGGCGCCTATACCTTCCAGCCGACGCTTTCGAACAGTTCGCGACCGGATTGCACCATCCGCATGCCGAACGGTCAGCCCGTGCTTGTGGTCGATGCCAAGTTTCCGCTGGAAAGCTGGAATGCCATCCGCAACGCCGGGAGCGACACTGAGGCGGCGCGGCAGGCCGGCCTGCAGTTTCGCCGAGACATGGAGGTGCATGTCCGCGATATCGCCGGCAAGTATCTGATCGCAGGAGAAACGCAGGAAACGGCCTTTCTCTTCGTGCCTTCCGAATCGATCTTTGCCGAAATCCACGAGCATTTCGAGGCCATCGTGCAGAAGGCGCACCGCGCCCGCATCGTCATCGTTTCGCCCTCGCTTCTGCTGCTGTCGATCCAGGTGATCCAGTCGATCCTGCGCGATGCCCGGATGCGTGAGCAGGCCCATCTGATCCAGGGTGAAGTCATCAGGCTGATGGAGGATCTCGGTCGCCTGGACGAACGCATTCGCAAGTTGCATGGTCACTTCACCTCGGCGCAGAAGGACGTGGACGACATTCTTGTCTCCTCCGACAAGTTGAAGCGCCGCGGCGCCCGTATCGAAGCCCTGGAACTCGACAGCAAACCTGCGTCCTCCGCCCCCGAGTCGCGAACGGCGGAAAATCGTTTCGGCCAGTTGAAGCTGAAGGTGGTTGACGAGGACTGATGCTCTCGGGCAGTGTCCGGCCAAAATCACTGAGCGAAAACGGTGCCTGATGGTGCCGTATCAACACGGCCGGGGAGGCTTTCATGATCACTGTGTTCGGTTCCATCAACATGGACCTGATTGCCACCACCCCGCGCCTGCCGAAACCCGGCGAGACCGTGGCCGGCACCAGCTTTTCTACTGCGGCCGGTGGCAAGGGTGCCAATCAGGCTCTCGCTGCCACGCGTGCCGGCGCCAAGGTGCGCATGGCCGGCGCCGTCGGCTCAGACGCTTTCGCGGCAGATGCGCTGGTGCTGATGAAGGAAGCCGGAACCGACCTTTCGGCGACCAGGACCGTGGATGAGGCCACCGGCACCGCCCATATTCTCGTCGGCGGAGATGGTGAAAACGTCATCGTCGTCGTGGCCGGCGCCAACGGCAAGGTCAGCGACGAAGATGGCCGTGCCGCCGTCGCAGCGATGTCCGCCAACGACACGCTGGTCCTGCAGCTCGAAGTCCCCCCATCCGCGATCGAGACGGCACTCATCGCTGCCCGTCAAGCCGGTATCCGGTCCCTGATCAACATCGCGCCTCTGACGGCTGATGCGGCGCGTCTCGGACGAATGGCCGATATCGTTATTGCCAACGAAACCGAATTCGAACTGCTTGCGGAAAAGAGCGGCCTGTCTGCTGACGAACGCATTGAGGAAATGCGAAGGCTGCAGGGTGAAACCGGGCAGACCATTATCGTCACGCTCGGTGCCGAGGGTGTCGTCGCCCTCAGGGATGGCACGCTTTACCGTGCCGATGGCCTGAAAATCGAACCGGTGGATACCGTGGGTGCAGGCGACACCTTCTGCGGTTATCTGGCAGCCGGTCTTGATGCCGGTCTGGCGTTCGAGACGGCCCTGCGCCGCGCAGCTGTTGCCGGGTCTCTTGCCTGTCTGAAGCCCGGCGCCCAACCGGCGATCCCCCTTGCCAAGGACGTGGATGCCCGCGTCTGAGACGGTAAACAACCGCAAATAGCGATGCGCTTGCCTCGTTGTCCGCCATCGGGACAAAGAGTGTCGCAAAGCGGCAGAAAGGCCAAAACGCCTTTTAAACCAAACTTTTCGGTTTTTACGTTGTTCTAATTTTAATAAACTTCCAGCTATTCAGGATCTGTGCAGCGAGCCTTGCCGCCAGCTTCGGCTCGATCCTGCGATGTCGTCTGACATCTGGCGCTCCATGAGGGAGCATTTCCCAACATCTGTCTGCATCCCGTTGCGGCCTCCCGACCGCCAATCTGCCATCCCGAGGGGATCTTCATGCTCAAGTTTCAAGCCAAATCTCTGGCGACAAAGCTCATCGCGGTAACGGGTGGAACAATCGCCCTCGTCCTGCTTGCATCCAACTACGTTCTCATTTCCCAGACGCAGGACCGCGTGCAGACGCTGGTTCGCCAACAGGCTGAGGCCGAAGCCAAGGCAATCGCCTCGGGTGTCGCAAGCGACATCGGCGAACTTGCCGGTGCCGCCCGCTCGATGGCTGGTTCGGTCGGGCTTGGCCATGAAGGGGGCTTCCTTGATCGCAAGTCGATCATCAGCATCTTGAAGTCCAACGTTGAAAACAACGCCTTTGCCTTCGGCAGTTGGTTCGCGGAAGCGCCGGACGCTGCCTTTGACGGCAAGGCTGCCGACTACGTAGAAAAGAAAGACCTTGGCGGCAGCAAGACCGGTGCCTTCAACCCCTACTGGACCAAGAACAAGACCGGCGGCATCAGCTTCTCCGCCTTTGAATCCGATTATGAGGGCCAGTGGTATTCACTGGCTGCCAAGAGCGGCAAGGGCGCGATGTCTGCGCCTTACTCGGAGACGACGACCGGTGAGGCAGTCTCGATGGCTTCCATTGCCTATCCGGTCAAATCGGGCGGCAAGATGATCGGCGTCAGCGGCGTCGACGTGTCTCTGAATTCGCTTGCCGAAAAGCTGAGCAAGCTGCATCCCTTCGGCACAGGCCGCGTTACTCTGCTTGCCCAGAACGGCAACTGGCTGGTCGCTCCGATCCCGGAACTGCTGATGAAGCCGTATGAGGATGGCGG
The DNA here is from genome assembly GCF_030814475.1 of Pararhizobium capsulatum DSM 1112. Taxonomy (NCBI): domain Bacteria; kingdom Pseudomonadati; phylum Pseudomonadota; class Alphaproteobacteria; order Hyphomicrobiales; family Rhizobiaceae; genus Pararhizobium; species Pararhizobium capsulatum. Next base: position 925,849 of record NZ_JAUSVF010000001.1, on the reverse strand, counting down.
CGTCGATCTCGTCAAAGAGGCGCTCGCTTCCGGCAAAACCGGTCTTGTCCAGGGTCTTCAGTTCAGTGAAGCTGAACCGTTCGACCGCATCATCTATCCCTTCGCCCTGCCCGATATCAACACGAGCTGGGTCGTTCTGGTGGATGTGCCGCGCAGCGCCATTGCCGCCCCGGTCAATGACCAGACCTACATGATGATCATTGGCGGTCTCGTTGTTCTTGCAGCTGTTATGCTCGGCCTTTATTTCGCCGTTCGCCGCTTCGTCCAGAAGCCCCTTACCGGCCTTGTGACTGACGTCGAAGCCCTCGGCCGCGGCGTCTACACCAACCCGATCGCCGGCCAGGACCGCACCGACGAAACCGGCGCTGTCGCCAAGGCCCTGGAAGGTTTCCGCCACCAGCTCGCCCATACCAAGCGCCTGGAAGCCGAAGCTCAGCACGAACGTCGTCAGTCGGAAGAACAGCGCAACATGACGGAAGCCGAGCGTGCTCAGTCGAACGCCCTCCAGCGCGATATCGTCGCCCGTCTCGGCAGGAGTCTGTCGCATCTGTCGGCCGGTGATCTCGCCTACCGCATTGCCGACGATTTCCCGGGCGAATACGCGCAGCTGAAAATCGACTTCAATGCCGCGATGCAGAGCCTTGAAGAGACCATCCAGACCGTCAACGCGTCCGTCCACAACATCGGCAACGGTACCGGCGAAATCTCGTCGGCTGCCAACGACCTGTCGCACCGCACGGAGCAACAGGCCGCAAGCCTCGAGGAAACCGCAGCCGCCCTCGACCAGCTGACCTCGCAGGTCAATGCCAGCGCCGACAATGCCAAGGTTGCCGCCAAATCGGTGGAATCGGCCAGCGGCGATGCTGAAAAGTCCGGCGAAGTCGTCCAGAAGGCGATTTCGGCCATGAAGGGCATCGAGCAGTCGTCCGGCGAAGTCAGCCGCATCATCGGCGTCATCGACGAAATCGCCTTCCAGACCAACCTGCTGGCGCTCAACGCCGGTGTCGAGGCAGCCCGCGCCGGTGATGCCGGCAAGGGGTTCGCGGTCGTCGCCCAGGAAGTGCGTGAGCTCGCCCAGCGCTCCGCCAATGCCGCCAAGGAAATCAAGGCGCTGATCAACACCTCGGCCGAACAGGTCCGCGAGGGCGTGGATCTCGTCGGCCAGACCGGCAGTGCGCTGCAGAAGATCGCCGATCAGGTTGTCCAGATCAACGGCCTCATCCGCCAGATCTCCGGCTCTGCTTCCGAACAGGCCGTCGGCCTCAAGGAGATCAACACCGCCGTCAACCAGATGGATCAGGTGACCCAGCAGAACGCAGCCATGGTCGAAGAAACCACAGCCGCCAGCATGGCACTGAACGAAGAAGCCCGCACGCTGAGCTCGCTCGTCTCGCGCTTCCAGGTCGCCCGCCAGGGTCAGTCGTCAGCCGCCATGCTGCGGGGTACAGCCGAGCGCATGCGCACACCGGCCGCACCGGCGAAGGCCCCGGCAAGCTACGCCGCGGCAAAGCCTGCCCCTGCCCGCTATACGACCCCGACGAAGTCAATGCCGCAGACCTCCGGTGCAAACGCACTCGCTGCCGACAGCTGGGAAGAGTTCTGATCGCCTGCCGCAACGCTCTCCTCCGTTATCCGCGGCACCAGGCCGGGAATGACGCGGAGAGCGTGGAATTTAAGTGGTTTCAACATGAAAACGGCGCCCTCGGGCGCCGTTTTCATGTGTAGCGTTAGAGCCGTGCGAGCCGCTCGGTCAGGAGATCGAAGAAGCCCTGGTCGTCCACTTCACGCATGACCCTGGCATTGTGCTTGCGGCCGGTCACCTGCCACCAGTCGACCACGGTCATGCCGACCGTCAATTCGGACGTCGTTTCGATTTCGACGTTGCAGTCGCGTCCCTTGAAGAGTTCGGGACGCAACAAGTAGGCAATAACCGTCGGATCATGCAACGGACCGCCATCCGAGCCATATTTCTCGATATCGAAGCGCTCGAAGAAATCCAGCATCTCGGCCATGGCGACAGCCGGGCGCGATCCGATAGCGCGGATCTTCTCAACCCGGTGCTTGTAGGTGAGCACACGGTGCGTTACGTCCAGCGGCATCATGACGATCGGGATACCCGAGGCAAAAACGATCTTTGCCGCATCAGGATCGACATAGATGTTGAATTCGGCCGCCGGCGTGATGTTTCCCCCCTCGAAGAAACCACCGCCCATCATCACCAGCTCGCGAATGCGTGGCGCAATCTCCGGCGCCTTCTGCAGCGCAAGCGCAATATTGGTCAGGCAGCCGAGCGTGCAGAGCGTAACCGTGCCCGCATCTTCAGCAAGAATGGTTTCGACGATGAAATCGACGGCGTGCTGTTCCTGGACCGGCATCGTTGGCTCGTCGACGACGGGTCCGTCGAGGCCCGTCTTGCCGTGGACGTGCTCGGCCGTCACCAACTGGCGCAGCAGCGGCTTGTCGGCGCCCTCGAAGACCTTGATGTCCGGCCTGCCGGAGAGTTCGCAAACCACGCGGGCATTGCGCGAGGTCAGGGCCAGGGGGACGTTGCCGGCAACGGTGGTGATGCCGAGGATATCGAGCTCCTCCGGGCTGCCAAGGGCCAGCATGATGGCCGCGGCGTCGTCCTGACCGGGATCGCTGTCGATGATGATTTTCCTGGCCGCGGCCATGTCCTGCACTCCCTGAGATTTCCGGTGCGGACTATGATTTGCACACTCCCCCGGCGCAAGCGCCTTGTACTGATTGCGCACAACTACCATATTCTGGCCGGCGGATGCTGCCCATGCGGATCCACCATGATGTCGCCTGCCCTCTCCGTCGCCCACCCCGAAGTCGCTTGATTACAAGGACAAGGACATGAGCCGCCTGCCGCCTTTCACGAGCCCCCTGATGCTCGGTTTCGATGCCATGGAAAGCACGCTCAAGCGCATCGCCAAAGGCAATGACGGCTATCCGCCCTACAATATCGAGCGCGTGCATCGCGACGACACCACCGATCAGCCCGAACGTCTTCGCATCACATTGGCCGTTGCGGGCTTCTCAGAGGATGATCTAGAAGTCACCGCCGAGGACAATCAGTTCGTGATCCGCGGACGCCAGATCGAGACCGTTGAACGTGAATATCTGCACCGGGGCATCGCCGCCCGGCAGTTCCAGCGGACATTCATGCTGGCCGATGGAATGCAGGTCCTGAAGGCCGAATTGCGCAACGGATTGCTCTCCATCGACCTCGTGCGGCCCGAACCCTCCCGTATGGTAAAGAAAATTAATATTTTGGTCCCAGACTAGGATTGCGGACGGGTCACCCGACCGCTTGAACGACCAGCGACAGGCGCTAGACCCTAGGTTTTCCTGGGTTGGTCGGAAATTCAAGTCTTACGAATCGGGCATCTCAAATGCCCGACCGTAAACCACGGAGCGAGACTCATGGGACTGAAACACGTCGACACGCACCTTTCGAAGAACGATCTGGCCCATCTCGGCGCCGGAGAAGTCGGTTACATCAGAAAGATGCGCTCGGATGAAGTATCGCGCTGCTTTCCGGAAGCTCCCGACATGGACCCAGGCCTTGATCTCTGGGCTCTTTTCGGCGCCGACGGCACGCCTATCCTTCTGACCGACAACCGTTCCAGCACATTCTTCAAGGCAGCCGAAGACGATCTGCGGACCGTCAGCCTGCATTAGAAGTACCGCGGCGCGCCGATCTTTTTCGGCGAGCCGCCGCTTTCATGAGGTTTGCCGCCCGCCTGTCAGACGCGGCGGAAGGTAAGATAGGCGGAGCTTCGGCCTTCACGGCGCGCTTTTGCCTCGTAGCGCGTGCTTGGCCAACCGGCGAACGGTGTCAGCCAGTCGGAGGCATTCTCCGCGGTCCATTCAAAGGACGCGTGATCCCGGCATTTTGCGAGCGTCCAGTTTACGTAAGTATCGATATCGGACGCGAAGCAGAACACGCCGCCCGGCTTCAGAACGCGGGCAAAACGTTCGAGATTGACCTTCGAGACGAAGCGGCGCTTCCAGTGTTTGCGCTTGGGCCACGGGTCGGGATAGAGCAGGTCGATCTGGTCGATCGATGCTTCCGGCAACCAGTCGAGAACCTGGGTCGCGTCGTCGTCATGCAGCCGGATGTTCTCAGCACCTTTTTCCTCGATCTGACCGACAAGCTTTGCCATCGAATTCACGAAGGGCTCGACACCCATGAAACCGGTCGTGGGGTTTTCCACCGCGCGATGGATCAGGTGTTCACCGCCGCCGAAACCGATTTCCAGCCGCACCCGATCGACGGGATGGCGAAACAGCGTCTTGATATCGGCCGGCGCCTGCGACGCCAGATCGAGCCGCAACAATGGCAGAACCGTTTCCAGATGCGCTGCCTGCAGCGCGCGCAAAGGCTTGCCCTTGCGGCGTCCGAAGAAGGCTTCGGTCGAGCGGCTGGGGTGCTGTTCGGTCATGTCTGCGGTCTCTCGGTTATAGAAAAGCGGGCGCTTCCGGCAAGAAGCACCCGCTCTTTACTGTTTTATGCCGTTGTCCGTCCAGAGGCGGGATCAGGCAGCCTTCAGCCCGTTCTCTTTCAGAGCATCCTTGAGCGGCTTGACGAGATCGAGCTTCTCCCAGGAGAACGATCCATCCCGACCGGCCTTGCGGCCGAAATGGCCATAGGCGGACGTCTTGGCATAGATCGGCTTGTTGAGATCGAGATGCCGGCGGATGCCCGAGGGCGAGAGATCGATCGTCTTGCGAATAGCGGCTTCAACCTCATCCTCGGTCACCTTGCCGGTGCCGTGCAGGTCAACGTAGATCGACAGGGGCTGAGCAACGCCGATCGCGTAGGAAAGCTGGATCGTGCAACGATCAGCGAGGCCTGCGGCAACGACGTTCTTGGCGAGATAACGCGCGACATAGGCAGCCGAACGGTCGACCTTGGTCGTATCCTTGCCGGAGAACGCGCCGCCGCCATGGGGGGCCGCGCCACCATAGGTGTCGACGATGATCTTGCGGCCAGTGAGGCCTGCGTCGCCATCCGGGCCGCCAATCACGAACTTGCCGGTCGGGTTGATGTACCAGTTGCAATCATCAGCGATGGCGATGTCATGCAGCGCTTCGCGGATATAGGGCTCCACCACCGACCGTACCTTGTCGCTATCCCAGCTCTCGTCGAGATGCTGTGTGGAGAGTACGATCGAAGCGACCTCGGACGGCTTGCCGTCGACATAGCGGACCGTCACCTGGCTCTTGGCATCGGGGCCGAGCTTGCCGGCATCGCCTTCGCCCTTCTTACGGGCGGCAGCGAGCAGATGCAGGATACGGTGCGAGTAATAGATCGGCGCCGGCATGAGGTCCGCCGTTTCGCGGCAGGCATAGCCGAACATGATGCCCTGATCGCCAGCCCCCTCGTCGCCCTGCTTGTCGGCCGCGCTGTCGACGCCCTGGGCGATATCGGCCGATTGCGAATGCAGGAGCACGTCGATCCTGGCGCTCTTCCAATGGAAGCCGCTCTGCTCATAGCCAATCTCGCGGATGGCCTTGCGCGCTGCGGACTTGAATTTGGAGGGGTTGATGACCGAGTTGCCATCCTTGTCGGTCTTCATCAGGCTGGGCGGGAGGCGCACTTCACCGGCGATGACCACGCGATTGGTGGTTGCGAGCGTTTCACAAGCGATACGGACGCTCCAGGGATCAACGCCGGTCTTGCCGGCTTCACGGTAGACGAGATCGACGATTTCGTCGGAAATCCGGTCGCAGACCTTGTCGGGATGACCTTCGGCCACGGACTCGCTTGTAAACAGGTAGTTGGCACGCATGCGGGAATTCCCCTCAATGAAAGACGTCTGTCAGTGTTCGTAGGCCTGACATCAGATAGCAGTGACACAAGGATATAAATATATCTTTATGTCAAAGTCACGAAAAGAATGTGCTTCTGGCGAATGCGCAGGGAATTAGCTTTCCCGAACGGACCGAAATTTTCCAAAGGCACAAAAAAAGCGGCACTTTGCGGCCGCTTTTTTTGCATCAGTAGCTTGCGTCTGCCTTATTCGGCTTCAGCTTCCGCCGCCAGCGCCTTGACGAGGTCAACAATCTTGCGGCGAACCTTGGGATCGCCGATCTTCACGAAGGCGCGGTTGAGCTGCAGGCCTTCCGAAGAAGACAGAAAATCAACCACGTAGTTCGAACTTGAAGCTTCCGCCATTCCAGGAGCACCGGACGTGTTTTCGCCCGGAGCATCTTCGAAAAAGAAAGAAACCGGAACGTTCAGGATGCCCGAAATGTTCTGAAGACGGCTGGCGCCGACCCGGTTGGTTCCCTTTTCATACTTCTGAATTTGCTGGAACGTGATGCCAAGAGCTTCCCCAAGCTTTTCCTGGCTCATGCCCAGCATGGTGCGACGAAGGCGAATCCGGCTACCGACATGGATGTCGATCGGATTCGGCTTCTTTTTGTTTTCAATCATAACGGTTTCCTAATATGCGAAATTTCAGCATCCATTAATTTGAATGCTGCCAGAGAGCAGGCTGCACGCCACATGTGCAGGCCGGGCGGAAACCCTCCGACCATAGGTTTAAGTCTACGGCATTTGCTACTATGCAATTTTAGGGGTTTTTGGTCAATTCACCCGGAAAATAAAACTACCGCGTGAAAACCCCGCAACCAACAGAAACATTACAGCAACAATTGCGGCGTTCCGTTTCTGTTGCCCGGGATCGTAGGGCGTCATGATTTTTCCCGGCAGGATTGTATCTACCACACCCCGTACGTTGAAGGATGCTCCAGATACAACCTCTCCCAGTCCATTTACGACAGCCGATATACCGCTATTGGCCCCTCGAACCAGGGGGAGCCCGGTTTCCACTGCACGCAATTGTGCTTGCTGGAAATGCTGATAGGGACCGGGGGTATCTCCAAACCAGGCGTCGTTCGTAACATTGAGGAGCGCACTCGCCGGCAAGGCAGCATTCCCCACTTCGTTCGGAAAGATCGCCTCGTAGCAGATCAGCGGATAGAAGACCTGACCGCCCGGCAAGGTCAGCATCGAACGGGTCGCTGCCGCCGAAAAGCCGCCAGGCATCGCTGCGGCAATCGCCTTTAGGCCAGCCGAGGCCAGGAGATCCTCGAAGGGCAGGTATTCGCCGAACGGCACGAGATGCAGCTTGTCGGCCGCCCCGACGATCTGGCCGCGATCATCGATCACATAAACCGAGTTGTAGTAACGTGGCGGCAGTCCCGCACCCGCATTTTCTGCCCTCACCGCGCCGGCAATCAGGATCTGCCCGTCCTGAAGGACATCCGCGATGCTGGCGAGAGCATCGGGATTTTCCGTCAGGAGAAACGGGACGGAGGTTTCCGGCCACACGATGATATCCGGGCGCTTGGCGCCATCGGCCGGAGCTGCGGCTGTTAATTCGAGATGCTCGGTGAAGATTTCGGCCCGGGCAGCGTCATCGAGTTTCATTGCCTGATCGATGACCGGCTGGACGAGGCGCACCGTCTGCTCCGGCTGGGGCGCCGTGGGGGCCGGTTCCTGCAAACGCCAGTAGCCGTAACCGATATGGCCGACCACCAGCAGCGCCGCGAGCGACAGGCCGAGCCCCATCCCCTTGCGCGTTCCCAGAAGTGCCGGCGCGGAAAAGACGAAGACCGACAGCATGTTCATGCCGGCAAGCCCAAAGATCACGGCCGACTGCATCATCATGGGCACGGGCATCGCCGCATAACCGACGGCATTCCAGGGAAAGCCGGTCAGCAGGATACCGCGCAGCCATTCGGCGAGGCCAAAAGCAAGCGCGAGCGCTGCAAGTCTGCCCAGGCCATCAGACCAGAGCATGCGCGCGACAAGTGCCGCAAAGCCGTAATAGAGAGCGAGAAAAGCCGGAAGCCCCAGAACAGCCAGCGGCAAGGCCCAGGCGAACTCATCCGCTTCGATCAGCAGCGCGTTTCCAAGCCACCAGAGCCCCCCCAGAAAATATCCGAAACCAAAGCACCAGCCGATTGCAAAGGCCGGAAACCCACGCCGCAGGCGGCCATGATCGGGATTGCCCGACGCGCCGTCCTGCAGCCAGACAAGGACGGGGAAGCTCAGGAAAGGAACGGCAAAAATGCCGAAGGGCGGCAGGGCAAGAACCGTGAGCAGGCCGGCAAGAAACGCAAGGAGCGCCCGGCGCGCGCCCGACAAAAGCATGATCCTGCCAGAAAGCCATTCCATGAAGTTCCCCTTGTTGTTCATTGTAGCCTCGCAGCAATCGTTTCGGCTTGGCGTCAGCAAGAGCGTGCATCCCCGATCGCACACCGTCTGCCCAGCCGCAGGCACACCGCGCGCGCGCCGAATCAATGCGAGGGGCAGTCTTCCAAAAAAGCGAACCTTTGTCGTGCTGGTAGACCCAATGATTTTCTGGGAGATGGCGAATAGTCGGATCAATGGCGCCTAACAAAAACGCCCGCTCTTTCGGAACGGGCGTCTGGCGTCATTGAAGATCATTGATCGGCAGGTCAGCCGGTTTCGCGCAGCGGATTGGCTTCCGGCGTTGTGATAACCTCACCGCCGGCTTCGTCCTCACCCTTGAGCGCGGGACGCCTGCTGCGGGCGGACGGGCGCTTGCGGATGATGCGCACGCGCTTGACGCGGCGCGGATCGGCATCAAGAACCTGGAATTCGAAACCGGGAAGTGCCTGGACGACCTCACCACGGGCCGGAATGCGGCCAAGCGACGCGAACACCAGACCGCCGAGCGTATCGACATCCTCAAGCTGCTCGCGCACATCGAAATCCGGACCGATCGCCGCAGCGATCTCCTCCAGTTCGACGCGGGCATCGGCGACAAACACGTCGTCGGAGGTCTTGGCGAACATCACTTCGTCGTCGTCATGCTCGTCTTCGATATCACCGACGACCATTTCGACGATATCCTCAAGCGAGGCCAGACCATCCGTCCCGCCATATTCATCGATGACCAGCGCCATCTGGATGCGGGCCGCCTGCATGCGCTGCATCAGATCCGAGGCGTGCATGGATGGCGGCACGAACAGAACCTGACGAATGATGCCGGCTTCTTCCACCGTCTTGGAAAGATCGACGCGGGCCAGATCGAAAACTGCCTTTGGCTGGCGCGGCGCCTTCTCTGCCTTTTCAGCAGACGCGGCAGGACGGGCACTGGTGCGGCGCTTGTTGCGCGCCTGTTTGGTGACGTAGGAGAGAAGGTCGCGGATATGAACCATTCCCCGCGGATCATCAAGGCTTTCGCTGTAGACCGGCATGCGCGAGCGGCCGGATTCCTCGAAGATCACCATGAGTTCACCCACGGTGATGCTCTGGTCCACGGCTTCGATATCGGCACGCGGAACCATGACGTCTTCGACGCGAACCTCACGCAGGCGCAGGATGTTGTTGAGCATGGCCCGCTCGGCCGGAGAAAACGCCGTGTCCGTGCCCGGGTCTGTCATTAACGCGTCGGCGAGATCTTCCCGCAGGTTCGCGTTGCTTGTGCTGCGCCAGATGCGGGCAGCCCGGCTCCAGAAGGAAGTTGATTTGCCGCTTTCAGGTTTCTGGGCGGCGGCGCTGCTACTGCCCGCCTCGTCCGAACTTGAGGCTTCCGCCTCGTCTCTTACAGCCGCGGCCGGCTGTGCTTTAAAATCGCTCATCGTTCCAAACTATCATACGGGATCACTATCCCCATAGGGATCAGATAACCCAAGATCGGCCAAAATGCGAGTCTCAAGCCCTTCCATTCTTTCCGCATCGTCTGCGTCGATGTGATCATAGCCAAAAAGATGCAGAAATCCATGCACGAGGAGGTGGGTCAGATGCTCGTCGAAAGGCTTGCCGAGATCGGCCGCCTCGCGGGCGATCGTCTCCTGCGCCAGGATGATGTCGCCCAGCATCGGTCCCGGCATGCCCCCAGGCTCGACAGGATAGGCCGGGAAGGACAGCACATTGGTCGGCTTGTCGATGCTGCGCCATTCCGCATTGATGGCGCGGATGGAGGCATCATCGGTGAAGACCAGCGACAACTCGGTCGGCATCTTGGGAAAGGGCTGTTTTTCTTCGCGCGCCATAAACGTGGCAGCTTTTTCAAGCACACCGTCGCAAAACGACTGGAGAGCATCTTCGGAGGGCCATTCGCCCTCCTCGACGCTGATCTGGATATCGAGACTGCTCATAACGGTTGGCGGCCTCAGCGGTCGCCCTGCTCGCTTTCGTCCTGCACGGCGGTCTGTGCTTCATAGGCCCTGACAATGCGCGCCACCATCGGATGGCGAACGACATCGACGTCCTTGAAGCGGGTCACCGATACACCCTCGACACCCTTCAGGATCTGCAGCGCTTCAACGAGGCCGGACTTGACGCCGCGCGGCAGATCGACCTGGCTCGGGTCGCCGGTGACGATCATGCGGCCGTTTTCCCCAAGACGCGTCAGGAACATCTTCATCTGCATCGACGTGGTGTTCTGCGCTTCGTCGAGAATGACGGCGGCATTGCCAAGGGTGCGCCCGCGCATGAAGGCGAGCGGCGCGATTTCGATGACGCCGGCGGTGATCGCCCGCTCCACCTTGTCGCCGGGCATCATGTCGTAAAGCGCGTCATAGAGCGGGCGCAGATAGGGATCGACCTTTTCCTTCATGTCGCCGGGCAGGAAGCCCAGGCGCTCGCCGGCTTCGACGGCCGGGCGCGACAGGACGATGCGATCGACGGCGCCGCGCTCCAGAAGCTGGGCCGCATGGGCAACCGCGAGATAGGTCTTGCCGGTACCGGCGGGACCGACGCCGAAGACGAGCTCGGAACGCTCCAGAGCGCGCATATAGGCGTCCTGCGTTGGCGTGCGGGCGACGATGGTCTTCTTGCGCGTCGAAATCTGCGCGAGGTTCAGCTTGGCTTTCTTTTCCATTGTCGGCAATTGCAGCTGGTCATCGGCGGCGAGGGCCATGCGTACCGCGCCCTCAACATCGGAGGCATCAATGCTGCCGCCGCTCTGCAGGCGGCCGTAAAGGAAATCGAGAGCCCGGCGCGCCTGGTTGGTCGCAAGCACATCACCCGAGATCGACACGGAATTACCGCGCGGTCGGGCGTCGATGTTCAGCCGCTGCTCCAGCAATTTGAGGTTCTGATCGAACTGACCGAAGAGTTCGCTGGCGAAGCGATTGTTCTCGAAAGTAAGCACGAAGTGATTGACGTCTGTCGCGGATGTTTTCGACTGGCGCGGCGAAGTTGAAACCAATTCGTGTCCGTTCAAGCGGCAAAGCTCCTTAAGGTTCGGTCCCTTTAGCTTACCACTTCGGCAAACAAACTGTTAGGGCCGGTGCCAGTGATTCGTACCTTTATAATGTCACCGATTTGCGATGACTTTGCATCAACATTCACAGACTGCAGCCACGGCGAGCGGCCGATAAGCTGGCCGGGCATGCGGCCCGGCTTCTCCAGAAGCAGGTCGATCTCACGGCCGACGCATTCCTCGGCAAAGGCATGCTGCTGCTTCAGGAGCAAAGCCTGCAATCTTTCCAAACGGTTGGCTTTCACATCTTCCGGCACCTGGTCCTTCAGGTCGGCGCCGGGCGTTCCCGGACGGGTCGAATATTTGAACGAAAACGCCTGTGCATAACCCACGGCTTTCACAAGCCGCAGCGTGTCTTCGAAGTCCTCGTCGGTCTCGCCGGGGAAGCCGACGATGAAATCGCCAGACAAAGCGAGGTCCGGCCGCGCCTTCTTGATGCGCTCGATCAGTGCCAGATATTCGGCGGCCGTGTGACGCCGGTTCATGGCCTTCAGGATGCGGTTCGAGCCCGACTGTACCGGCAGATGCAGGTAAGGCATCAGTTGCGGCAGGTCGCGGTGGGCAGCGATCAGGCCATCATCCATGTCGCGCGGATGGCTGGTCGTATAGCGCAGCCGGGCAAGCCCCTCGATACCGGCAAGATGATGCAGCAGCTCGCCGAGACCCCATTCGGCACCATCCGGGCCGAGGCCATGCCAGGCATTGACGTTCTGGCCAAGCAGCGTGATTTCACGCACGCCCGCGTCCACCAGCTTGCGGGCCTCCGCAACGATCTGCGCAACAGGTCGGGACACTTCCGACCCGCGCGTATAGGGCACAACGCAAAAACTGCAAAACTTGTCACAGCCCTCCTGCACGGTCAGAAACGCGGTCACCCCTCGTGCCTTGGTCCTTGCCTTTTCCGGCGCGGGCAGATGCTCGAACTTGTCCTCGATCGCGTAATCGGTCTCGAGCACACGCTCGCCGCGCTTCACGCGCTTCAAGGCTTCCGGCAGGCGATGATAGGTCTGCGGGCCGATGACGAGATCGACGGCCGGCGCCCGGCGCAGGATCTCGTCACCCTCGGCCTGCGCGACGCAGCCGGCAACGCCGATCATCATCTCGCGGCCTTCGCCGGCCTTCTTCTTTTTCAGATCACGCAGTCGCCCGAGCGCAGAATAGACCTTTTCCGCCGCCTTCTCGCGGATATGACAGGTGTTGAGAAGAACGAGGTCGGCATCCTCCATCACATCGGTCGCGACATAGCCGTCCTTGGCCAACGCGTCCTGCATGCGATCCGAATCATAGACGTTCATCTGACAACCGTAGGTCTTGACGAAGACCTTGCGGGTGGGTTGATGATCGACGAGCGCGTCCGGCGCGCTGGAGAGCGTGGCGATTTCCTGTGTCATGCGGCTTCCATAGAGCAAGAAAGCCCGGATTTGAAGCGTTTTTAGGCGGTCACCGGCCGCGCAACTTCAAGGACAGCATGTCGCGCATCCGCTTTTCGATCTCGCGGCTGACGAGCTTGCGGTTGCTGTCGGCGGTATAGTTGATCTGCTCGCCATAGATGACATCAACATCGACCGCCCCTTCCTTCAGCACGTCGATCAGGTGCGGCAACATGCCGATATCCCCTGGCCAGGCCGCGAGCGGGCGATGAAATCGCCCCATCGGCATGCCATGCAGGCCGGTATAGGCAATCGCCATCGGCTGCACATGCACCATGCCCGTCGGCGAAAGCGGAACTGCAGCGGCGGCACCTCCGAAAAGCGACGTCTTGATTTCCAGCAACCGGTTGCCGTCCGACGTCGTGCCTTCTGGAAAAAGCACCACGACTTCGCCCGCCGCCATCCGCTGACCAATCTCGTTCACCTGGTTTCCGGTCGTACGCTTCTGCTCGCGCTGAACGAAGATCGTCGCCTGCAACCGCGCGAGAAGGCCGAAAACAGGCCATGACTTCACATCCGATTTGGCAACGAAGACAACATCGGCGATGGAGCCGAGGACGAGAATATCCTTCCAGCTGGCATGGTTGGACACCAGCATCAGCGGGCGCTGGCGGTCGGGTGTTCCGTGAACGGTGACGCGGATCCCGATCAGGCGGCAGGCAAGGCGATGCCAAGTGCGTGGCAGGGAGCGTCGCAGCGGCCCGTCCAGCCACAAAAGCAGGACCTGGATCGGCGCCAGTAAGAGCGTGACCAACAGCAGAATGATCATACACACGCCAATGCGCAGCCAGTTGAGCACGGCACCGGGATCGAACTTCACAGCGCAAGCGCCTTTGGCGGAAGGAAAGATGGTTCCGCGAATGCCCTCTTCTCCCCAGCGGGGAGAAGGTGGTCCCAAGGGCCGGATGAGGGGGACAACGGGCTCGGAATATCAGGCGAAGACCTCCTCATCCCCTCGCATACGCTCGGCACTTCTCCCCGCCGGGGAGAAGAGGGAGGTCGCGGCAACCCTGGTCGATTCATATGCAATAGCCCTGCTGCTGTCAGGAACCAACGCCTAGGCAAGATCAAGCCGCATGACAAGTGCGGCTGTGCGCGCACCATCCGCATTCTGGTAATAGGCCCGCCGCTCACCCACCTTGGCGAAACCGAGCTTGCGATAAAGGCCGATGGCGGCGAGATTGGTTTCATCCACTTCGAGAAACATGCTGTCGGCCGCCTTGTCGCGCGCCTCGCGCAGGGCGGCGCGCATCAGCCTCCAGCCGAGACCATTGCGCTCGAAACGGGGATCAACGCCGATGGTCAGGATTTCGGCCTCGCCGGCGGCGACCCGCGACAGCACGAAGCCGCCGATCGGCGGTCTCGCCACGCTATTGGTTTGCTGCGCCACGAAGCCGAAAACCGTATCCTGCACCAACAGACGGTGCAGTTCACCGTCGCTCCAATGGGGGGAAAAGCGCAGCTTGTGGATGGCGGAAGCCTGCGCGAGATGCGCCGCTTCAAGAGCGAAGACGTCGAATTCAGGCTTGCGGATAAAGTAGTCGGTCAGGGCCATGATCGGACCTCACGCTCGCGAAACCGCAAAGCCGGCCTGCGGCTTAACGTCCGGACCACGCAGATAGAGCGGCTTCGGCTTGCCTTGCGAAGGATCAGCCACCGCGCCCAGTCTTGCGACGACACAAATATCCGTCAGATCGCTACCATTGGCCTCACCCCCGACAAGGACAGCACCCGAACCACAGATGATACCGTCAAAACCCGTAAGCCGCGCGACAGCTTCGGACACCTCAAGCGCCTCCGGCGGCGTCAGCGCACCAAGGTCGGCTGAAAACATCTGGCAGTAGACTTCGTCGCGCTTGGCATCCATCACCACCGCAACCGATTGGCCGGGATTGCGTTCCCGAGCGGCCGCAGCAAGCGCCGCAAGCCGCGAAACGCCGACCGCAGGCACTGCGAGCGCCAGCGCAAACCCACGCGCCGCGGCGACACCGACACGAATGCCGGTGAACGAGCCGGGGCCGATAGTGACGGCGACGCGCTCGACATCCGACAGCGCCTTGCCGCTGGCGACGAGCGCTTCATCGATAAACGCCATCAGCTGCTCGGCGTGACCGCGGCCGATATCGGCACCGGCCGAGCCGAGAATACGGTTTTCAGTGCTGTCATAGAGTGCGGCAAAGCAGCCCGTTCCGGCCGTATCAAGAGCAAGAACGATCATGGACTGATACGCGAAATGGACTGCATGCGTTTCCGATCAGACGGCTTCGACCGCCTGAACCTCCGGTACGAAATGGTGAAGCAGGTTCTGGACGCCGTGCTTGAGCGTTGCCGTCGAGGACGGGCAACCGGAGCATGCGCCCTTCATGTTGAGGAACACCGTACCATCGCGGAAACCCTTGAAGGTGATGTCGCCACCATCCTGGGCCACGGCCGGGCGGACGCGGGTTTCAAGCAGTTCCTTGATCGTGGCGACGATCGTCTCATCGCCCTTGTCAAAGAACTCGCCTTCCTGGTCGCTTTCCTCGGCACGGCTGTGGATCGCCATCACCGGCTGGCCGGACATGAAGTGCTCCATGATCGAACCGAGAATGGCCGGCTTCAGATGCTGCCACTCCTGATCCGTCTTGGTGACGGTGATGAAGTCGTAGCCGAAATAGACGCCGGTCACGCCCGGGATCATGAACAGGCGGGCGGCGAGCGACGAACCGGCAGCGGCTTCCTCGCTGTCGCGGAATTCGGCGGTGCCATGTTCCATCACCACCTTGCCCGGCAGGAACTTCAGGGTCGCCGGGTTCGGCGTGGCTTCGGTCTGGATGAACATTGGCTTCTCCGCGTCGGCCGGGATCGTGTTCAACCAGCCTGTTTAGAATTATTCAAAAGAATATAAGCTGTTTGGCAAACCGCTTCAAGATGCGCGGGACTGCGTTTGCAATCCTTGAGGATCAAATCTGTTGATGCTGCCATTAGCTGAGAGCGTCGATCTCCTCGTCCGTCAGCAGATCAGGGATGACCGTGACGGGAATGGGGAACGCGGCCGTCTTGCCAGCGATGGAGGAGACCAGCGGTCCGGGTCCATCCTTGGCCGATCCGGCGGCGAGAACGAGAATGGCGATATCGCGGTCTTCTTCGATCAGGCCGTAGATCTGCTCCGTGGCGTTGCCTTCGCGGATCACCATTTCCGGCTCGATGCCGATCGTTTCGCGCACCGTCTGGGCAATCTTCGCCAGCGTCGCCTCGGCTTCCGCCCGCGCTTCAGCCCTCATGACCGCCTCAACCCCCAGCCATTGCTGAAAATCTTCATCGGCGATCACATAGAGCAGGACGAGGCCGCCATTGGAATTCTTGGCGCGCATGCCGGCATAGTGGACGGCACGGCCGCATTCGGGCGTGTCGTCGATCACCGCCATGAATTTACGGCGGTGACCTTCCATTCGTGAGAGTCGTGTCGAAACCATGGCCGGATACTTACACTCGTTCCGGACGGCTGCAAGAGGCCTTTTTCGAGACTTACTGCAGGAAGCCGATGATCTCGCGAACTTCCTTCATCGTCACTTCGGCACGGGCGCGGGCACGCTCGCCACCATCGCGCAGAATGGCATCGATATGGCTCGTATCGTCCATCAGCTGGCGCATTTCCTGCGTGATCGGCGACAACACGTTGACGGCAAGATCGACCAGTGCCGGCTTGAACACCGAGAACTGCTGGCCGCCGAACTCGTCGAGCACCTGCTGCTTGGTCTTGTCGGAAAGCGCCGCGTAGATGCCGACAAGATTTTCAGCCTCGGCGCGACCCTTCAGGCCATCGGTTTCGCTCGGCAACGCATCCGGATCGGTCTTGGCCTTGCGGATCTTCTTGGAGATCGTCTCGGCATCGTCCATCAGGTTGACGCGCGACAGATCGGAAGCATCCGACTTCGACATCTTCTTCGTGCCGTCACGCAGGCTCATGACCCGTGGCGCCGGGCCGCCGATCAGCGGCTCGACCATCGGGAAATAGGCATGCACCGGCTGCTCGCCGACAGTGATGTCGATGCCGTAGGACGTGCGGGCGATATGCTGCTCGAAGTCGACGTTGAACTTCATGGCGATATCGCGGGCAAGTTCCAGATGCTGCTTCTGGTCGTCTCCAACAGGAACATGGGTCGCACGGTAGACGAGGATATCTGCCGCCATCAGGCTCGGATAGGCAAGCAGGCCCAGCGAAGCCTGTTCGGCATTCTTGCCGCCGGTCTTGTCCTTGAACTGGGTCATGCGCTCCATCCAGCCGATGCGCGCCACGCAGTTGAAGATCCAGGCAAGCTCGGCGTGCTGCGGCACGGCTGACTGGTTGAAGACGATGTGCTTCTTCGGATCGATGCCCGAGGCGATGAAGGCGGCCGCGATCGAACGGATCTGGTTCGGCATGTCCTCGTGCACAAGCTGGTTGGTGATCGCGTGCAGATCGACGACGCAATAGATGCAATCGTTGTTTTCCTGCAGCGCCACGAACTTTCTGATCGCGCCGAGATAATTGCCGAGATGAAGATTGCCGGTCGGCTGGACGCCGGAAAAGACGAGCGGCTTGAAGTCTGACATGGTGTCCTCGATCAGGCTTGTGGAAGGCCTAGATTGCTCTGGCTCTGTTGCGTATGGCCGCGCTTATGCACAAGGCGGTTGGGACGATCAAGCGGAATTGCAACGAGCCCTTATGCAGCGGGCTGCAGCAAATCCCAGGTATTGCCGAAAGGATCCGCAAAAACGGCAACGCTGCCGTAAACTTCGTGGCGTGGTTCTTCAAGAAAAGTGACGCCCGCAGCCATCATCGCCGGATGATCGCGGGCGAAATCGTCCGTGAACAGGATGAAGCCGACCCGGCCACCCGTCTGGTTGCCGATCGCCGCCCGCTGACGGTCTCCGTCGGCCTTTGCAAGCAGAAGCGCAGTCTCGGTCGCGCCCTTTGGGCGGACAAGCACCCAGCGCTTGCCCTCTCCCATATCTGTATCTTCCAGCAGTTCGAAGCCGAGCTTGCGACAATAAAAATCGATACCCTGATCATAGTCCGGGACGACGAGGGCAATGCGGGCGATGACCTGCTTCATGGCGGCCTTTCTTAGGCGTCCAGCGGCGGCGCGGGCTTGGCCTTCCGCTTCAGGTTGCGCCGGATCATCGAGGCATCCGCACCGCCGATAAGAAACGCCACCGAGAAATAGACGACCATCGCCAGGCCGATCAGCATCATCAGTGCAGTAAGCTGGACCAGAAGCGGGCTTTCCGGCACCAGCCAGTCGGCCAATGCTGCGGAGGCATAATTGAGCGTAACCGCCATGATGACGGTTGCGATCAGCAGGCGGACGACCCGGAAGGCCAGCGCATTTTCCCAATTCCAGTGACCGCGCCAGATCAGCGTGATGAACAGCAACGTGGCCGTCAGCCAGCCCGACGTGGCTTCGGCCGTGGCGATGCCGCGTTCTGCAAAGAGCGGGAACAATGAGACGGCGAGCGCGCAATTGACCGCCACCGACAGTCCCGTAATGCGCATCGGCGTTTTCGTATCCTCGCGCGCGAAAAAGCCGGGGGTCAGTGACTTGATCATCACGAAGGCCGGAAGCCCGAGGCCGTAGATCGCTAGCGTCGCCGCAACCGTGCTGGTCGTATCGGTCGAGAACGCGCCGCGCTCGTAAAGCACCCGCACGATCTCGTCGGAAATGACCCACAGCGCACCGGCCGCCGGTAGCGTCAGGAACAGCACGAATTCCAGCGAGCGGTTCTGCAGGTTCGCCGCCTCCCGCTCATGCCCGCCGCGCAGCGCCCGCGACAGTTCCGGCAGAAGCACGACACCAACGGCGATACCGACGACACCAAGTGGCAGCTGATAGACGCGGTCGGCATATTGCAGGACGGCAATTGCGCCATCCTTGGTGGAAGCGATCATCTGGCCGATGATCTGGTTGATCTGGGTGATCCCGCCCGTCACCGCCGCAGGCAGCGCCAGCCACAGCAAGCGCTTGACGTTCGGGGTGAAGCGTGGCCTGCGCAGCCCGAAGCGCATGCCCGCATGCAGCACACCGACATAAAGCACCGCCATCTGCAGAAGGCCTGCAACCAGCACGCCCCAGGACAGATACCAGGCCGTCGAGAGCGGATCGGCTCCCGTCCAAAGGCCGTAGCCCAAGGCAGCGATCAAGGCGATGTTCAGAAAGATCGGCGCGACGGCGGCTGCGAAATAATGGTGCAGCGAATTCAGCATGCCCGACAGCATCGCCGTCAGCGACATGCACATCAGGTAGGGGAACATCACCACCGCAAGCTTGACGGTAACGTCAAATTTCTCGGTGCCCACGTCGAAACCGGGCGCGATGATCCAGGAAACAAGCCACGGCATCGCCACTTCCATGGCAATGGTGATCAACAGGAGCACGGTGAAGAGGACACCCAGCACTTCTTCCGAAAACCGCTTGGCCCCATCAATGCCGTTCGCCTCGATCTCCTTGGCAAAGAGCGGCACGAAGGCGGCATTGAATGCCCCTTCGGCAAAAAGACGACGGAAGAGATTGGGAAAGCGGAAGGCCGCATAGAAGGCGTCGGCCATCGGCCCCGTGCCGAGTGCAGCTGCCATCAGCGTTTCGCGGCCGAAGCCGAGGACCCGGCTGCCAAGCGTGGCGCCGCCGACCGTTGCAAATTTTCGAACGAGGCTCATGTTTCGGCTCTGGTCTTTCGGGCAACCGCCGGGCGCGCGGTGTTCGGCTGCGCGATGATGCCGGCGGGCATGCGATCGCGCACCTCGTCGGCCTCGTCGGACATGACGGCCTTGAGGCGGGCGGCGATATGATTGTGGCGGTTTTCGTTGACGATCTTCTGTCCGACAAGGTCGGTCACGTAGAAGGTGTCGATGACCTTTTCGCCGAAGGTGGTGATATGCGCCGAGGCGATATCCAGCGAGAGATCGGCAAGCACTTCCGTCATTTCGGAGAGCAGGCCCGTACGGTCGAGGCACTCCACCTCGATGACGGTGAACTTGTTGGACAGCGTGTTGCTGATGGTGACGGCCGGCGTAACCGTGAAGGCCTTGGTGCGCTTGCGGCTCTTTGTGCGACTGGCGATCACCTCAGGCAGGCGCTTCCTGCCGGACAGCACATCCTCGATCAGCTTACCGATATTGGCCGCCCGGCGTGTCTCGTCCTCATCATTGGCGAACTCCCGGTTCACCAGGATCGTATCGAGCGCGCGTCCATCCGATGTCGTGAAGATCTGTGCGTCGACAATGTTGGCGCCCGCCGCCGCGCAGGCGCCGGCGATAACGGCAAGCAGGCGCGGGTGGTCGGGAGAAAGGATAGTGATTTCCGTGATCGCGTGGAACTGATGGGTGCGCACCATGGTTGCCAGCGCCTTGCCCGCCTTGTCGGATTCCCGAATGAACGTGGCGTGACGGATCTGGTCTTCGAGCGGTACCGACAGCAGATAGGGCTGATAGTGCAGCTTGGTGTAGGTCTTGCGATCCTTCTGGCTCCAATCGGGAAGCGCCTCGTACAGCACCTCGGCGGCATGGGCCGCGCGTTCCTTGCGCGGTACTTCGGAGAAACCGCCGGAAAGCAGGAGTTCGGTCTCATAATAGAGCGTGCGCAGCAACTGGCCCTTCCAGCCGTTCCAGACACCGGGTCCGACAGCACGAATATCGCAGACCGTGAGGATCAGCAGCATCTTCAGCCGATCGAGCGACTGCACCTTGTCGGCAAAGTCGATGATCGTCTTGCGGTCGTTGAGGTCGCGCGTCTGGGCGACCATCGACATGGTCAGATGTTCCTCGATCAGCCAGGCGACGGTTTCCGTCTGCTTCGGCGACAGGCCGAACCGCGGGCCGAGCTTGCGCGCAACCTTGGCGCCTGCGGCGGAATGGTCCTCCGGGCGACCCTTGGCGACATCGTGCAGCAGAACTGCAACGAACAGCGCCGTGCGGTCCTCCACGCCCGGCATGACCTTGACTGCAAGCGGATGCACCTCGTCGTCGCGGCCCTGGTCGATGTTCGACAGCGTATCAACGGCGCGCAGCAGATGCTCATCCACAGTGTAGTGGTGGTACATGTTGAACTGCATCAGCGAAACGATCTTGCCGAATTCCGGGATGAAGCGGCCGAGCACACCGGCCTCGTTCATCCGGCGCAGGATCAGTTCCGGCTTCCGCTTCGAGGTCAGGATCGAGATGAAAAGGCGGTTGGCCTCCTCGTTCTCCCGCACGGCCGACGTGATCAGCCTCAGCGAGCGCGTCACCTGCTTAAGCGCCGCGGGGTGGAATTCCAGGTCGTTGATATCGGCGACATGGAAAATCCGGATCAGGCTGACGGGGTCGCGCTTGAAGACATCGGGGCTTGCAAGCGCGATACGGCCGCCGTCATCGACGAATTCGAGCGAGCCCGGGATCTTGCGCACCCGGTGGGTAAAACGGGAAATCGCCGCCGTGAACCCCGGAAGCTGCTTTGCCTGCTGGTCCTCGAGAGCTGCGCAGAAAATGCGCGTTAGATCGCCGACATTCTTTGCAACAAGGAAATAGTGCTTCATGAAGCGCTCGACCGCGGTCATGCCGGGATGGTCGTGATAGCCGAGGCATTCGGCGATCTCGCGCTGGATATCGAAGGAAAGCCGCTCCTCTGCCTTGCCGGTCAGAAAATGCATGTGGCAGCGCACGGCCCAGAGAAAATCGTCCGACTTTTCGAACAGCTTCAGTTCCTGGCGTGACAGCACGCCCAATTTCACCAGATCGGCCGCATCCTTGACGCGGTAAAAATACTTGGCGATCCAGAAGAGCGTATGCAGGTCGCGAAGACCGCCCTTGCCTTCCTTGACATTCGGCTCGACGAGATAACGCGTATCGCCGGCCTTGCGGTGACGCTCGTCGCGCTCGGCAAGCTTGGCCGCGATAAAGGCGGGACCGGTATTCTTGACGATTTCCTCGTCGAACCGAACCTCGAGCTCACTGGTGAGCCCGATGGAACCGCAGATATAGCGTGTCTCGAGAATTGCGGTGCGGATGGTCATGTCGGCGCGCGAAAGCCGGATGCAATCCTCGATTGATCGCGTCGCGTGACCAACCTTGAAACCAAGATCCCACAGGATATAGAGCATGAACTCGATCGCCGGCTCGCTCCAGACGGCCTTTTTCTCCGGCAGGATGAAGAGAAGATCGATGTCAGACCCCGGGGCCAGCGTACCGCGCCCATAGCCGCCGACGGCAGCCACTGCCAGACGCGATGTCTCGGGCGTGTGGGATGCGTCGAAAATCTCGTTCAGCACGAAATGGTGGAGGATAGTGATCAGCTGGTCCTGCAGCCAGGAAATCCGCATGGCGCATTTGAGACCGCTGCCATCGACACTCAGCAATTCGCGCGCCCTGTCACGGCCCTTCTGGTTTGCCTCGCGAAACGCGGCCAGCAAGGCCCGGCGCATCGGTTCGCGCTGTTCGGCATAGGCGGACGCAATGAAATTGCATTTCGCCCGCAACGCCGATACGTCGAGGATGTCCGAAAAATCGATATCATTCAAGCTCATCGCCAGCCGCTCGTCTTCATGTCCGGCGATATCAGCGCGCCGCTGCTGCATGCTTTAGACCTTTCGTCCCGGAATATACAGACCCGGAATGGGCTGGGCCGGGACTGTAGCGTTCAAGCATTGCCAAGTTGTTTCTTCAATGCATAGAGCGCGTCCATCGCTTCGCGCGGGGTCATATCATCGGGATTGAGGCTTTTTAAAGCTTCCTCAACCTTGGAGGGACCGGCCTTCGCCTTCTCCTCGCGGCGGATCGCCACCTGGAACAGCGGCAGATCATCGATAAGCTGGCTTGCCGGGTTCTTGCGGTCCGCATCCTCGAGCTTGGCGAGCACCTCGCGGGCACGGGCAACGACCGAGGCCGGCAGGCCCGCAAGGCGCGCGACCTGGATGCCGTACGACCTGTCAGCGGCCCCAGGGCCGACCTCGTGCAGGAAGATGACGTCGCCGTCCCATTCCTTGACCCGCATGGTGGCGTTGGAAAGTCGCCCGAGCTTTTCTGAAAGTACCGTCAGCTCGTGGAAATGGGTGGCAAACAGCCCGCGGCAGCGATTGCCCTCATGCAGATGCTCGACCGCCGCCCAGGCGATCGAAAGACCGTCAAATGTCGCCGTGCCGCGGCCTATCTCGTCGAGGATGACGAGGGAGCGGTCGGTCGCCTGGTTGAGGATCGCCGCCGTCTCGACCATCTCGACCATGAAGGTCGAGCGGCCGCGCGCCAGGTCGTCGGAGGCGCCGACGCGGGAAAACAGCCGGTCGACGATGCCGATATGGGCCGATGTCGCCGGCACGAACGAGCCCATCTGGGCCATGATGGCGATCAACGCGTTCTGGCGCAAGAAGGTCGACTTACCGCCCATGTTCGGGCCGGTCAGCAACCAGATCGCGCCATCGCCCTCGCCGCTGCGGGGCGAAAGATCGCACCCATTGGCAACGAAAACGGTGGCCGACTGGCGACGCAGTGCCTGCTCGACCACCGGATGGCGACCACCTTCAATTGCAAACATCGTGGAGGCATCGACGACCGGGCGGCAATAACCCTGCTCTTCGGCAAGGCTTGCGAGACCGACGGCAACATCGATGGTCGATAGCGCGAAGGCCGCCGCCTTGATTGCCTCGGCCTCGCGGACAACAAGCGCGCTCAGCGCATCGAAGGCTTCGAGCTCGATGGTCAGCGCCCGGTCGGCGGCATTGGCGATCTTGGATTCGAGATCGGCAAGCTCGGTCGTCGTGAAGCGCATGGCGTTCGCCATCGTCTGGCGATGGATGTAGCTGGCACGCGCCGCATCGCTGTCGGTCATCGGCCCGGCGTTTCCAGCCGTCACCTCGATGAAATAGCCGAGCACGTTGTTGTATTTAATCTTCAGCGACTTGATGCCGGTTTCCTCGGCATAGTTCAGCTGCAGCCCGGCGATCACCCGTCGCGACTGGTCGCGCAGGGCCCTGACCTCGTCGAGTTCGACACTCGCCCCCGCCCGCACGAAACCGCCGTCACGTTTCAGAAGCGGCAGTTCGTCGGAGAGCATCGCCGTCAGGCGCTGCGACAGCTCCTCCGGCAGGCCGGCGATGGAATCGAGCGCCAGGCCCAGCTCCTCGGAGAGATTGCCCGATTTGAGCAGGCGCACGACATCACCGGCGGCGACCGTGCCGGAGAGGATAGCGCCAAGATCGCGCGGACCGCCACGGCCGAGCGAGAGGCGTGACAAGGCACGCGGCATATCCGGCACATGCTTCAGCGCCTGGCGCAGATCCGCCGAGAGCTGGGGCTGATCAAGCAGCGCGGTGATCGAATCCAGCCGTGCGGCGATGCGCTCGGGATCCGTCAGCGGCGACATCAGGCGTTCGGCGAGCAGGCGCGCACCGCCGCCGGTGACAGTCCGGTCAAGCGCCTTCAGCAGCGTGCCGTTACGGTCTCCCGATTGGGTCTTGACCAGTTCGAGATTGGTGCGCGTCGCCGGATCGATGAACAGCGTCGAGGCGCCGCTTTCACGCTCGGGAATGCCGAGCGGCGGGCGTTCGGAAAACTGGGTCTTTTCGACATAGGCGATTGCCGCCGATGCTGCCGCCATCTCCGCACGGGAAAAGCCGCCGAAACCATCGAGCGTCTTGACGCCGTAGTAGCGCGAGATGCGATCCTCGGCGGATGCACTGTCGAAGAGAACGCCCGGTTGCGGTACGGCGACACGGCCGAGGGTATCGACAACCGGGCGCAATTCGGGATCGTGAAAAACCGTATCTGCAAGGATCAGCTCGGCCGGGTCGATGCGGAGGATATCCGCGAGCAGACGGCTTTCCGTCGTCTCGGCAAGCCGGAACACGCCGGTTGAAATATCGATCCACGCAAGAGCCAGGAGCGGCTCGCCACCACTTCTGATGCGCGCGAGCGCCATCAGATAGTTCGTCTCGGACGGCGACAGCAGCTTGTCTTCGGTGATCGTGCCCGGTGTGACGAGACGCACGACATCGCGCTTCACCACCGATTTCGAACCGCGCTTCTTGGCTTCGGCCGGATCTTCGACCTGCTCGCAGACGGCGACGCGGAAACCGCGCACGATCAGCTTCTGCAAATAGTCGTCGGCCGCATGGACCGGCACGCCGCACATCGGGATATCCTGGCCGAGATGCTGGCCGCGTTTCGTCAACGTAATGCCGAGCGCACGCGAGGCTTCGACCGCATCCTGGAAGAACAACTCGTAGAAATCGCCCATGCGGTAGAACAGGAGCGATCCCGGGTTGTTCGCCTTGATTTCGATATACTGCTCCATCATCGGCGTCGCGGTCGAGCGGCTTTCCTCCGTCGCCAGCTGGGCGGCAGAAAGAACCTCGGAATTTCGGCTTGTCGGGTCGTTCAGAAAAGTCATTTTGGCCCCAGAAAACAGGTGCCACACTATCCACGCGCGTTTATAGAAGACAACAACAAAGCGGCGGGGAGGAGCCTTCGCCCACAGGACTCGGAGGAGGTTTCATGGCCGAAGACGGCAAAGCCAATCGCAATGCACGCAGCGTAACCGACCAGGAAGCCCTCGATTTCCATTCCCAGGGACGCCCCGGCAAGCTGGAGATTTCGCCGACCAAGCCGATGGCGACCCAGCGCGACCTGTCGCTTGCCTATTCGCCGGGCGTTGCGGTGCCCGTCAAGGCGATCGCCGCCGATCCGGCAAAGGCCTACGACTATACGACCCGCGGCAACATGGTGGCCGTCATTTCCAACGGCACCGCCATTCTCGGCCTCGGCAACCTCGGCGCGCTGGCGTCCAAGCCGGTCATGGAAGGCAAGTCGGTGCTGTTCAAGCGCTTTGCCGACGTCGATTCCATCGACCTTGAGGTCGACACCGAAAATGTCGACGAGTTCATCAACTGCGTGCGCTTCCTCGGCCCCTCCTTCGGCGGCATCAATCTCGAAGACATCAAGGCGCCGGACTGTTTCATCATCGAGCAGAAACTGCGCGAGGTCATGGATATCCCGGTATTCCATGACGACCAGCACGGCACTGCCATTATCGCCGCTGCCGGCCTGATCAACGCGCTCACACTGACGGGCCGCGATTTCAAGACGACGAAGCTCGTCTGCAACGGCGCGGGCGCTGCCGCGATCGCCTGCGTCGAGCTGATCAAGTCCATGGGCTTTACGGCCGAGAACATCACGCTCTGCGACACCAAGGGCATCATCTATCAGGGCCGCACCGAAGGCATGAACCAGTGGAAATCCGCCCATGCCCTCAAGACGGACAAGCGCACGCTCGTCGAAGCGATGGATGGCGCAGACGTGGTCTTCGGTCTCTCCGGCAAGGGCACGCTGTCGCAGGACATGATCCGCTCGATGGCGCCTCGGCCGATCATCTTCGCCATGGCCAATCCGGACCCGGAAATCACCCCGGAGGAAGTCGCCGATATCCGTGACGACGCCATCGTCGCGACGGGCCGTTCCGACTACCCGAACCAGGTCAACAACGTTCTCGGCTTCCCCTATATCTTCCGCGGCGCGCTCGACGTGCATGCCACCACCATCAACGAGGCGATGAAAATTGCGGCCGCCCAGGCGCTGGCGAGCCTTGCCAAGGAAGACGTGCCGGATGATGTCGCCGCTGCCTATCAGGGCAACCGGCCCCGTTTCGGTCCGCAATACATCATTCCCGTGCCCTTCGATCCCCGCCTGATCTCGGCCATTCCGGTCGCTGTCGCCAAGGCGGCGATGGAAAGTGGCGTTGCCCGCAAGCCGATCCCGGATCTTGCCGCCTATGGCCGCCAGCTGTCGGCGCGGCGCGACCCGATCGCCTCCACCCTGCAGCGCATCTACGAGCGCGTCCGCCGCCAGCCGAAGCGCATCGTCTTTGCCGAAGGCGAAGAAGTCAGGATGATGCGCTCGGCGCTCGCCTATGCCAACCAGGATCTCGGCACCGCCCTTCTGCTCGGCCGCGAGGACCGGATGCGCGAAATAGCCGAGCGCGAGGGTATCGACCTCGACCGGCCCGGCATCGAGCTGGTCAACGCCCGCCTTTCCAAGCGCACCGGCGCCTATACCGACTATCTCTATGCCCGCCTGCAGCGGAAGGGCTATCTCTTCCGCGATGCCCAGCGCCTGATCAACAACGACCGCAACCATTTTGCCGCCTGCATGGTGGCGATGGGCGATGCCGATGGCATGGTGACGGGCATCACCCGCAACTATTCCACCGCGCTCGATGACGTGCGTCGCTGCATCGATCCGAAACCCGGCCACCGGGTGATCGGCGTGTCGCTGGCGCTCTGCCGCGGCCGCACGGTGCTTGTTGCCGATACGGCGGTGCACGACATGCCCACCGCGCAGGAACTTGCCGATATCGCCGAGGAAGCCGCAGGCCTTGCCCGCCGTCTCGGCTATTTTCCGCGCGTGGCGATGCTTGCCTATTCGACCTTCGGCCATCCTTCCGGTGAACGCTCGGAGCGGGTACGCGAGGCCGTCGATATCCTCGACAAGCGCCGCGTGGATTTTGAGTATGACGGGGAAATGGGAGCCGACGTTGCGCTCAATGCCCAGGTCATGGAGCAATACCCCTTCTGCCGCCTGTCAGGCACAGCAAACGTGCTGGTCATGCCGGCTTTCCACTCGGCTTCGATCTCCACCAAGATGCTGCAGGAACTCGGTGGCTCGACCGTGATAGGCCCGCTGCTTGTCGGCCTCGACAAGTCGGTGCAGATCGTCTCGATGGCGGCCAAGGATTCGGATATCGTCAACATGGCGGCACTGGCCGCCCATAATGCCGGGATGTAAAATCTGGCGGCGCTGAAACGAAAAAAGCCCGCTCCGGTTTCCCGGGCGGGCTTTTTCATGCGAAATGCCGACCTTGATCAAATACTTCAGGACATAATGTCCCACAATACACGCCACTCAATACCAAATGATGATCAAAAGCTGCTAGTCACACTGAGATGAAATCAAATATATTGCAGCGCGTCAATCTATTTTGCATTGCAGCATTTTAACTGGCGAAACGTGTTGCATCCGCGCCATAGTAGTTGAGGTACCGGCCGGAAATGTTGTTGATCGGCAGGACGATCAGCACATCGGTCGTCTTGAAGGCGTGGTCGACGACAGCGCCCTCGCCGACCATCGCACCGAGGCGCATGTAACCCTTGATGAGCGGCGGCAGGGCAGACAGCGCCTTGCGCGTATTGATCGCTTCCGCCGGCATCAGGTCCATTGTTCGAAACAGCTCCGGGCGGGCGGAAACCTGCCACTCGCCACTGACAGCAACGGTGTGATGAAGGAAGGACAGCGCCAGCGCATGCACTTCCGGAATATTGCCGGGGAAGGAACCACAGCCGAACATCGCATCGACGCCGTGCTTCAACGCATAGGCCCAATTGCCCTGCCAGAGCAGCTCGACCGTCCGTTTGGTGCGATAGTCGGGCAGGACGCAGGAGCGGCCAAGCTCCATGAAACTCTTGCCAGGATGGCGGTCGAGGAGTGACTCGATCTCGAATTCCGAGGCCGAATAAAAGCCCCCGGTGCGACGTGCAACGTCCTGGCGCAGAATGCGGTAGGTGCCGACGATCTGTTCTTCGGCATCGCCTTCGATGGCGGTGTCAAGCACCAGCAGATGGTCGCAGACGACATCCCATGCGTCGATATCGCGCTTTCGGCGCGCAGCATCCGGCGTCGGCTTTGCCTTCATCTCTTCGACGAAGACGCGGTAGCGAACGGCCTGTGCGGCATCGATCTCGGAGTTGGAACGCGCAAGCCGGGTTTCCAGCGTGCCGATCCGGCCAAGGATGTCTCCAGCAGGAGCCACAGAAGTCCGGACGCGCAACTGCGGCTGCTCAATCAAGCCGGTCCGATCCAAGATTTCTATCGTCATTTCCGCTGATCCTGATCACTTCGTTCTGCCCGGCTTAAACCATGTTTCTGCGACAGCATAGTGACATGGCGAGCGCAGGAAAACCGTCTGGGGATGACGTTTCATCATCTGAGCAGACGCTCTATTTCTGCCGTCAACCGCGCCGGTTCCACCGGCTTTGGAAGCACGGCGCTGGCGCCTGCCGCGATCAGGGTTTCCCGGGTTTCGTCGCTCGTGTCCGATGTCAATACGATCACCGGGATAGAGCCACGGCGGTACCCCGTTCGCTCTTCCTGGCGCAAGCGCTCGAGCATGTCGAGACCCGTGCCGCCGGGCATGTTCAGATCGGTAACGATCAGTTCCGGCATCATGCGCTCGGATGCCGGCGCATCGAAGAGCACCGTCGCAAGCGCCCCGAAATCCCCCACCGGCCGGACGGTATGTCCGGCCTTTTCAAGAATCGAGCGTATGATCAGCGCATTGACCGGATCGTCTTCAGCAAGAAGCACCCCCTGGCGCGCGGGTTCGATGCGCAGGGTTGGCACTTCGCGCAGCATCGGCCTGTTGTCGTTGATCGCGTCGCGCACTTCCATACCCTTCATCCGTCCCCTCAAAACCTCGACAAGCGACCGCTCGCGCAGGGGCCGGATCAGCCATGCCTGATAGCCATCGATCTGGTTCATCGGACGACCGTTGCGCTCTTCCGGATTGACGAGGTAGATGCGCCGGAGATTGAGCTGCGCCAGACCGGGAAGATCGGCCAACAACCGGCGGAACTGCGCGGCATGGCGATGATCGACGATGATATCGGTGAGCGATGCCTGGCCGGATGCCGCCCACCCCGCATGTATCTGCGCATCGCCGAAGGTTTCGGCACGCACGCAATGCCCGCCAAGCGTCGTCACGGTTTCGAAGAGGGCGCGGGATGCAGGTCCGCCTGGCGCCATGACCAGAACGCGCGATCCCTCCAGCGTGCCCTTGCGGCCGTGGGCCGAGGCCGGCCGCTCGCAGGCATTGACCGGAAAGCGGATATCGAACGTGGTTCCCCTGCCCGGCTCGCTGGAGAGCGTCAGGCTGCCGCCGAATTGCTCGATGATCCGCCGTGAGATCGCAAGCCCGAGGCCTGAACCGCCGCTGCGTTGGAGATTATCACCCGCCTGCTCGAACTCGTCGAAAACACGCGCCTGCTCTTCGCGGTTCATGCCCGGACCGGTATCCTCAACACGAACAAGAAGCGTGCTGCCGACCAGATCGGCGCTGACGAAGACGCCGCCCGTGTGGGTGAATTTCACGGCATTGCCGATGACGTTGAACAGAACTTGCCGAAGCCGGGCGGCATCGAACTCAAGCAGTCCCGGCACACTGGCGCTGATGGTTGCGCCGATCTCGATGCCCTTCTCATGGG
The DNA here is from genome assembly GCF_030814475.1 of Pararhizobium capsulatum DSM 1112. Classification (NCBI taxonomy): domain Bacteria; kingdom Pseudomonadati; phylum Pseudomonadota; class Alphaproteobacteria; order Hyphomicrobiales; family Rhizobiaceae; genus Pararhizobium; species Pararhizobium capsulatum. Next base: position 895,923 of record NZ_JAUSVF010000001.1, on the reverse strand, counting down.
CGCGGCTCGACAGCATCTCCACCACGCTTTCGATGGTGTGGCGCACCGCTTCCTGCGATGGACGGAGCTGGAAGCGGCCTGCCTCGATAGAGGAGAAGTCAAGCAGGTCATCGACAAGCTGGACGAGTGCGTGGCCCGACTGGCGCATGCCGGCAAGGTAGTTCTTCTGTTCGCCGGTCAGGCGCGTCTGGCTGATCAGGTGGGTGACGCCGAGAATGCCGGACAGGGGCGTGCGGATTTCATGGCTGACAGTCGCAAGCAGCCGCGATTTCGCCTGGCTGGCATTTTCCGCGCGTCGGCGGGCGTCGTCGCTCTCGCGCGCCACCCGGCTTTCTTCGGTGATATCGCGGGCAATGCTGTGCATCATCAACATGCCGCTGCCCGACTGGCGGGCCATGACATCATGCCAGTCGAAGACGCGCAGGCCGATGACCGTCGCGATCCGCACCCGGTAGTGATGTGGTTCGGGCATTGGTTCGAATTCGATCCCGAGCGCCTCGCAGGTCATGCCTTCCGGGCGAGATTGCCCCGTCACGCGACGGAACACGCCATTGGCCTCGACGATCTTGCCAGCGGGCTCGCGTACGAGCGCAATGTCGCCAAGCGCGTCGTGGATTGTCGATAGCAGCCCGGAGGCTTCGCTGCGTTCCCATTTGCGATCGCTGACGCGCTCGCTCAACGGCACGTTTACGGCGATCGGAGATGTGGATTTCAACGAGCGATACCAGTCAATCAGCAACACTGCCGCGCCGGCCATGCCGGCCAGGGCAAGCCCGCCGGAGAGAAGCTCGTAACCCGCGTCCGCGCCCGTGCCGAGCACGGCGGCGGAGCAGAGAAGTCCCGCCCCCGCAAGGGCTGGCTTCAGGACGGAATAACGCTCGGGTAAAGCTGTTTCGGGCGTCTCGAGCTCCAGATCCTCGATATCGTCTTCAACCGAAGCTGTTGTCCGGTAGCGGTCGCCAAACGGATGGCCCTGCGCGACGAGTTCGCGCGAAATACGGTGATGAAGGTTCGACAGTTCGCCCATGTCGTCCGCCGGGGCGGTCACTTGCACAACGGCAAGCCTCGCCCCCTCCTCTCAGGTCCAGAGCTTCTTTCCTCTGGGTCGGAGGCTTAGCACGGCAAGGGTTCCGAATGCCTTCCGGCGATCCGTAAACTTTTAACGATCCTTGCTTTTCGGCTGCAGGAGTTCGTCGAGGATGATGGCGCCGGCACCGATGCTGATGAAACCGTCGGCCAGATTGAAGACGGCGAAGGACCAGTTTTCGGTGTGGAAGCGGATGTAGTCGATTACATAGCCGAACAGCAGCCGGTCGACGAGGTTGCCGAGCGCGCCGGCAATGATCATCGCATAGCCGAGATGGGCGAAGGTGCGGTTGCCCGGCGTGCGCCGCCAGAGCCAGAGCACGAAGGCGACGACGATCAGCCGCATGCCGACGATGAACCAGCCTTCCATATGGTCGAGCATCGAGAAGGCAACGCCGTAATTGTAGATCCGGTGCAGTGCCAGCACCGGCAAGAGCGCCACGTCTTCGCCAAAGGGAAGCCACATCTCGACGGCAACCTTCACAAGCTGGTCGAGCATGACGGCAAGGATGATGAAGACCGCGATCGGAACCGGCCGGGAGAAAAGTGCCGTCCGTTCGTTCATGCCTTGCCGTCCAATGCGAGAAGATGGCGGCGTACCTCGAACAGCATGATGCCGGTGGCGATGCCGAGATTGAGCGAATCCGCCCTGCCCTGCTGCGGAATGCGGGCCAGCGCATCGGCCTCCTTCGCCAGTTCGTCCGGCAGGCCGGCCTGCTCGTTGCCCATGAGTATGACGACAGGCCTGGAGCGATAATCGATGGTGCGGTAATCGACCGCGCCGGCAAGATGGGTGGCGACCACGCGCACGCCGGATGACTTATGCCACTTGATGAACTCGGCATTGCTGGCGCGGATCACCGGCATCGCGAAAACCGAGCCCATGGTGGCACGCACGGTTTCCAGCGAAAACGGATCGGTCGTTTCACCCAGCAGGATGACGCCGGATGCCCCGGCTGCATCCGCCGTGCGAATGATCGTGCCGAGATTGCCGGGGTCGCGTACCCGGTCGAGCGCGACATAGGTCTCGCCCGCTGCCGGCTTCACGTCCCTGAGGTTCTTGTAGCGCTGCTCGAAAATACCGACGACCATCTGCGGATTGTCGCGGCGGGTGATCGAGGATAGCACTTTCTCGCTGACTTCGAGTACCAGCCCGCCGTGGGAAACGGTCTTCAAGGCCACCTGCTCGACCTGCGGCTTGCCCTTGGCAGCTTTGGCGTAAACCAGCGTCTTGATCGTCCAGCCGAGTTCCAGCGCATCGATCACCAGCTTCAGGCCTTCAGCGAGGAAGCTGCGGGTTTCATCGCGGGTCTTCTTCTGGGCGAGAGCCTTGATGTCCTTGATGATCGGATTGGTGAGGCTGGTGACTTCCTTCACCTGCCCTACCCGCTGGGAACTCGCGCGACGCGGGCCGCCATCGTGGTGGTTGTCATGGCTCATTTCGGTACCCATCGGCTGAAAAGGGAGGTGGAAAGCGCGCGGGCCGGCGTCTTGCCGTCAAGGCCGCCCTCGCGCAGGATAAGCTCGCCCGACTCGACCACCCCGCCGCGGCCGCGCATGGTGTCGCGCATCAGCTCATGGATCGAATAGAAGCTTGCCCGGATCGAATAGGCCGTCAGCACGAGGCCACGCGCCTGCGGCGACAGGATTTCGCGGCAGATGTCGAGCATATCGGCCAGATGGTCGAACAGTTGCCAGACTTCGCCATTGGGACCACGGCCGAATTTCGGCGGATCGGTGAGGATGATGTCATAGCGGCTGCCGCGACGCGCTTCACGCTGGATGAACTTCATCGCGTCTTCGCAGATCCAGCGGATCGGCAGGCTTTCGGCCCGGCCGAGCGCCTGGTTCTCCCGCGCCCAGCCGATCGCCTTCTTCGAGGCGTCGACATGGGTCACTTCCGCCCCCGCCTTGGCGGCGATCAGTGAGGCAACGCCGGTATAGCCGAAGAGGTTCAGGACCTTCAGCGGCCTTCCTGCCGTCTCGACCTCGTTTTTCATCCAGCTCCAGTGAGCAAGCTGTTCGGGAAAGACGCCGACATGGCGGAAGGCGGTGAAGCGACCGTAGAAATCCGCATCGAGAATGCGCATCGGCCAGGTCTCGCCCAGCGCTTCCCTGGAAACCCGCCAGCGCCCGATGCCGTCTTCATCTGTGTCGCCGGTGAAGAAAGCATCCGCCTTGTCCCAGACATGGACGGGAAGCCCCGGCGGCCAAAGTGCCTGCGCTTCCGGGCGCACGATCCGGTAGGGGCCGTATTGCTCCAGCTTCAGCCCATGACCGCTGTCGATGAGGTGATAATCGCTCGAACCCTTGGTTTCGAGAATGATCGGCACGCGTTCGCCCGGTTTCTCGCCTTCGCGCAGGACAAGCAGGGGACGCTGCTCACTCTCCGCCGCGGCGGATCGTTCCACACTCTTTTCGGGGCGTGCCTTCTCGGGACGACCATTGGCAGGACGGGCGCTCTGCTCCTCGACATGCGGACGCGGCTTTGGCGCCGGGCGGCCCGCAACACGACTGGCTCCGGCCCGCAACGGTGCCGAAGAGGACGAGCGGCCGGCAGGCTTGCCCGCGCCACCACCCTTACCACCAGTTTTTCCCTTGGAGCCTCTGTCTTTCACGCCGTCATCCGTTCACGATCTTGCATCTTTTGTCTGCGAGCAAATAGCACCGCTCCCTCACTTGGCAAAGCGGTTTCAGCCTCGCATATAGGACTGGGAAGCACGCGAAAGGAACGATGTCAGCGACATGAGAGGAGATGTCAGGATTGCAGCACCGCCCCGGATCGTCTGGGAAGCACTCAACGACCCGGAATTCCTGAAGGGCCTGATCCCCGGCTGCCAGTCGATGGAGCGCCTGTCCGAGACAGAAACGCTCGCAACGGTAAAGGTCAAGTTCGGCTTCCTCTCCGTCACCTTCGCCGGAAAAATCCTGCTCAGCAACATCCATGCGCCCGACAGCTATACGATTTCGGCCGAGGGCCAGGGCGGCCTTGCCGGCTTCGCCCGCGGCAGCGCCGATGTGGTGATGGTTCGAGAAGGCAATGAGACCCTGCTCTCCTACGAGGCAAAGGCCGATGTCGAAGGCAAGCTCGCACAGATGGGCGGCAAGTTGATCGACGCGACGGTCGGAAAACTCGCCCGTCGCTTCTTCGACGATTTCAACGCGGCCGTCAGCGAGAGGGCGCGCGCCTGATCAGGTCACCGTGATCACACCGATTTCGAAGGGATCAGCGCCTGCGACGGGATATTTTCCGCCCGCACGCGCTGCTTTTCGGCTTCCGTGTGCCATTTCACCGCCTCATGCGCCTCGTTGCGCGCCCGCTTGCGATATTTGTGCTGGCTGACCCAGGTGGCGAAGGAACCCAGCACGAGACCGAAGATCACCGCGAGGAACAGGAACACGAAGAACGGCGCCGAAACGGAAAGAACACTATCCTCGGGATTGAACGGATTGAGCGCCAGCCGCACGCTCTGCCGGTTGGCAACCGACAGCACGATCAGCACGATGCCGACCGGCACCAGCACGACGAGGTTGATGATCTTCTTCATTCTCTGATGGTCTCCGATGCGTGCGCGGATCACGGTTCGCCGTCACGACGCAGATCGGCGGCTCCGAAGCGACGGACGATAGTCCGCCGTCTTCATGACGACGATTATTCGTCGTCTTCGTCATCCGTGCCGGGATTGAGCCGCTCGCGCAGTTCCTTGCCGGTCTTGAAGAACGGCACCCATTTTTCCTCGACGAAGACGGAATCGCCGGTGCGCGGGTTGCGACCCGAGCGCGACGGACGGTTCTTCACCGAAAAGGCGCCAAAGCCACGCAATTCCACGCGATTTCCCGCCGCGAGCGCGTCGGTGATCTCATCGAGCACCGCATTGACGATATTCTCGACGTCACGGTGATAGAGATGCGGATTGCGAGCCGCGACAATCTGCACCAACTCTGACTTGATCACTGTTGCCCCCTCTCGGTTTTTATCGTTTGTTCTTCGTATTTTACGTATAGCAAGCAGGACGGGTTTCAACCCCACAAGCCGACCCACAAATCAGAACAGCCATTTCTGGCCATCAAGATCGGCCCTCGCCGTCTCCCGGTCGGCTCTCAGTTGCTGCCAACCTGCCAAACCGAGAGAAGACCGTCAAGAAACAACTTGTCTCCGCTCAACTTTTCGAGCCCGCCAAGCTGCGGAAAAACCTCATATCCCAATGCTTTGACCCATTCCGAGGCAAGGGAGCCGAAACCGAAGGGCCATGAACGGGCGGGTTCCTTCCAATCGACGACAGGCAAATCGGCGTCGATCTTGCGGCTCTTGAAGTAGGCCTTGATCTCTTCCTCGCCGCCAAGAGCGTCCACGAGCTTTTCCTTCAGCGCCTGACGCCCGGTAAAAATGCGACCGTCGGCAAGTCTCAGGGCCTCGGCGCGCGGCATCTTGCGGCGCTCGGCAACCAGATCGACGAACCAGTCGAAACTGTCGTTGATCATCGACTGAATGACCGCCTTCGCCTCCTCGCTTGGAGGATGGAACGGGTTGGGCTCGGCCTTCAGCGGCGCCGACTTGATGGTCTCCAGGGATACCCCGAGCCGATCCATCAGCGTCTTGATCTGCGGATATTGGAACAGTACGCCGATCGAACCGGTGATCGAGGTCTCGCCGGCAATGATCTGGTCGCCGGCAATGGCGATCATGTAGCCTGCGGATGCCGCGAGCGTGCGCACATCCGAAACCACCGGCTTCTTTTCGGCGACCTTGCGGATCGCCTTGTAGATCGTCTCGCCGCCATAGGTCGTGCCGCCGGGCGATTCGATCGTCACGACGAGACCCTTCACCGCATCGGCCTTGGCGATCCGGTCAAGCCGCTCGAGCAGTTCCCGGTCGTCCTGGATGATGCCCGAGATGCTGATGCGGGCAATCTGCGGGCGGGCTGTCAGGCCCGATTGCGCACTGCCCCAGAAATAGACGGCGATTGCCGCTGCCAAGATCATGAGAATGCAGGCGATACGCCAGAAACCGAGTTTGCGTCGCAATTGCCGCCGGTCGGCGATGGCAAGCTGATCCATGGGTTTTCCCTTGCTTTGCTGAAGCGCCATGCATAGCGCCGCGCGAAGCGGATGTAACCTCATTTTGAAGTTTTTCGAGCCTTCCTTGTGCAAGGACAAAAAAATCTCCATATTCACGGTAAGTCACCGACTGAATTCTGAATTCATAAACAGGGCAGACTGCGCATCGGAGCTCTGAAGCGCGGCGACGACGGGTTTCTTCATGAATGAAATGTCTTTTTCCGGCGCTCTCCCGCATTCCGGGCCAGTTGTCCCGGACGTCTATTCGGAAGCGGTGCGCCATTCGCGCCGGGTCGCGCGGCTGAAGATCCTGCTGCCGCTTGCCGCCACGGCGATCGCGCTCGTCTTCGTGGCCGTTTCGGTCGTGCGCGCTTTCCTGCCTGAGGAATTGCAGATCGAAAATGCAACCATCGAAGACGGCAAGATCGTGATGCAGAACCCGGCGATATCAGGCCGTAACAAGCAGAACATCAGCTATTCGATGAAAGCCAAGCGCGCCCTCCAGGATATCGCAAATCCCGATATCATCACGCTCGAAACGATCCATGCGGAAATGCCGGTCAATGACACGCTCAAAGCGACCGTCGAAGCCGAAAGCGGCATCTATGATCGCGGCAAGAACACGCTCGACATGAACAAGCCTTTCAGCATAACGATGAACAATGGCGTCGTTGCAGACTTCCAGACCGCCTATCTCGATATTAACGCCGGAGAAATGAACACGGATCGACCGATCGCGATCAGCTTGAACGGCGGTTCCATTGTTGCACAGCGGCTGAGAATGACGGATAAGGGACGCATTGTTACATTCGAGGGCATGGTGAAAGTCGTCGTCGACCCCAGCACCATCCGCAAGACAGCCAACTAGAAACCGGTGCACCCATGTCGGCTTATTCCTTTTCAGCATTTCGCATTGCCGCAGCAGTCCTTTTTCTCGGCGTTGCGCCGACACTCGTAGCGCCCGCGCTTGCGCAGGAAACCAAGAGCAAGATCAAAGGCCTGGAACTTTCCAATGATGCCCCGATCCAGATCGAGAGCGACAAGCTGGAGATCAAGGATCCCGAGAGCAAGGCCATCTTCACCGGCAACGTGAAGGTCGTGCAGGGCACGACGACGCTCCAGGCCGGCAGCATGGTCGTTTTCTATAAGAAGGGCGGCGGCGGCGCGATCTCCAGCGGCAATGCCGATATCGATCGTATCGAAGTCAAGGACAAGGTTTTCCTTCAGTCTGGCACCCAGCAGGCGACCGCCGATATCGGCGTGTTCAACATGACGGCCCAGACCCTGGTGCTGAAGGGCAAGCAGGTGGTGCTTTCCGAAGGCAAGAATGTCTTCACCGGCTGCCAGCTCGATGTTCAGATGAACACCGGCGAAGCACAGCTTCAAGCCTGCGGCGGTCGAGTCCAGATCCAGCTGGATCCGAAATCCCAGAAGACCAACTGACGCGGCCCCTCGTGAACATTCCTTTTCTTCATAAGCGCAAGCGCGCCAAGACCGACACGGCCGCGCCGGCCCGCCCCGTTGACAAAGCGCGCTACGACGGCACGCTGATCGCACGCGGCCTGACGAAATCCTATCGTGGCCGCCGTGTCGTTGGCGGCGTCTCGCTTGTCGTGCGTCGCGGCGAGGCCGTCGGCCTGCTTGGTCCCAACGGCGCCGGCAAGACCACCTGCTTCTATATGATCACCGGCCTCGTGCCGGTTGATGAAGGCTCCATCGAGATCAATGGCAACGACGTGACGACGATGCCGATGTATCGCCGCGCACGGCTCGGCGTCGGCTACCTGCCGCAGGAAGCCTCTATCTTTCGCGGATTGACCGTCGAAGAAAACATCCGCGCGGTGCTGGAGCTTCACGACAACAACCGCGAACGGCGCGAAAACAAGCTGAACGAACTGCTCGGCGAGTTCAACATCTCGCATCTGCGCAAATCGCCGGCCGTCGCCCTGTCAGGTGGCGAGCGCCGACGCCTGGAAATCGCCCGCGCCCTTGCCACCGATCCGACCTTCATGCTGCTGGACGAGCCCTTCGCCGGCGTCGATCCGATTTCGGTTGCCGATATCCAGGCGCTGGTCCGGCATCTGACGTCGCGGGGCATCGGCGTGCTGATCACCGACCACAATGTCCGCGAAACGCTGGGTCTGATCGATCGCGCCTACATCATCCATGCGGGCGAAGTCCTGACCCATGGCCGGGCAAACGACATCGTGACCAACCCGGATGTGCGACGCCTGTACCTGGGCGACAATTTCAGCCTTTGAGCCTGGAAGCGCCGTTTTAGATTCCAGATGTTTTTAAGCGATATTGAATGTTTGGTGGCCGCAGAACGTCGATACCACACCTTTTCGACGTATTTCATCTTATTTACGACCAGCGCTTGACCAAACCTTCGTAATAAGCAATTTTTGGGCCAGTTGAGGGATCAACGCCGGGCCTTTGCATGCCAAAGGTCGGCAGACCCTTAAATTTGAGGGGAGTTTCGCGTCCGAATGGCATTATCCGCCAGCCTCTTCCTGCGCCAAAGCCAAACCCTGGCCATGACGCCTCAGCTGATGCAGTCGATCCAGCTTCTGCAGATGACGCATCTGGAATTGACGCACTTCATAGAGCAGGAAGTCGAGAAGAACCCGCTTCTGGAATTCACCGCCAATGACGATGTGGCGGGCGGCGAGCGGCATGGCAAGGATGAGTTTCATGCGGCCGACGAAGCAGCATCCGGCGACGACGCCCCCGCTTACGAACCGCTGGGCGACGTCTATGAAAGCGCCACCTCGACAACCAGCGAGCGGATGAACGAGCAGCTCGATTCCAATTTCGAGAACGTGTTTCCCGATGACATGACCCCTCAGCGGGCCGACGCGCCGGAGTTGCTTGGCCAGTGGAAATCCATGCCTGGCGGCGGCGATGACGGGTACGACCTTGAAGATTTCGTCGCCAACCAGACCACGCTGCGCAATTTCCTCGATACCCAGATTCCCTTTTGCGTCCACGCGCCCGGCGACAGGCTGATTGCCCAGCATCTGGCCGATCATCTGGACGATGCAGGTTATCTGCATGCGGATATCGGCGAGATCGCGGATCGGCTGGGCGCCGTCCCGGCCGATGTTGCCCGCGTGCTGGAAAGCCTGCAGCAGCTCGATCCGCCCGGCGTGTTTGCACGATCCTTGAGCGAGTGCCTGGCGATCCAGCTGCGTCAGCGGGATCGGCTGGATCCGGCCATGGCCGCCCTTATTGACAATCTCGAACTTCTGGCGCGGCGCGATTTTGCGACGCTAAAGAAGATATGCGGCGTCGACGAGGAAGACCTGATCGACATGCTGGCGGAAATCCGCAAGCTCGATCCCAAGCCGGGCACCGGCTTCGAAACGGGCGCCTCCGAGGCCATCATTCCCGACATTGTCGTGCGCGCCGCGCCGGACGGCAGCTGGGCCGTGGAACTGAACCCGGAAACCCTGCCGCGTGTCCTCGTAAATCACAGCTACTACGCCACCGTGGCACGCCACGCGCCGAAGAACAGCGACGACCATGCCTTTCTGTCTGAATGCCTGCAGACAGCCAACTGGCTGACCCGCAGCCTCGACCAGCGCGCCCGCACCATCATGAAGGTGGCGACCGAGATCGTGCGCCAGCAGGACGCCTTTCTCGTCAACGGCGTCGATCACCTGCGACCGCTGAACCTCAAGACGGTGGCCGACGCGATCAAGATGCATGAATCCACTGTCAGCCGCGTGACATCAAACAAGTACATGCTCACCCCGCGCGGGCTTTTCGAACTGAAATATTTCTTCACGGTTTCGATCAACTCCGCCGAGGGCGGAGACGGACACTCAGCCGAGTCCGTCCGTCACCGGATCCGCAACATGATCACGCTGGAGAGCCCGAGCGCGGTGCTCTCCGACGACGATATCGTCGATCTCTTGAAGAAAGGTGGCATCGACATCGCCCGACGAACGGTTGCCAAATACCGAGAAGCCATGAATATCCCGTCGTCGGTGCAGCGCCGCCGGGAAAAACGCGCGATTGCCAAAGTATCGGCGTGAAGCGGAACCGGATATCCTCGATCCTCGACTTTCCAACAGGTCGAGTTCGAAGCTTATTCGATTTTTAACCATTCCCTTGACTTCCCGCGGCATCGCCTGTATTAGGCCGCCGCTGAAGGCAGGGCTTGAAGCCCGCAATTGACCGATCCCAGACATTTCAGGCCGAGCGACGCAAAATTCGTTTGCGTGCGTGAAGTGCTTGGATGACGGATGCGGTTGGAATAGACTGGCTACGCAAATCACGAAAAGAGAGGAAACTCCATGAGTGTGCGTGTATCCGGTAAACATATGGAAATCGGCGAAACGTTCCGTCTGCGAATTGAAGACCAGATAGGACAGGCCGTTACGAAATATTTTGACGGAGGATATTCAAGCCAAGTCACTGTGGAAAAGTCTGGATCTCGTTTCAGTGCCGATTGCAAGATACACCTCGACAGCGGTGCAGCCTTGCAGGCAAGTGGCGAAGCGAATGACCCGCAAGCGGCATTTGACGCAGCGTCGGAGCGAATTGCAAAACGCATCCGCCGCTACAAGCGCAAGCTCAAGGATCACCACAATGGCAATGGTCATGCAGGATTTGCCGAAGTAGCTTACACCGTGATGGATTCCGTGCCCGACGAAGACGATGATCTTCCGGAGGATTACGCGCCGACGATTGTCGCGGAGAGTTCCAAACAACTCAGGACCATGTCCGTTGCAAGCGCCGTCATGGCGCTCGACATGACGGACGAGCCGGTTTTGATGTTCCGTAGCCCAGGCAATGAGCAGTTGAATATCGTCTATCGGCGCAACGATGGTAATATTGGCTGGATCGATTCCTCCAATATTAAGGGCTGAGCGGATGGGTGGAGACGGCGAAAGCCGTTTCCACCTCCGTTTTTCCTGGCGGTGATTGGGGGCCTTGACCGGGCCGTCGAAACCGTCGTGAGACGATCGGAAAGGCTATCCCCGGCACGAAGCTGGACGATGGACCTTATCCTGGGGCAACAAGGACAACCAGAATGGCATTGGCAGGCTTGCTGCAGCAGAATGCGATAATTCCGGCCATGAGGGCCAACTCCAAGAAACAGCTCCTTCAGGAGCTGGCGGTTAAGGCATCCAAGATCACCAGCCTTTCCGAGCGGGAAATCTTCGACGTTATTCTCCAGCGCGAACGCCTCGGCTCGACCGGCGTGGGCAACGGCATTGCCATACCGCATGGCAAGCTCTCGCACCTCACCTCGATCGTCGGCATTTTCGCGCGCCTGGAAACGCCCGTCGATTTCGAAGCGCTTGATGATCAGCCGGTCGATCTGGTTTTCCTTCTGCTTGCGCCTGAAGGCGCGGGCGCCGATCATTTGAAGGCGCTCTCGCGCATCGCGCGCGTCCTGCGCGATCAGGACATGGTGGCAAAACTCAGGGGAACGGATTCCGTTTCCGCCATCTACACCTTCCTCAGCGACGACCAGGCCTCCAACGCGGCCTGATCATTGTCGCCTCTACCTGTTTGATTTTTAAAGGCTGTTGATATCCCGGATATCGACAGCCTTTGTTTTGTCGATAATATCCTCGCAAACATAAAACGAGGAGAACGACATGGCAGGCAGGCTTGCAGGTAAAACGGCTTTGATCAGCGGCGGCGCGGGAGGCTGCGGCCTTGCTGCGTCCCAGCTTTTCGCTCGGGAAGGCGCGCGCGTCGGCATCGTTGATCTGCCACGCAGCAAGGGTGAGGAAGTTGCCGCGGCAATCCGCGCTGAAGGCGGTGAGGCAATTTTCGCACCCGCCGATGTCTCGGTCTCCTCGGAGGTCAAATCCGCGGTGAAGGCGGTGGAGGACGCCTTCGGGCCGATTACCGTGCTCTTTAATCACGCAGGCATCCTCGCCGTCGGCCCATTCCTTGAGACAGAAGAGGAGGAGTGGGACCGGCTGATGGCCGTCAATGTCCGCTCGATGTTCCTGATGACCAAGGCCGTGCTGCCCGGCATGCTGGCGGCCGGTGGCGGCAGCATCGTCTCGACGTCCTCGATCTCGGCCGTCGCCGCGACCCCGATGGAAGTGCTCTACGACACCACCAAGGGCGCCTGCCATATGTTCGCCCGCGCCATCGCCGTCGAGTTTCGCGATCGCGGCATCCGCTCCAACGCCGTCTGCCCCGGCTTCATCGCCACCGACCACGGCAAGCGCGAACTGGTGGGTCTCGCCAAATACGGTGTCGATGTTTCGGATGCCGCGATCGCCGCCCAGCAGGGCCGGCTCTGCGACCCGATGGAAGTGGCCCAGGCCGCCCTCTTCCTCGCCAGCGATGAATCGAGCTTCGTCAACGGCACCCATCTTTTCGTCGACAACTGCTTTACGGCGGTGTGAGCCAGGGAGAGAACCATGATGGAAGCAGGCGGACACTGGCGCAACTGGGTCGGAAACCAGTCGTGCATCGTCAGACACAAAGGCGCTCCCGACAGTGAAGCCGCGCTGGCGGACATGGTGCGGGAGGCGACATCAGATGGCTTGAACGTCCGCTGCGCAGGCTCGGGCCATTCCTTTACACCCGTGGCACTCACGAGCGGCCTGCACCTCACCCTCTCCGGGCTGCAGGGCATCACCAATATTGACACGGCCCGCAAGCGTGTCTCCGTCCACGCCGGCACGACGATCAACACGCTGGGCAAGGCGTTGAAGCAAGCCGGCCTCTCGCTGATCAACCAGGGCGATATCGACAGCCAGGCGCTGGCCGGCGCGCTGACCACCGGCACCCATGGCACCGGCATCAAGCTCGGCAACATGGCCTCCCAGATTGTCGGCATGCGGCTCGTGCAGCCCGACGGCAGTATCCTCATCGTCGATGAAAGCCGACCCGACCTCCTGAACGCGGCGCGGGTTTCCATCGGCATGCTCGGCGTGATCTCGGAGATCACCCTGCAGGCGATGGAGAGCTACAATCTGCATGAAAAGCTCTGGCGCTGCACCTTCGACGAATGCATGGAGCAACACGACGATCTCGCGGCAAACCACCGGCATTTCGGCTTCTTCTGGTGCCCCGTACCGGAAAGCCGCCACTGCTACTGCCTGCCGGACACGTCTTCCGTCTCGACCACCGACAGCCTGTCGGATGTCTGCGAGATGAAGACGATCGACATCACCACCGAGCCGCCGATGGAGAGGGGTTTCGAGAAGATCGCCTATTCCTCGGAGATCTACCCGATCGAATACGTCCCGAACTTCCACGAGCTCGAATATGCCGTGCCTCTGCGCTACGGCAAGCAGGCCTGCATGGAAGTGCGCAAGCTGATGCTGGAAAAGCATCCGACTTGCATCTACCCGATCGAATACCGCTTCACCGCCGGCGATCCCGGCTGGATCAGCCCATTCTTCGAGCAAGATTCCATTACCCTGTCAGTCTCCGGCGAGCCCGGCACCGACTACTGGAACTACCTGAAGGATGTGGACGATATCCTGCGCCAGTTCGGCTCCCGCCCGCACTGGGGCAAGCTCCACTTCCTCGGCGCAGAGGATGTGACGGCGCTCTATCCGCGCGCTGGCGATTTCCGGGCGCTGAGGAACAAGCTCGATCCGGAAGGGCGGTTCCTGAACGACCATCTGAAGCAGTTGTTTGGATGAAGTGAATGTTGAGGGATTTACCCCCCTCTGCCCTGTCGGGCATCTTCCCCTCAAGGGGGGTCGCAAGAGGCGCGCTCTCGCTCATGTAAACGAAGCTATCAAGGGAAATGAACAATCTCCCCCCTTGAGGGGGAGATCTCACGAAGTGATAGAGGGGGTGAACCCCTTCGCACCAGCCTTAAGCCGCCGGCGTCTCGCCGTCGACGATCGCGATCTTCGGGCCGCCCTTGGCAACGCCGACCATGGCCGGCCGCAGGACGCGGTCGCCGATCGTGTAACCGGCCTGAACGACCTGAACCACCGTGTTGTTCGGCACGTCCGGATTCGGAATTTCGAACATGGCCTGGTGGAAGTTCGGATCGAACTTCTGGCCTTCGGGCTCAAGCTTCTTCACGCCATGGCGCTCCAGCGCCGACAGCATCGAGCGCTCGGTCATCTCGACGCCTTCGATCAACGCGTTGAACCCGGCATCCCCTGCAGCACGGGCCTCTGCCGGGATGGCATCGAGAGCGCGGCGCAGGTTGTCGGAAACGGCCAGCATGTCGCGGGCAAAGCCGGCGACGGAATAGGACTTGGCATCCTTGACGTCACGCTCGGTGCGGCGACGCAGATTGTCCATTTCAGCGGCGAGGCGCAGGTAACGGTCGCGCATCTCGGCGGTTTCGGCGCGCGCAGCTTCGAGCAGCTCCTGCTCGGTAACCTCAGCACCGGCTTCAGCAGCAGCTTCGCTTGCCGCGGCGCCTTCGGTTTCATAGGCCTCGGGGCCGTAATTCTTCGTGTCTTCGGTCATACCGGTCTCCGGAAAGTCTAGATGGTGCCGATATCGAGCTTCGGACGCCAAAAATCAAGGGCGCAAACGCGGCCTTGGGCAAATGCCGCTATCCGCGCGACAGCCTGGACATCAGCTGTGCCGTATAATCCACCATCGGCACGATGCGCGAATAGTTGAGGCGCGTCGGGCCGATGACGCCGACTGCGCCGACGATCTTCTCATCGCTATCCTTGTAGGGCGCGACGATCAGCGACGAGCCGGACAGCGAAAACAGCTTGTTTTCCGAGCCGATAAAGATACGCACCCCCGGCCCGCTTTCGGCAAGGTTGAGGATTTCGATCAGGCTGTCCTTCTTTTCAAGATCGTCGAACAGCATGCGCAGCCGGTCGACATCGTCGGCACCGGCAAGACCTTCCAGCAGATTGGCCCGGCCACGGACGATGAGTTGCGTCGGCTTGTCGTCGCTGTCGCCGCCCGACCAGATGGCAAGACCGCGCTCGACCAGATCCTGCGACAGCGCATCAAGCTCCAGCCGCACCGTTTCCTTGACCTTCTGCAGCTGGCCGCGCGCCTCGTGCAGCGTCTGGCCGGCGAGATGGGCGTTAAGGAAGTTGGCGGCCTCCGTCAGCTGCGAACTGGTGATGCCGCTCGGCAGTTCGATGATGCGGTTTTCGACCTGATCATGCTCGCCGACAAGAACGGCAAGAGCCTTCGTCGGGGCAAGCCGCATGAATTCGACATGCTTCAGAATAGGATCGGACTTGGCCGTTATCACCAGCCCCGCGCCCCGTGACATGCCCGACAACATCTGGCTTGCCTCGGTCAGCAGCGATTCCACCGGTTGTCCGTGGTCGCTGCGGCGCACATGCCGGTCGATCGAGGCGCGGTCTTCCGCGGAAAGATCGCCAACCTGCATAAAGGCATCGACGAAAAAACGCAGCCCGATCTGGGTTGGCAGGCGGCCCGCCGATATATGGGGAGAATAGATGAGACCAAGATCTTCGAGATCGCTCATCACATTGCGCACCGATGCGGGCGAAAGCGACATTGGCAGCAACCGCGAAAGACTGCGGGAGCCGAGCGGCTCGCCGTTTTCGAGATAGCTCTCGACGATCCGGCGAAAAATCTCTCCCGAACGCTCGTCGAGCGAGGAAAGCCTGTCACTGGCCCCGGATCTGTTGATTACCATCTACGTTGCAAATTCCATGCTGTTGCATCTGCATGAAATATAGTGATCCGCCGCAGGAGTGCAAAAGAGAAAATGCGCGCCAGCCCCTTGGATACAGCGGTTTTATCTCGCACCGAAATGATTTCCCTTCGCGTCAACATAGGCTAGAAGGCTGCACGAACATCAAAGGAGTTCATGATGCGGCCCTCCGGCAGAAAAACCGACCAGATGCGCAAGGTTTCCTTCGAGCGCAATGTTTCCAAGCATGCCGAAGGCTCCTGTCTGGTGAAATTCGGGGATACGCATGTGCTGTGCACGGCAAGCCTCGAGGACAAGACGCCGCCGTGGCTGCGTAACAGCGGCAAGGGCTGGGTCACCGCCGAATACGGCATGCTGCCGCGCGCCACCGGTGAACGCATGAAGCGTGAAGCCGCCACTGGCAAGCAGAGCGGCCGCACCCAGGAAATCCAGCGCCTTATCGGACGCTCGCTGCGCGCTGTCGTCGATCTTCAGGCGCTCGGCGAACGCCAGATCTCGATCGACTGCGACGTCATCCAAGCCGATGGCGGCACCCGCACCGCCTCGATCACAGGGGCGTGGATTGCCCTTCACGACTGCCTGAAGTGGATGGAAGCCCGTAACATGATCAAGGTCGATAAGGTTCTGAAGGACCATATCGCCGCGATTTCCTGTGGTATCTTCGCCGACCAGCCGGTGATCGATCTCGACTATCTCGAAGACTCCGCTGCCGAAACCGACGCCAATTTCGTCATGACCGGCTCCGGCGGCATCGTCGAGATCCAGGGCACTGCAGAAGGCAAGCCCTTCTCCGAAACCGAATTCGCAATCCTGATGGGCCTTGCCAAGAACGGTATCGCCGAACTGGTGACGCTGCAGAAGCAGGCTGTCGCAGGTTAAGTCAGGAACCGATGGCACTTTCAACGACAGGATTGCCCCTCACCCTAACCCTCTCGCGGGGAAAGATTTGGCGCGCCCTGCCGAAGCCAGAGCAAGCCGCCGCCACCCCCCTCTGCCACTTCGTGACATCTCCCCCGCAAGGGGGGAGATTGGCTGGGGCGACCGGCATACTCCCCTTCTCCCCCCTTGCGGGGGGGATGTCAGCAGCGCTGACAGAGGGGGGTGGAGCGGCATATTCCAAGCTCACGAGAGGTCATCACCATGGCTAACGCCCTCGAAGGCATCCTCGAAACCGCCCTTTACGCCGACGACCTCGACGCCGCCGAACACTTCTACGGCACCATCCTCGGCCTCGAAAAGATCACCCGCGCCGGAAACCGCCACGTCTTTTTCCGTTGCGGCCAAAGCGTTCTTCTGATCTTCAATCCGGAAGAGACGGTGAACCCGCCCCACGAAGGCGCCCTGCCCGTTCCGCCACACGGCACCAAGGGTCAAGGTCACGCCTGCTTCCGCGTGGCCTCGGAAAACCTCGACCGCTTCGCCGAAAAACTCAAATCCGCCGGCATCGCCGTCGAGGCCGACATCCGCTGGCCGACCGGTGCCCGGTCCTTCTATTTCCGAGATCCCGCCGGAAACAGCCTTGAATGCGCCGAACCCGGCCTCTGGAACATCGACTGAGAGAAAACCCAATGCGCAAGCTTGAAGACAAGACCCTGATCGTCGCCAGTCACAATGCCGGCAAGATCCGGGAAATCCACGACCTGATCGGCCCGCTCGGCTTTTCCGCCAAATCCGCTGCCGACCTCAACTTCATCGAGCCGGATGAAACCGGCACGACGTTCGAGGAGAATGCGACAATCAAGGCGCTCGCCTCCGCCAACGCTTCCGGCCTGCCCGCCCTGTCGGATGACAGCGGCATCGTCGTCGATGCACTGGATGGCGCCCCCGGCGTCTATACGGCAAACTGGGCTGAAACATCAGATGGCACCCGCGATTTCGCCATGGCGATGCAGAAGGTGGAAACTGCGCTTCAGGAAAAGGGTGCGACCACGCGTGAGGCCCGAACCGCCCGCTTCGTCTCGGTGCTCTGCCTTGCCTGGCCGGATGGCCATGTCGAACTCTTCCGCGGCGAAGTCGCCGGCCATCTGGTCTGGCCGCCGCGCGGCACAAGCGGTTTCGGCTACGATCCGGTCTTTCAACCTGATGGTTACGACACCACATTCGGTGAAATGACGGCCGAGGAAAAACATGGCTGGAAACCGGGCGATGCCGATGCGCTGTCGCATCGCGCCCGCGCCTTCAAGCTTTTTGCCGAAACCTGCCTTGATGCCCCGAAAGGCATCTGAGCCACCACAGACGGACAAGGTCCGAAGAAACGAACGGAATGGCCATTTTCAACTCCATTGGCGACCACACGGACCCCGGCTTCGGGGTCTACGTGCATTGGCCCTTCTGCGCCGCCAAATGTCCCTACTGCGATTTCAACAGCCATGTCCGTCATCAGCCGGTGGACCAGCCGCGTTTCGTCGCGGCTTTCCTGAAGGAAATGGCGGAGGCTCGCCGCCTTTCCGGCCCGCGCACGGTCACCAGCATCTTCATGGGCGGCGGCACTCCCTCGCTCATGGATCCGGCCACGGTCGAGGCCGTGCTGAACGGCATCGCCAGGGAATGGCATGTGCCTGATGGTATCGAGATCACCATGGAGGCCAACCCCTCCAGCGTCGAGGCG
This sequence comes from Pararhizobium capsulatum DSM 1112, assembly GCF_030814475.1. Lineage (NCBI taxonomy): Bacteria > Pseudomonadati > Pseudomonadota > Alphaproteobacteria > Hyphomicrobiales > Rhizobiaceae > Pararhizobium > Pararhizobium capsulatum. The sequence continues at coordinate 877,558 of NZ_JAUSVF010000001.1, read as the reverse complement.
ACCCGCTTTCGCGGCTACCGCGCCGCCGGCGTCAACCGCGTCTCGCTCGGCGTCCAGGCGCTCAACGACGCCGACCTCAAATTCCTCGGTCGCCTGCACAATGTCGAGGATGCCCTGAAGGCCATAGGTCTCGCCCGCGATATCTTCCCGCGCATGTCCTTCGACCTCATCTACGCCCGGCCGAAACAGACGGTCGAGGAATGGGAAAAGGAGCTGAAGGAAGCGGTCTCCTATGCCGTCGACCATCTCTCGCTCTATCAGCTGACGATCGAGGAAGGCACGCCCTTCTACGGCCTGCACAAGGCCGGCAAGCTGATCGTGCCCGACGGCGAACAGTCCGCCGTTCTCTACGAGGCAACACAGGATATCACGGCTGCCATCGGCATGCCGGCCTACGAGGTTTCCAACCACGCCGTTCCCGGCGCGGAAAGCCGCCACAACCTCACCTACTGGCGCTACGGTGACTATGCCGGCATCGGCCCCGGCGCCCATGGCCGCCTGACGCTCGGCGCCGACAAGCTCGCCACCGCCACGGAACGGAAGCCGGAGGAGTGGCTGCGGCTGGTCGAGAAGACCGGCCACGGCATGGTCGACCAGGAAATCCTGGGTCGCGACGAACAGGCCGACGAGCTGCTGCTGATGGGCCTGCGGCTGAAGGAAGGCATCGATCTCGTCCGCTGGCAGAGACTGTCGGGCCGCGAGCCGGACCCGGATCGCGAGCAGTTCCTCATCGAGCATGGCTTCATCGAGCGTCTTGGCAATTCGCGCCTGCGCTGCACGCCGGCCGGCATGCTGATCCTCGATGCCGTGGTGGCGGACCTCGCCTGCTGACAGGCTCAAAGCCTTGCAGGGCAGGACGAATGCGTGGAATTTTCCCTCGCCAGAAATCGCAGGGCTGCCTCTTTCCGGCAGCCGAACGGCGCCTAGTTATCTGCTTCATCCTCTAGACCGCGGCGACCCATGCGACATGACGACTTTGCCTTCCTGGCCCACAATGGCGAGCTTGCCGGGCTGATCGCCGCTCATGACTGGTCCTTGACCTCCATCGGCTGCGTCACGACCTGGCCGCAGAGCCTGAAGACGACCATCGCGCTCGTCCTCCAGTCGCCCGTGCCGATCGTGACGCTCTGGGGCGAAGACGGCATCATGATCTACAACGATGCCTATTCCGTCTTTGCCGGCGGCCGGCACCCGCAGCTCCTGGGCTCGAAGGTGCGTGAAGGCTGGCCGGAAGTGGCCGATTTCAACGACAATGTCATGAAGGTCGGTCTCGCCGGCGGCACGCTTGCCTATACGGATCAGAAGCTGTCACTCCAGCGCAGCGGACAGCTCGAGCCTGCCTGGATGAACCTCGACTACTCGCCGATCATTGGCGAGAGCGGAAAACCGATTGCGGTCATGGCGATCGTCGTCGAAACGACCAGCAAGGTGAAGGCCGAACGCGCCATCAGAGGCGAGCGGAAACGACTGAAGAGGATGTTCGAACAGGCGCCCGGCTTCATGGCCATGCTGACCGGCCCGGAGCACCGCTTCGAACTCGCCAACGAGGCCTATCTGCGCCTGATCGGCAATCGCGATGTCATCGGTCTGCCATTGCTGGAAGCGCTGCCCGAATTGAGGGGCCAGGGCTTCGAGAAACTGCTGGATACCGTCACCGAGAGCAGCGAGGCCTATGTCGGCAATTCGACCCCGGTCCGGCTTGAACGATCCGCGGGTGTCGTGGAAGAACGCTATCTCGATTTCATCTATCAACCCATTCTTGACGAGGAGCGCAATAACCTCGGGATTTTCGTCCAGGGCAATGATGTAACCGAGCAGAAGCACGCCGAACTGGCGCTGAGACACGAAACCGCCGTCCTCAGCGTTCTCAACAAGCTGGGTGCGGATCTCGCTGCCGAACGCGACCTCGACAAGGTCGTGCAGATGATCACCGATGCCGGCGTCGCCATGACCGGCGCGAAATTCGGTGCCTTCTTCTACAATGTGCTGGATGAGAAGGGCGAGAGCTACATGCTCTATGCGCTGTCCGGCGTGCCGCGCGAAAGCTTTTCCAGCTTCCCCATGCCGCGCGCGACGTCCGTCTTCCAGCCGACCTTCAAGGGTGAAGGGGTTATCCGTTCCGACAATATCCTCACCGACCCGCGCTATGGCCATAGCGGCCCCTATCACGGCATGCCGTCCGGCCACCTGCCGGTGCGCAGCTATCTCGCGGTTCCCGTCATTTCCCGTTCCGGCGAGGTGATCGGCGGCCTGTTTTTCGGCCACCCTAAACCCGGCCTCTTCAAGCAGGATCATGAAGACCTGGTGATCAGCGCCGCAGGCCTCGCGGCGATCGGCATGGACAATGCCCGGCTGTTTCAGGCGGCCGAGCTTGAAATCGCTGAGCGCAAGCGCGCCGAACAGGAGCTGCAACAGGTCAACAGCAATCTGGAACAACGGGTCGCCAGCGAAATCACTGAGCGCATGAAAATGGAAGAAACGTTGCGCCAGTCCCAGAAAATGGAGGCTCTGGGACAGCTGACCGGCGGCGTGGCGCATGATTTCAACAACCTGCTGCAGGTGGTCTCCGGCAACCTCCAGCTCCTGTCCGGCGACGTACAGGGCAACGAGCGTGCCCAGAAGCGTATCGAAAATGCGCTGGCGGGCGTGAACAGAGGTTCCAAGCTCGCAAGCCAGCTCTTGGCCTTTGGCCGGCGCCAGCCGCTCGAACCGAAGGTGGTCAATATCGGCCGCTTCGTCACCGGCATCGAGGACATGCTGCGCCGGACGCTTGGAGAAGCGATCGAGATCGAGACCAGCCGCTCCGGCGGTCTCTGGAATGCGTTGGTGGACCCGACGCAGATCGAAAACGCATTGCTCAATCTCGCCATCAACGCCCGCGACGCCATGGATGGCGCCGGCAAGCTGACCATCGAAGTCGGCAACGCATTTCTCGACGATGACTATGTTCGCCAGAACGATGACGTTGAAGCTGGCCAGTACGTGATGCTCGCCGTCACCGATACCGGCTGCGGCATGGATGCGTCCATCCTGAAGCAGGTTTTCGAGCCGTTCTTCTCGACAAAGCCGATCGACAAGGGAACCGGGCTGGGCCTGTCCATGGTCTATGGTTTCGTCAAGCAATCCGGCGGCCATGTGAAGATCTACAGCGAGGTCGGCCAGGGCACGACGATCAAGCTCTATTTCCCCCGCATCCGGCAGACGGAAGATGTGATCGTCGAAGACGGGTTCGGGCCTGTGACCGGCGGAAGCGAGACCATCCTCGTTGCCGAAGACGACGATCAGGTCCGCAACACCGTGGTCGAGCTTCTGGGTGATCTCGGCTACCGGGTTCTGAAGGCCAGGGATGCGGCCGGCGCACTCACCGTCATCGAAAGCGGCGCCGCCGTCGATCTCCTGTTTACCGATGTCGTCATGCCCGGACCGCTGCGCAGCACCGATCTCGTGCGGCAGGTGAAGGAGCGATCGCCCGAAATCGCCGTGTTGTTCACCTCGGGATACACGGAAAATTCGATCGTTCACGGCGGCCGGCTCGATCCCGGTGTCGAGCTCCTCAGCAAGCCCTACACGCGCGAGTCTCTCGCCCGCAAGATCCGTCACGTGCTGAACAATCACCGCCAGCGCGCCGAGGCCATCCAACGTCTTGCGTCCGCCCCTGCGCCATCGCCACCTCAGGAAAAGACTTTCTACCGCGTGCTTCTCGTCGAGGACGATTTCCTAATCCGCATGTCGACGTCGGATATTCTCATGGAACTCGGCCACACCGTGGAGGAAGCAAGCAGCGCCGAACAGGCCTTGGCCATTCTGGAAGTACAGCCCATCGCCATCCTGATTACTGATCTTGGCCTGCCGGGCATGTCGGGGGCGGAACTGGCCGCAACAGTCAGGAAACAATATCCGAACATGGGCATCGTCTTTGCAACCGGCCAGGACCAGGCCCCGAAGCTTGACGATCCGGCACGGACGGCCCTCCTCAAGAAACCGTTCGGAACACCGGAGATCACCAGGGCGATTGAAAGCCTCGGCCTCTAAAGGAGGTCTGGTTCAGATTGAACCAGACATCCTCTAGATTCTTTTGTTTCTGTTTGTCTTTTCGCGAAAACCGGTTTCCACTTTTCCCTGACAAACTCTGACGTTAGCCTCATATGGAACAGGCAGACGTCGCCGCCTGCCTGCTCTCTCAACTTTGTCGTTCGGTGTACGTCAGGCCCATTCGCCCTGACGCATGACGGCGACGCTGCCGCCATTGGGCAGAATGCCGTCGATATCCACCTTGTCGGAGCCGATCATCCAGTCGATGTGAATGAGACTGGAATTTCCGCCCTGCGCCTTGATTTGCTCCTGGCTCAGCGAAGCACCGTCGAGGAAGCACTTGGAATAGCATTGGCCGAGTGCAATGTGGCAGGAAGCGTTCTCATCGAACAGCGTGTTGTAGAACAGGATGCCGCTCGCGGAGATCGGCGATGAATGCGGCACCAGCGCCACCTCGCCAAGCCTGCGCGCGCCCTCGTCGGTATCCAGCACCTTGTTCAGCACTTCCTCGCCCTTCGACGCCTTCGCTTCGACAATCCGGCCGCCTTCGAAGCGAACCTGGATATTGTCGATCAGCGTACCCTGATGGGAAAGCGGCTTGGTGCTCGACACATGGCCCTCCACGCGCAACGCATGCGGCGTGGTGAAGACCTCTTCGGTCGGGATGTTCGGATTGCAGGTGATGCCGTTCTTGGCCGTGGAGGCGCCGCCATGCCATTCATGACCGTCAGCCAGACCAACCGTCAGGTCCGTGCCCGGTCCTGTGAAGCGCAGTGCCGAGAAGCGCTCGCCGTTCAGCCAGCTCGACCGCTTGCGCAGATTGGCATTGTGTTCGGCCCAGGCTGCGACCGGATCGGCAACATCGACCCGCGATGCCGCAAAGATCGCATCCGCCAGCTTGCCGACCGCGACATCCTCGGCCAAGTCCGGGAACATCTGCCTGGCCCAGGCGGGGTTGGGGTAGGAAATGATGTTCCAGTTGATGTCGAAATTGGAAATTTTCTCGAGCGCCGGCTTGTAGGCGATGGAATTGGCCTTGTTGGCGCGAGCGACCTTGGCCGGATCCTGCGCCGCCAGCATCATCGGGTTGTCGCCGGAGATCGCCAGTCGCGCCGCATTGCCGGCATAGGCCTTGGCCATGCCGTCATAAAGCCAGCCGGATGCCCGATCGAAGCTATCATCCGGGGCATACTGGTAGCGGGCAAGCGTCGTCTCTTCATCCGAATAGAAGGTCGTGACGAGACCGGCACCGGCCATATAGGCATGTTTGGTGATCAGGCGGACCAGCGGCAAAGCGGCAATCGGCGCGGTGATGACGAGGTCCTGGCCACGCTCCAGCCTCAAGCCCACCTTGACGGCGACTTCGGCAAGCTTTTCAAGCTTCACGGGATCGATAAGGGATTTGGTTGATGTCGCGTCCATGCTGTCTCCTGCTGCTTCGTAGCGCGTTGCCCCGTTCTATCGCGACAGGCGTCAAAACAGAAGCCGAAAGCACGAAACGACTGAAGCTTGCAGCAGGCCGTTCCAGGCCTTCATGCGTCGGGCGATGTCGGGCGTCCCTGCAGCTGCTGAGCCCGCTTTCTACCATGCTCCTCGGCCTCCTGTTGCGTCACAAAACCTCGATGCTCCGTGATTTCAAGGTGGAAAATCGAGGCTACCCACACGCCCTGGAACCTCTTGATGACCACTCTCGCCTCACTCATCACAACTCCTTATGGCTTGCACGAATCGGTACAACCATAGGAGACGATGGGCGACAGGACAGTCCCCAAATTGGGTATATGTCTCTGAACGGTTCAAGAACACGGTTGCGGCTGCGCATGAACGTCAGGGGAACGGGAGTTGTGCCTGAATTCGCCTTGATCACGATACGGGTCGCTGGACCTTGCCAGCGCTGGGACCAATCGACATTCGGCCCCCGCACGATGGGCGAATGCAGCCGTATAAAGACCGCGCCGCCCCTTACGCCACCAGTGGCGCGACAATCGCCTTCAGTGCCATCAGCGCATCCGCAGGCGCCAGTCGCACCTGCAGTCCGCGTTGGCCGCCATTGATGAACACATGCGGCTCGGCGAGCGCCGCCTCTTCGATCGCGGTCGGCACGAGCTTCTTCTGTCCGAAGGGGCTGATTCCTCCAACATGATAGCCTGTCAGCCGCTCGGCATCGGTCGGCTTCATCATGTTGGCGGACTTGCCCGAAAAAGCCGCGGCCAGTTTCTTCATGCTGACTTCGCGATCCGATGGCACCACGACGCAGACCGGCTTGCCATCCACTTCGGCCATCAGCGTCTTCAACACCCGGCAAGGTTCCTCGCCCAACGCCTCGGCAGCCGCCATGCCGATGCGGTCGGCGGAAGGGTCATAGTCGTAGGTGTGAACCGTGAAGGCCACGCCGGCCTTGGCGAGAAATTGCGTTGCGCGTGTCGTCTTCGACATGGATCAGCCCTTGAACTGCGCCCCGTAGATATCCGGCTTGAAGCCCGCCGTGAGATGGCCGCCCCGGTCGAGCAGCGGTCGCTTGATCATCGATGGCTGCACCAGCATGAGGTCGATCGCCTTTTGCTGATCGAGGTTCTGGCGATCTGCCTCCGGCAAGCCGCGGAATGTGGTGCTTGTCTTGTTGAGCACGGCTTCCCAGCCCAAGGCATCGCACCAGCCCGTCAGCGTCGCCCGGTCGATACCCTCGCCCTTGTAGTCGTGGAAGGCATAGGCGACACCGTGACCGTCAAGCCAGGCGCGCGCCATCTTCATCGTATCGCAGTTCTTGATGCCGTAAATCTTGACCGTCATTGCCCGCCTCAGTCTTCCAGTGTCCCTGCCTTGCGCTTGGCCTTGCTCGGCTCCGCGCAGGCAATCTTCATCAGGTCGTCACGCCGGCGGGCGAAACGAGCCGAGGAACGGGTGGCGACCAGTCCCTCCTGCGGCGCCCTGATCTCGATATCGCCCTCGGCCATGCCGGGACGCGTGACGATGGTGGCGAGCAGATCGCCTTCTTTGACGGTATCCCCGATATCCCGATGGAACAGCACCATCCCGGCCTGCGGCGCGCGGATAATCTCGATATTGTCGAGGGCAAAAGCCGGCCCTTCATAGGGCGTCGCGACAAAGGCATCATCGCGGACCACGCCGCGGCCGGCAAGAAAATTCCAGAGGCCATCAGCGTCTGCCTTGGCCATCTCGGGATAGACATCGCAGCGGCCGCGCAACTCGACAGTGACGGCGAGGCGTCCGGGCAGCCGCGTCTTCTTGGCCGCCTTGCCCTCATGCTTCCAGGCATAACCGACAGCTTCCTCGAAGGCAGTGCTCTCACCATCCGAAAGGAACACCGCTTCCATCTTCAAGGCTGCGGCGAGATCGGAGGCCTCTGGCCAGAAGGCATCGTCGATATAGGCATATTGCAGCGACTGGTCATCGCAATGCAGGTCCAGCATCAGGTCCGCACCAACAGCCATATGCAAGAGTTCGCGCTTCAGCCTGTTAACGGCCGTCAGCGCCTCTCGCCCTTCCAGCAGGCTCTCCCTGTCGTCGAGCGCAACGAGCGGAAATTCACGGTTGAAATTGGTGCGGGACGCCAGATCGAAACGACCCTGCATCTCGCCGAAATGCGACTGGGCCGCGCCGATCGGATTGGCCTGCGGAACGATGGTGATATCGCCGAGAATGGCACCCTCTTCATCCGCCTTGCGCAGCCGTGCGCAGAGAAAATGCAACAGCGCCGTTCCCGGCAGTTCATTGGCATGCAGGGCGGCCTGGATATAAACGGATGGCGCTTTGGCATCGCTGCCCTTGAAACGGATGACGGGAAGCCGCCACTCGATGCCCGGTGTGTCGCCTGCAATCACGATTTCGGATGTCTGCACTGTCTCTTGGTCCCTGATATGTCACCGTCAAATGCGATGTATGGTCGTTCCCTCGGCGGAGTGCAAGCCGCCTGTCCCCGCCTGCCAGGCGACAAAAAGGCGCCGCGCACGAGACGCGGCACCTTTGAACACGCTTGAAAACCAGTGTTATTTCTTATCCAGGAAAGGCACGATGACGGCGACCGTTGCCTCCGGCTGCTCTTCCATCAGCCAATGGCCCGATGCGGGGATCACCGCGCCGGTGACATCCGTTGCCGCAAAGCCTGCGACAGCGGCCATGGTCGTGCCGAAGGACTTCTCGCCACCGACAGCCAGCACCGGCATCGTCAGCTTGCCCTTCTCAAGAAAAGCCTTGTTGTCGACCGCATCCTGATCGAAGGCGGCAAACTGCGCAAAACCTGCATGCATGGCGCCGGGCTGGGCGTAAAGTGCCGCATAGTGATTGCGCGATGCCTCGTCCCATTTGCTCGGGTCAGCCGAAAATTCGTTCCAGAAACGATCGAGATAGATGCGCTCGCGACCAGCGACCAGACGCTCCATATCCGGACCGCCAAAGCGGAAATGCCAGAGCAGCGGGTTCTTCAGGATCTCCTCCCAGGGGCCGACACCGGGAAGCGGCGCATCCATCAGCACCAGCTTGGTCACGCGCTTCGGATATTGCGCAGCAAACGCAAAGGCAACCATGTTGCCGATATCATGGGCAACGACATCGGCCTGATCGACATGGAGCGCATCGAGAACACCGGCGATATCCTGCCCTTCCGTCTTCTTGTCATAGCCGGTTTCGGGCTTGGCCGAGAAGCCCATGCCCCTGAGATCGGGCACGATGACCTGATGATCGTGAGACAGCGCAACCGCCAGCGGCGCCCACATATCGCCGGTTTCGCCGTATCCATGCAACAACACGACGGCCGGCCCCTTGCCTGCGGTGCGGACATGCAAGGTGGTGCCGTTGGTGGCGATCTCCTGCGTCTTGAAGGTTTCCGGGAACTGCGGAACTTCCGCCGCCGCCGGAACAGCGATTGCCAGCATAAGGCCGGCCAAGATGGAACGTAGCATGGCAATTTCTCCTGATAAAACGTGGCGTTGCGCCGGATTGGCATCCTCGTTGACAGGAAGATGGCATAGGAATTTCGTTCGAACTAGCTGTAAAAAAGCGGAATTCATGTTCGGCCTTCCCGAACAATGATCATCAAAGGATGAACCCGGCCTTCCGAACTCGATCACAAGCGAATTCCCTTGCCTGAACCTTGAAAGGCCGAGCCATCTCACCCTGCAAATGCAGCCCTATCCGACAGCGCGGCGCTCCAGATCATCCGACAATGGCCACCGCCCGAGATATTCATAGCGGCCTTCCCCGACGAGGCTGTGGATCAGCACCACCTCGCGCACCATCCAGCGAACCGGCTCGGCCAGCATCGTCTCCGGCATCGCCGTTTCGCCGTAGCTCAGCGTCATATGCGGCATGAAGCGCGGATTGTAGGTGAAGGTCATTCCGGCACCCCACATCTCCTTGGCCAGCTGCACATGCAGATCCATAAGCTCTTCGCTGCGCACTGCGCTGCCGAGAACCAGGAGCTTGCGATCCCCATGCGAAAAGCTTGCCGCCCGATCGAAACTGGCCTCGAAAGGCGCTGCCCGCACCGACGCCATGGCGTCCGAAACCGTGAACACATCTGCTTCCGAAAGCGTCATGTAGGAGCCGATCGGGTTCAGCGTCACATGCAGCAATTCGAGCGGGCGCGGGGTATGGGAAAGCCTGTGCTCGCGGCCCAATCGGTGGCCGATTTCGCAGGCCTGATGCGCCGCCGCCTGTTCCGGTACGACAGCGAGAAACAGGTTGGAGCGCGCCCGCTCGTCGAACCGGCCACCGCCTCGGCGCTTGGGAGCCTCCCCCCAGAAAGAAGCCTGCTCAAGGCGCACGTTCTCATTCCCGGACTGTCCAAGCATCGCTAAATCCTCTCTCAAATGATGCCCGGATTATAGCGAAAGGATCGATTCAATCAAGAACGAAATAGGAACATGTACGAATTTATTCCTTGATATTCGAGACTCTTTCAAAACAACCGAAAACCGGCCGCATGCGTCTCCTGCGCCCCTCACTGCCAGTCAGACATCTCATACAGCGGCCGGATTTCGATCTCGCTCGGACCTGGCATGGGGTTGGGGCAGCGCTTCACCCAGGCGACGGCCTCGTCCATGTCCTTGACGTTCCAGAGCCAGAATCCTGCGACCAGTTCGCGGGCCTCAGTGAAAGGCCCGTCGATGACCGTGCGGCTGGAACCATTGAAGGCAACACGCTTGCCGTCCGAGGACGGCTTGAGGCCATCGGCGGTGACGAGGATGCCGACCGCTTCAAGCTCGTCGTTGAAGCGGCCCATCGCCTCCATCATTTCCATGGTCTCGGGCGTGGGGGAAAAGCCCTTTTCACTGTCTCCGGTCGCCTTTACCAGCACCATCACACGCATCGTCTGTCTCCTTGCTTGAGCCGGCATCATCAATCCGGCACTGAAACGACGAACGGAGTTTGCGGAAATCGACATCGTCCCGCAATTTTTTTCAACGTTGCGATCCGTTTTCACCTTTCCGGTCGTCCTTGGTGTGTTCGAAACAACATGCCATGTCCGACACATCCGTCATCGTGATCAATCTGCTGAAGGTCAAACCCGAAAAGCAGGATGCGCTGCTCGCGCTGTTGAAGCAGAGCACCGACACGGTTATCCGTACACTCAAAGGCTGGAAGACGACCCGGTTGGTCGCCGCAGATGACGGCACCGGCGTCGTCATCTATTCCGAGTGGGAAACCCCTGCCGCCGTCGAGGCGATGCGCAGCGATCCGCGCATGAAAGCCTATTTTCCCAAAATTCTCGAACTTGCGAGCCTCGAGTCGATCATGGGTTCATCGGTGTTGAGCGAGGCCCGATAAAGGCCGGCCCATAGCCTCGGATGCTGAAATGTCCCTTTTTGACGACAGGGGCATTTCAACCAAATGTCTTTGTTCGTCCCGGCGCGTGAGATGCACAAAACAGCCGATTAACCGCTGACCCTGGCGGTCAATATCGTGACGCCAGATCGAGAGGACTGAGGAATGCCAGCGACCGCCGACCCGTTCGAGGACCGCCTGAATGCGCTTCGCCCGCGCCTTCATCGCTACTGCGCCCGCATGACGGGATCGGCGATCCATGGCGAGGATGTCTTGCAGGATACGCTCGTCAAGGCGCTGCACGCGCGCGCCCAGGGCGTCGAGGTCGATAGTCTCGAGAGTTGGCTGTTTCGCATCGCCCACAATACGAGCCTCGATTTCCTGCGTGAGAGGTCCAGAAGCATGGTCGTTTCGCTCACCGAAGACATCGAGGCGACGCCCCTGCCCGAGGCGGATATCGTCGCGGTCAGCTTTCAGACATTTCTGCGGCTCCCTGAACTCCAGCGCTGTGCGGTGATCCTCAAGGATGTCCTCGGGCATTCCGTCGACGAGATCGCCGGTATCGCGGGCTGCTCTCCGGCAGCCGCCAAATCGGCGCTGCAGCGCGGGCGCGTTGCCCTGCGGCAGCTTGCGCAGGCGCCCGAAGATGTCAGGGTGCCGCTGATGTCGGATCAGGACCGGCAGAAGATGACCGCCTATGTCCGCCTGTTCCAGAGCGGCGATTTCGACGCAATCCGTGCCATGCTCGCCGATGACGTGAAGCTCGATCTGGTGAACCGGCTTCGGCTGGGAGGACGCGACAGGATCGGGATCTATTTCACGCGCTATTCGGAGCTGGAGACATGGCGCTTCGCCTTCGGTGCGGTTGAAGGACAGCCGGCCATGCTGGTTTTCGACAGCACCGGGCCGATGGACCGACCGGCGCATTTCGTTCTGATCGAATGGTCGGAAAACCAGATCATCGACATCCGCGATTTCGCGTTCGCACCCTATGTGCTCGAAGCCATAGATTGGGTCCGGCTGGACTAACCGCCGGGCCATCGCTCCGCGGCCGAGGTTCCTTGCGAACCGTCAACCGCTTCGAAACGCCGACGTTGACACCGCCGCGGACATCGGCAATACTTCACTATATGGTGAAGTATCAAGCATCCGCTATCGACCGCACCTTCTCCGCCCTCGCCGATCCGACACGGCGAGAATTGTTGCTGCGGTTGAAGGATGAGCCGGGTCTTTCCGTCAGCGAGCTCGCCCGGCCGCTGTCGCTGAAGCTGCCCGGATTGATGAAGCATCTCGACGTGCTCTTGGATGCCGGCCTGATTACCCGGATCAAGACCGGCCGCACCGTGTCCGTGAGCCTGTCGGTGGGGCCGATGCAGGAAGCGATGGCATGGCTCCAACACTATGAGCGCTTCTGGACGGCGAGCCTCGACCGGCTCGTCGCCTTCGTCGAAGAGGATGATGCACGATGAATATCAGCCTTCCGAGTGTCACCATCGTCCGCAGGATCAAGGCTTCACCCGCCAGGGTCTGGGCGGCAATCACCCGGCCCGAACAGATGCTGCAATGGTGGGGTCCCGATGCCGGGCCGACCCTCAAGGCCGAGGCCGACGTGCGGCCCGGTGGCAGGTTCAGCATCCTGTTCCGGCTCTTGAACGGCGAGGAGTACAATCCCACCGGCGTCTATCAGGACGTGCTGCCAGAGCAGAAGCTGGTCTTCACCTGGGAATGGGCCGGCATGCCCGAACGGGAGTCCTTGGTATCATTTCTGCTCAGGCCGCTCGACGGCGGCACCGAGTTGACCCTGATCCACGAAGGCCTGCCCGACGAAGAGGCGCGGAAAAGCCATGAGCAGGGCTGGAGTGGCCTGCTCGACAAGCTACCGATTTTCCTGGGAGAGAGACAATGAGCGACCTGACCCTCACCACCTTCGACTGGGTTCCCGAAACGCCGCGCGGTTTTGTGCGCGATTTGAGGGTGCGCTGGGCGCTGGAGGAAGCCGGCCTGCCCTATCGCGTCACGGGCGTGCCGTTCGGCGACCGTGACGCCGAGCATTTCGCCCACCAGCCCTTCGGACAGGTGCCGTGGCTGACTGATGGCGACCTGTCGATCTTCGAGAGCGGCGCGATCCTGTTGCATCTGGCGGAGCTCAGCGATGCACTGATGCCAACCGATCCGCGCGGACGCAGCGACACGAAAGAATGGCTGTTTGCGGCGCTCAACTCGGTCGAGATGGCAAGCCTGCCCTGGTCCCTGCTGATCTTCTCCGGCAACAACGACGACACGCCTGGATGGACGCTGTTTGACAACTTCCTTCACAAGCACCGTCTGAAGCACCTGGAGCCGGTTCTGGCTGGGCGCGAATGGCTGGCCGGTCGCTTTTCCGTGGCCGACATCCTGATGGTGGATGTGCTGCGCCTTGTGGACCGGTTTGATGGCCTTGCGGACTATCCCGCCTGCCGCACATATGTCGCTCGCGCCACGGCCCGCCCGGCCTTCGTCAAGGCACATGCGGATCAGATGGCGCATTTCGCCAGGGCGGATCAGATAGCAGCCGTGAACTGAAGCCTGCCGATATTCGATGCTGGTGCCGAGGCCGGCGGGCATGGCCGCCCGCACGGCCTCCCTTGCATTCCACCAATCCGCGTGCTAGATACTGAACCGAATGGTTCAGTATATGCAACCCCGTCTCGACACCTCGTTCGCCGCGCTCTCGGACGCCACCCGACGTGGCGTTCTGGAGCAGCTTGCACGGGCAGACGCGTCGATCACGGAGCTTGCCGACACGTTCCGCATGACGCTCACGGGGATGAAGAAGCATGTCGGCGTCCTGGAGCAGGCAGGGTTCGTTATCACCGAGAAGATCGGCCGCGTGCGAACCTGCAGGCTCGGTCTGCGCCGCCTGGAGGAAGAGGCGGCATGGATCGAGCGGTATCGCCAGCTCTGGGCCGCACGTTTCGACGCGCTGGACGAGGTTATCGAGGAACTGAAACGGAGGGAGGAAGTCGATGGACAAGAAAAATGATGGTCAGCCCCTGACCAACAGCACGACGACCGAACGGACGTCCGAGCGTGAGCTCGTCGTGACGCGGATCTTCAACGCCCCCGCGCGCATCGTGTTTACGGCGTGGACCAAACCCGAGCTGTTCATGCAGTGGTGGGCGCCGAAGTCGATAGGCGTGCCCATGCTGTCCTGCGAGATGGATGTTCGTGTCGGCGGCGGGTACCGTGTTGCGTTCGGCCAGGATGCCTCAAGCGCCATGGAATTCTTCGGCAAGTATCTCGACGTGATCCCGAACGCCCGCCTCGTCTGGACGAACGAGGAAAGTGAAGACGCCGCCGTGACCACGGTGACCTTCGAGGAAAAAGCCGGCAAGACGCTGCTGGTCCTGCACGAACTCTATCCCACGAAGGAAGCGCTAGACGAGGCCATCGAAGGCATGGAAGGTGGAATGCCCGAGCAGTTCGAGCAGCTGGACGAGCTTCTCGTCACCCTGGTTGCCGGCGCGGAAGAGGCATGTGGGCAGGGCGGTGACAAAGTCTACCAGTGAACGCCGGCATATTGCCTGGCGGGGCGGAGTAAAATCCAGCCAGTGGTAGGCTGTCCTCTTTTTGAGGGCGGCCGGGGATGTTTGTCGTGGAGAGTTACGCCGCCGTTCGCCGGTTTGTTTTCGTTGAGGGTCACAGCCGCCGCGAGGCCTCTCGGGTCTTCGGTTTAAGCCGTGAGACGGTTTCGAAGATGTGCCGATTCTCGCTTCCACCGGGCTATACGCGCACGAAGCCTGTAGGCAAGCCAAAGCTTGGAATGTTTGCTTCCAGTCATCGATGAGATTTTGCAGTCGGATCAGGCCGGGCCGGTGAAGCAACGACACAGTGCCAAGCGGATATTCGAACGGTTGCGTGACGAACATGGCTTTGGCGGTGGCTACACGGTGGTGAAGGACTACGTCAGGATTTGCCGATCCAAGGGTCGAGAGACGTTCGTGCCGCTATCGCATCCGCCGGGACATGCACAGGTCGACTTTGGCGAGGCGATCGCCATCATCGGCGGTGTGCGCCAGAAGATACATTTCTTCTGCATGGATATCCCGCAGTCGGATGCGTGTTTCGTGAAGGCCTATCCGCGCGAGACGACGGAGGCATTCCTCGATGGGCATGTCTCGGCCTTTGCATTCTTTGGCGGCGTGCCGCTTTCGATCCTCTACGACAACCTCAAGATCGCGGTGGCCAAAATCTGCGGCGACGGCAAACGCGATCGAACCCGTGCCTTCACCGAACTCGTCAGTCACTACCTGTTCCGGGACCGGTTCGGGCGACCGGCCAAGGGCAACGACAAGGGCAAGGTCGAGGGGCTGGTGAAGTTCTCGCGTGCCAACTTCATGGTGCCGATCCCGCAGGTGGCAAGCTTCGAGGCGTTGAACGCAATGCTCGAAGACCGTTGTCGGGGCCGCCAGAGTGAATGCGCCGGTCGGCACACCGAGACCATTGGTGAACGTCTGGTGGCCGATACCGCGGCACTGCGCCGCCTCCCGGCCGTGCCGCTTGAACCCTGCGAGAAGCGTGCCGGTCGTGTCTCATCAATGTCGTTGGTGCGCTATCGCACCAACGACTATTCAGTGCCGACCGCCTACGGCTTCCAGGATATTGTGGTGAAGGGCTTTGTCGAGGAGGTCGTCATCCTGTGTAGAGGCCAGGAGATCGCACGCCACCCACGGTCCTATGGCGAAGGCGTATTCGTCTCCAATCCGCTGCATTATCTGGCGCTGATCGAGATGAAGCCCAATGCGCGCGACCAGGCAGCCGCCTTGCAGGGGTGGGACCTGCCGGAGGTGTTCCAGCATCTGCGCCATTTGCTGGAAGCGCGAATGGGCAATCGGGGTAAGCGTGAGTTCATCCAGGTGCTGCGGCTGTTGGTTTTCACGCGGAACTGAGCCGGTTTTTCCACCGAGAAGTGAGCCACCTCTAAGTATGGTTTTCTGATCAGGGTTTGGTCAAGAGATTGGCTTTTTCTCCTTTCTTCTGGGCTGCGGCGGCCGAGCTGGCTTTGAAGCGGAAGCTGTCATTTCCAGTTTCCAGGATATGACAACGGTGGGTCAGACGATCGAGCAGAGCGGTCGTCATCTTGGCGTCGCCGAAGACGGTTGCCCACTCGCTGAAGCTGAGATTGGTTGTGATGATGACGCTGGTGCGCTCGTAGAGCTTGCTCAGAAGGTGGAAGAGTAGTGCGCCGCCTGAGGCGCTGAACGGCAGGTATCCCAACTCGTCTAGGATGAGCAGATCGAGGCGCACCAAGGTCTCCGCGATCTGGCCCGCCTTGCCCTTGGCCTTCTCCTGCTCGAGAGCATTGACCAGTTCGATGGTCGAGAAGAAGCGGACCTTTCGGCGATGATGCTCGATGGCTTGGATTCCAAGAGCGGTCGCGACATGCGTTTTTCCAGTGCCAGGGCCACCGATTAGGACAACGTTCTGCGCCCCATCCATAAACTCGCATCGGTGCAGTTGGCGCACGGTAGCCTCGTTGATTTCGCTGTCAGCGAAGTCGAAGCCGGAGATGTCTTTGTACGCAGGAAAGCGAGCGGCCTTCATGTGATAGGCGATGGAGCGGACCTCGCGCTCGGCCATCTCGGCCTTCAGCAACTGTGACAGGATGGGCACGGCCGCATCAAAGGCAGGAGCCCCTTGCTCGATCAGGTCTGTGACGGCTTGGGCCATGCCATACATCTTCAGGCTACGCAGCATGATGACGACGGCGGCACTGGCAGGATCATGACGCATGGCGACCTCCTGCGATCCGGGCGCGTAGGCCATCATAGCGTTCGACGTTGGCCTTGGGTTCACGCAGCAAGGTCAGCGCCTGTGGCGTATCGATGTCGGGACCATCGATTGTCTTGCCGTCGATCAGCCGATGCAGCAGGTTCAGCACATGCGTCTTGGTCGCCACCCCCGCATCCAAAGCCAGTTCCACAGCCCTGAGGACGACCTGTTCGTCGTGATGAAGGACAAGAGCGAGTATGTCCGCCATCTCACGATCACCGCCGGGGCGGCGAAGCATCTGGTCTTGCAGTTGTCGAAAGGCCAACGGCAATTCCAGGAAGGGCGCACCATTGCGCAGGGCACCGGGTTTGCGCTGGATGACGGCAAGGTAATGTCGCCAGTCATAAATCGTCCTCGGCGGTTTGTCGTGGCTGCGTTCAATGACCCGCTCATGCTCGCATAGGACATTGCCCTCGGCCGCAACGACCAGTCGCTCGGGATAAATCCGCAGGCTGACGGGCCGGTTCGCAAACGATGCTGGCACGCTGTAACGATTACGCTCAAAGGTGATCAGGCATGTCGGCGAGACGCGCTTGCTCTGCTCGACGAAGCCGTCAAACATGGCGGGGAGCGACATCAATGCTGCCCGCTCATCAGCCCAGACATCCGCGATCGTGCCGGACAAGGTGCCATGCGCAGTCTCCCTCCATAGGTCCTGGCAATGCTGTTCCAGCCAGGCATTCAACGCCGCCAAATCTGGAAAGTCCGGCATCTGTTGCCACAAGCGTGGTCGGGCATCCTGGACGTTCTTCTCGACCTGACCTTTCTCCCAACCTGCCGCTGGATTGCAGAACTCGGGCGCAAAGACATAATGGTTCGTCATCGCCAGGAAGCGGATGTTGACCTGCCGCTCCTTGCCCCGGCCTACGCGATCGACCGCCGTCTTCATGTTATCGTAGATGCCACGGCCAGGTACGCCGCCGAACACACGGAAGCCGTGCCAATGGGCATCGAACAGCATCTCGTGCGTTTGCAGCAGGTAGGCCCTGACCAGAAAAGCCCGACTGTGCGACAGCTTGATATGTGCGACCTGCAGCTTCGTGCGCTCGCCGCCTACCACGGCATAATCTTCACTCCAATCGAATTGGAATGCTTCGCCTGGGCGAAAGGATAGCGGAACGAATATGCCGCGGCCCGCTTTCTGCTGCTCAGCCCGCCAGTCACGGGCGAATGCGGCGACCCGACCATAGGAGCCGGTAAAGCCGAGAACCACCAAGTCCGCATGAAGCTGCTTCAGCGTTCGGCGCTGCTTGCGCGACCTCCCGGCCTCGGTCTTCAACCAGCCAGAGAGCTTATCGGCGAAAGGATCAAGCTTGCTCGGTCGCTCCGGTACCGCGAACGTCGGCTCGATCGTACCAGCGCTCAAATACTTCGCGATCGTGTTGCGTGACAGCCCCGTGCGCCGACTGATCTCCCGGATCGACTGCTTCTCGCGCAGCGCCATCCGGCGGATGATGTTTAAAAGTCCCATGTGGATCACTCCGTTGCCCCCGTCGCTCACCGCGTTGGGGGGAAAGGTTCACATGGCTCAATTCTCAATGGAAATTATGCGCCTAACCGGCTCAGTTCTGCGTGAAAACCAACAATCATTAAATCAAATCGTTATCAGCGATCGATGACCAATTGATGATCCAAGCTCCGCGATTAATAGAAGTCACTGATGTTCCCGCCTTTTCTACGATATTCCACGCTAAAGCCGCCGATCGCTGCCGTTTCTCCTACTCCCACTCGATCGTGCCCGGCGGCTTCGACGTCACATCATAGACGACGCGGTTGATGCCGCGGACTTCGTTGATGATGCGGGTCGCCGCACGGCCGAGGAACTCCATGTCGTAGTGGTAGAAATCCGCCGTCATGCCATCGACGGACGTCACGGCGCGCAGCGCGCAGACGAACTCGTAAGTACGCCCATCGCCCATGACGCCAACGGTCTGTACCGGCAACAGCACGGCAAAAGCCTGCCAGATCGCGTCATAGAGACCGGCCTTGCGGATTTCGTCGAGATAGACGGCATCGGCCTCGCGCAGGATTTCCAGCTTGTCGCGGGTGATGCCGCCGGGGCAGCGGATGGCAAGGCCCGGACCCGGGAAGGGATGACGACCGATGAAGCTCTCGGGCAGACCCAACTCCTTGCCAAGCACCCGAACTTCGTCCTTGAACAGCTCGCGCAGCGGCTCCACCAACTTCATGTTCATGCGGGCCGGAAGGCCGCCGACATTGTGGTGCGACTTGATGGTGACCGAAGGGCCGCCGGTAAACGAGACGCTTTCGATGACATCAGG
This sequence comes from Pararhizobium capsulatum DSM 1112, assembly GCF_030814475.1. NCBI lineage: Bacteria > Pseudomonadati > Pseudomonadota > Alphaproteobacteria > Hyphomicrobiales > Rhizobiaceae > Pararhizobium > Pararhizobium capsulatum. The sequence goes on along the minus strand of NZ_JAUSVF010000001.1, from coordinate 858,650 downwards.
ATAGAGAGTGCCCTGTGCCAGGAACTCCGCGCCGCCCAGCTTTCTGGCTTCTTCCTCGAAGACGTCGATGAACAGCTTGCCGATGGTCTTGCGCTTCTTTTCCGGATCGCTCTCCCCTTCCAGCGCATTGATGAAGAGATCAGCCGCATCCACATGCACGAGCTTGATGTCGTAATGCTCCTTGAACATGGCAACGACATCCGCCGCCTCGTTCTTGCGCATCAGGCCATGGTCGACGAGGATGCAGGTCAGCTGGTCGCCGATCGCCTCGTGGATAAGCAGTGCGGCAACGGACGAGTCGACGCCGCCGGAAAGGCCGCAGATGACCCTTTTATCGCCCACCTGCGCGCGGATCGCTTCGACCGCTTGGTCGCGATAGGCGGCCATCGTCCAGTCGCCCTTGAGGCCCGCAACCTTGTGCACGAAGTTCGAGAGCAGCTTGGCTCCGTCAGGCGTGTGCACCACTTCCGGGTGAAACTGCACGGCGTAGAAGCGACGCTTCTCGTTGGCGATGAAGGCAAAGGGTGCATTGGAGGAGGTCGCCACGACCTCGAAGCCTTCGGGGATCGCGGTGACGCGGTCGCCATGGCTCATCCACACCTGATGGCGCGAACCGACCGGCCAGACATCTTCAAACAGCGTGCATTCCTTGTCGATTTCCAGGAAGGCGCGGCCGAATTCGCGGTGATGACCGGCCTCGACCTTGCCGCCCAGCTGTTCGCACATGGTCTGCTGGCCGTAGCAGATGCCGAGAACCGGCAGGCCGCAATCGAAGACGATCTGCGGCGCGCGCGGCGAGCCGATCTCCAGCGTCGAGGCGGGGCTGCCCGAGAGAATGATGGCCTTCGGCCGCAGCCGGTGGAAGCCTTCCTCGGCGGACTGGAATGGCACGATTTCGCAGTAGACGCCGGCCTCGCGAACGCGGCGCGCGATCAGCTGGGTGACCTGGCTGCCAAAATCGATGATGAGAACGGTATCGGGATGCGCTGTCTGGGTCATGACGGATCTTTCAGCAAGCGGGATCATGGCGAGCCTTTAAATAATGCCTCGCTGAAGTGCAACGATTAGATTGCACCCGCACAATTTCCGGCGATTAAAGCAGGCTATCGCCCATGGAGGTACGGCTTGCTTTCTCTTCTCCCCAGCGGGGAGAAGGTGGCCGAAGGGCCGGATAAGGGGGCCGGCTGGCTTCGAATTTGTGGCCAAGACCCCCTCATCGCCTCGCTTTCGCTCGGCACGTCTCCCCGCTGGGGAGAAGAGGGGGATTACGGCATCATAAGCCGATCCCTATGCCCTGCAGGCTACAGAGGTATCGCACCCGAGGCGACGCCTGCTTCCAGCGCATCGATAGCCGCCGCCAGCTTCTCGTCGATGATATGCAGATACTGAGTCCAGTCGTTGATATGGCTGAGTTCGACCTTGCCGTCCGAGATGCCGCGCAGCCCGATCAGCGGAATGCCGAACGACTGGCAGGCGCGAAGCACGGCGAAGGTCTCCATCTCGACCATATCGGCCGCAATCGTCTCATAGACAGCACCCGAGACGATATTCGCCCCGGTCGAAAGGCTCGCTTCCAGCACTCCAGGAATGCGCAAGGGCAGGTCGACGACGATGGGCAGATCGAGAAACGGCGTTGCTCCCTTCTCGAAACCGAGCGGCGAGGCATCCATGTCGCGATAGGCAACTGAGGTCGCCTGATAGACCTCCGCCTGCTCCAGCCTTGCCGAACCAGCAGAGCCGAGCGAGACGACGAGATCGGGCAGCGCCCCACGGCCATTGAGTTCGCTCAAGGTCCGCGTCAGAACCACTGCCGCTTCGACAGGGCCAACGCCCGTCATCAAAGGCGAGATGCGCGCCCGCAAATGCGCGCCATATTCGGCATCCGCCGCCATGACATAGAGAATCTTGCGACCGGCAACGTCCTTCAGCTCAAAACTCATCCCTCGATCCCTTCGCGCCCGCGGATCACCATCATCGTGCCGGTCATGGAGGCGATCAGCTTGGCCGGGCCATCCGGCGAGATCGCATAACCGCGCCCGTCGGAGACGATGATCGTCGTGCCGGGCTTGGTCACCTCGCCGCGAAACAGGAAACGCTCGCCGCGCCCCGGCGACATCAGGTTGACCTTGAATTCGATCGTCAAAATCGAGGCATCGGGATCGAGCACTGAATAGGCGGCATAGGTGCCGGCGGCATCAAGGGCCGCGGAAATGATGCCTGCGTGGAGGAAACCGTGCTGCTGCGTCAGCTTCTCGTCGAAGGGAAGCTCGATCTCGACGGTGCCCTGCTCGACACGCGTCAGTTCCGCTCCGATCGTGCGCATCGCTGCCTGTTTGCTGAAACTGTCGCGGATTCGTGCGCGAAAATCCGCCGGTCTGTCGTCATTCATCGTGTTCGCTGCTGTCCCTTTTGCACGTCTTTTCCCTGCCGACACTGGCACGCACGACCGCGACCGACAAGCTCAATTCATGAGGAAAATCGAAAGGTTGAGTAAGGAAGCGAAGGCAACCCAGGCCAGATAGGGCAGGAAAAGCAGGAAGGAGAGCCGGTCGCGCCCGTAGGTGACGGCGAGAAAGAGAGCCAGCGATACCAGCAGCGCCAGAATGACGATCAGTGCCAGCGCGATCTCCTGCAGGCCGAAGAACAGCGGCGACCAGGCAAAATTGAAGATCATCTGCGCCACCCACAGCCGCATCATCGGCGAATGCCTGTGGTGGAGAAAGCTGCGTGCGCCGACGAAGCCGATAATGACGTAAAGCAGCGTCCAGACTGGCCCGAAGATCCAGTTCGGCGGATTGAAAGCCGGCTTTGCCAGCGACTGATACCATTCGCCGGGAATGTTGTTGATGCCGATCAGCAGGCCGCAGCCAACGACGAGGATGATGAAGAGGGCATAGACGAGTGGTTTGGACATGGCGGGGATGTAGGGCCTGGTGGTGTTGCGTCCAGACAGAACACGCCGTTTTCGAAGCCCGAAAATAGTTTTTTGCCCCGGGCCTGCAAAAAGCTCCGTCGTCCCCTCTCCCGCAAGCGGGGAGACGGGAGATGCCGCACCTTTCCTCCCCTTCCACCCACGCGCGGTTGCTCCCATATTCCTTCCATGAACCAACCCTTCCGCATCCGCCCCGCCGAGGCCGAAGATATCCCCGGGATCGGCGAAATCCTCGTCGAAACCTGGCGCCACGCCTTTCGCGGCATCATCGACGGTGCCTATCTCGATGGCATGACAGAACAGGATCAGGCGATGCGCCATGCCCGGCGGATGGGTGCCGCAGGCGTGTCGTATCAAGCGGCGGTGGATGCGGATGGGCTTGTCGGCTTTGCCAATTACGGCCCGGCGCGCGGCACGGTTTCCGATGGCATCATGGAACTCTATGCGCTTTACATCCGCCCGCAGGCGCAGGGCGCAGGGGTCGGCAGAATGCTGATCAAGGCCGTCGCCAGGGATTGCCTGAGCCGTGGCGCAACCGGCTTGTTTGCCTGGGTGCTCGCCGAAAATCCCAATCGCGGCTTCTACGAACGCCTCGGCGCCACCGTTACGGCAAAAAGCATGGTCCGGGTCGGCAACCGCGACTATGAGCAGCTCGCCTATCTCTGGTCGGACCTCCCCCAACTGGCGGACATCTGACCTAAACGACGCCGATCCGCACGATATGCTGGTCCCAGGCGACATCGCTGTGGCGCCCGGCAAAATCGCCGTCGTAGCTCGAAACCGCAAAGCTCTTCGGCGATGGCGCGACGCCGGCTGCATCCGCGATCATTTCCTGCCGCAGCACCTTGCCTGTTCCCGCATCCAGCGTCACCGCCACGCCTTCCTTCGGTGACGTCAGGCAGACAAGCCCCTCTGCCTTGTTGACTGCAACTGCGCCGACATAGTTACCCAGAGCAATCGTCGTCTCGTCAGGCAGATCGACAAACCGAACATCCTCGCCCGGCGCAAAGGAGCCGGCGAGCGGCGGCAGGTCGTTGCGCGCGCCCTCATACTGGCAGGCAAACCAGATGCGCCCCTTGGCATCGATATCGACATGCCGGGTGGAAAGCTGGCGCCAGCGGTCGGGCATGGTGTGGCGTTCGATCAGTGCACCGGTCTTCGTGTCGACCAGCGCCAGCGAGGGTTCCATATGGTCGAGATTGAGCTTGGTGCGGCCGAAATCCGGATGGGTCTCGATGCCGCCATTGGCGATCACCAGCAGCTTTCCATCGGCAGACAGCGTCATGTCGTGCGGGCCGATTCCGTAGGTGGGGAACTCGCCGATCCGCGCAAAACCATCGGTGCCGTCATAGATGCCGACCATGCCGCGATTGGCGGCGAAATCATTCTCGGTTGCGTAAAGCAGCCGCCCATCGGCGGAAAAGCAGCCGTGGCCGAAGAAGTGTCGGCCTTCCACTGCGGTAATAACGACCGGCTCGGACCGCCCGGCCGGATCGAAGATCATCGCATAGGTTCCGGGCCGGCGCGCAAAGGCGACGCTCTTTCCCGTCGCCGTGGAAAAGGCCATGCCATGCGCCCGCGCGGGCAAGGCCACCCGCTCGACGATCTCGCCAGCTTCCGTCACGGTGGCGATGCCGTAGGACCCATCCGGCGCCATGAACCCGGAGGCATAGACGGCGGCGGCGCGCGAAAGCGCAAAGGCAGCACCCGGCGCCAAGGTCGCTGCCCAGGCGGCGCCCGCCATCTTCAGGAAGATGCGCCGCTCGATCAGCTGCGCATCACGCTTCAGCAAACGGGTACCGGCCATGGCCGATCAATCTCCATCCGAAAAGGAAAAACCGGCGCTGAGACCGATCGCGCCGCCGAAATCCTTGTTCAGCCGCTGCAACAGGTCGTCGGTATTCAGGACGATGAAATCGAGTTTGGCGCGCTGCTCGTCATCGACGATCGCCTCGTCGATCGGCAGATCGACCTCCTCCGAAACGCGGACCAGCGACTTGAAGACGAACTTCGCCGAACTTGCGACAGACTTGCTGTCAGCCGGTAGCAGCGAGCGCATGTCGGCAGCGTCGAACAGGGTCTCCAGCGCCTCGAAATTCGTGTGCAGCGACGGCATGGTGTTGCCGGAGCGCCAGTAGAGCGCCAGCTTCGGGTGGCCCTTGTCGGGGACGCCATTGACGATGCCGGCGTAGAACGGCCGGATGCGCTGGTCCTTCACCGTTTCCACGCCATGAACGAGCACGCCGAGGAGTGCCGTGACGGCCTCCTTGTTATCGCGGAACACCGGATTGTCAGGCCCCGGTTTCTTCCAGTCGGCCTGCACACCATCCGGCTTTTCCCAGGCCTCGTGCAGGTCGGTGGCAACCTCCACGAGATTGTCGGCAATGGCGGCGGCGTAGCGGCATCGGAAACCGTTGGGCTCGTTGGCTATGTCTTCTGCGCCAGTGCCGTAGAGCACGTATTCGAGCGCGCCCAGCCCCTGGACGGCCACGCTCTTGATCTTGAGGGTCTCGGGATTGGTTGCCGTTTCGTCTTTGGTGGCGAGGATCCGCTGGACCTGCTTCAGGCCCGTGCTCTTGCGGTCGGGAAAGAACAGAAACCGCTCGAACCGGTTCCCGTCCAGGACAGGGCCGACGCGAACGATCTCGATGGTCGACCATTTCTGCACAATGTCGTCGAAGACCAGTTGCAGGTTGCCGAGGCTTTCCTCTGAGGGGTTTTCGCAGAAAAGATGGCTCGCCTCGGAAAGCGCTTCCGTCGTCTCCATCAATTCGAGGTACCCCGGCCGGATAAACCCGTCGACCGCCTTCTCCATCACAGCCGGCACCGCCGCCTCGTTGACGACGCGCGGCGTCACCCCGTTGCTGTCCTGCGCGGCCGCAATCGTTGCCAGCAGCGAAAATCCGAGAGAAAGAAACGGTAGTCGGCGCATCAAAGAGACTCCAGGAACGTGATGAGGGCCTGCCTGTCGGCCTTTTCAAGGGCTGCAAACCGGTCGCGGGCTTTCTGCCCCTCGCCGCCGTGCCACATTATGGCTTCGGTGAGGTTCCGGGCTCGACCGTCATGCAGAAAAAATGTGTGACCGCTGACCGTCCTGGTCAAACCGATACCCCAAAGCGGAGGCGTGCGCCATTCCCTCCCCGAGGCTTCCCCGACGATCTGACCGTCGGCCAGTCCATCGCCCATGTCATGCAGCAGGACGTCGGAATAAGGCCAGATCAGCTGGAAGGAATGCGCCGTGTTGCCGGCATCGCGGCGGGTGACGAATTTCGGCACATGGCAGGAGATGCAGCCGGACTCGTAGAAAATTTTCTTGCCGACAAGCGTCTCGGGAAAGCTCGCCTTGCGACGCGCCGGCACCGCCAGGTTTTCCGCATAGAAGGTAACGAGATCGAGCACCGGATCGGGCGCTTCCGTATCGCCGAGCCGCGGCTGAACCCCGTCGGCCATGGCAAGGCAAGCGGGCTGCCGCTCGGTACAATCCCCATGGCTTCTTTTGGAAAACGGCGTGGAAATGCCGATATCGCCGGCAAAGGCATCGGCGCTCTGCTGGCGCACGGTGGCGCTCTGCGCCTTCCAGCCGAAGCGACCGAGCATCTTTTCCCCGGTCGCCGGATCGCGCACGATTGCGGCCCGCCCGCTGATGCCGTCGCCATCCCGGTCGTCCGGATCGGCGTTCGCCAGGATATCCTGCGGATGGATAGCCTCGATCAGGCCAAGCCCGCCCATCGCCTGCGTCACCCGCGGCGATAGGGTGGTGCCGGGATCAAGCGGCCCGTAGCCGAGATCGGCGATGCCGTAGGATGGCCGGCGCAACGAAACGCTCTCGCCATCCGCAAGGGTCACCTGATCCTCGGTATAGGAGATCACCATGCGACCTTCGGCCGGCAAGCCGGGCACGGCGCTGTCCTGCAGCTGCCGGCCATAAACCGGATCGGGAAAATTCAGCACTTCACGGGAAGCCATCGCCGCACGCTCGGCCGCGGTTTGCGGGGTGCGCGCCAGCCGCAGGAACATCGAGGTCGTATCGGCATTTCCATCAGGCGGGTGACCGCGCCCGTCGCGGAGATGGCAGGTCTGGCAAGCACGGGCGTTGTAGAGCGGGCCAAGCCCGTCGGAAGCCTGCGTGGACGATGGCGAGGAAACCCAGAGCTTGCGGAAAAGCGCGTTTCCAAGACGGAAGGTCTGTTCTTCCTCAAAGCTGATATTGGCGGAGAACTGCGAGAAAATATCGCGGCTGACCGGCGCGATCGACGTCGCGGCACCGCCGGACATCGCCTCGAAAGGCTCGGCTTTGGCGAAATCGGTGGTTGGCTGGGTAACATCGCGAACGCGGGCACGATCTTTCTCGGAAAGATCCGTGCGTGGTTTGTCCAAAGCTGCGGATGGTTCAGTGGCGGTCGCGATCTCCCTCTTCTCCCCATCGGGGAGAAGGTGGCGCATAGCGCCGGATGAGGGGGCCGGTTGACCCCCAGTTTGCGGAGAAATCCCCCTCATCGGCTCGCCAACCGCACCTTCCGTCCGGAAAACGGAAAAACCGCCCGTCGCCAGCACGAGGGCGGCAACGGACGGCAGAAGGAGATGGCGAATCGGCATGATGCGCATTCGCGAAAACCGGGCGACCACGAAACGCTGCCGCCCGCCTTTTCTGCTTATTGGAAGACAGCGTTAGGATTATCCAGGCTGTCGGAACCTTCAAGCTCGATTGTGCCGAGATCGAGTGCGGCAATAACGCGCTCCACGGTCTTGGCCTGGGCAATCAGCCCGTCAATCGCGGCCTGGACGGTGGCGTTACCCTCGACATTGCCCTCGGCGATCATCTGGTCGTACTTCTCGACCGTGTCGCCGCGCTTTGCCATCGCTTCCATCGCGGTGATGGTTGCTGCCAGCTTGTCCTTCATTTCCTTGTCGAGCGCCGGGTCCTTGGCGGCCACGATTTCGGAGAGCGAAGGGCCAGCCATCTTGGTACCGTCGGTCCGGGTATATTCACCCAGATAGGCAGCCTGAATGCCGATCGCGTCATGCAGATGCGAGTTGTAGGTGTTGTCGGAGAAGCAATCGTGCTCCTCTTCCGGATCGTGCAGCAGAAGGCCGAGCTTCATGCGCTCGCCGGCCAGTTCGCCATAGGACAGCGAGCCCATGCCCGTCAGGATCGCAGCAAGACCGGCCTTGGCGTCGCCCTCGACATTTTTGGTGGCTGCGCCATCCGGCGTCCAGTTGGCAACCATTTCCTTGAGATCGGAAACCAGCAGTTCGCTCGCAGCCTTGAGGTAAGCGGCGCGGCGGTCGCAATTGCCGTTGGTGCAATTGGCCTTGTCATAGTCGGTATAGGGCCGGTTTCCGGCGCCCGGGCCGTTGCCGTTCAGGTCCTGGCCCCAGAGCAGAAACTCGATGGCATGGTAGCCGGTCGCGACGTTCGCATCGACGCCGCCGGCTTCCGCAAGCGTGCCGGAGAGCAACTCCGGCGTGATGTTGGAGGCATCCACATCCTTGCCATCGATCTTGATCGTCTTGTTGGCGATCACATTGGCAGTGAACAGCGCGTTCTCGTCGCTTTCAGTGCCGTAGCTCGGGTCGACATAGTCGATCAGGCCTTCGTCCAGCGGCCAGGCATTCACCTTGCCTTCCCAATCGTCGACAATCGGATTGCCGAAGCGGTAGACTTCAGTTTCCTGATAGGGGTTGCGGGCCGCAAGCCAGGCTTCGCGGGCCGCCTTGAGCGTCGCCTCGCTCGGGGTCGCGATCAGCGCGTCGACGGCCTTGTCGAGCGCTTCGGCTGTTTTCAGCGCATCCTCATACTTGGCGTGCCCAAGTTCGGTATAGTGCTTGACGACAGCGGCAGCATCGGTTGCCGCATTGGCCGGCTGGATCGCCAGCGCCGATGTCGCGGTCACGAGCGCCAGCACGGCGCTGCGAAGAAATGATGTGGTCATGACCTCTCCTGATGTCTTTTCCGAATGACTTTCGGTATCCCCACCACCCGTCGCAGAAATCGGCGGGCAGTCCCCGGCGGCCCCGGATGAGGCACACCTAAAACAACCCCGGTGTCATGGACCAAAAGCAAACTGGTGTCAAAGAGTATAGTTTAGAATATTTTCAATGTGGAAGGGGCGTCGGAGGAGGTCTGTTGCGCGGGGAAGTGACGGAAGCCCGCTCCCTCTTCTCCCCAGCGGGGAGAAGGTGGCCCGTAGGGCCGATGAGGGGGCCGGCCGGCACAGAATTTGCGGCGAAGCCCCCCTCATCGTCTCACATACGTACGGCACTTCCCCCCTTTGGGGAGAAGTGGGAGTGCTTCAGGAAGCCCGCTCCATCACGCAGAAGAAAAACCCGTCCGTATCGGTAGCGGCCGGCGTCAGCGTCACGCTCATCATGTCCGCAGACCAGGGCTGCGGTTTGTCCTCGCCGAAAAGCTCGGCCCAGCGGTCGGCAGCCGAGATGATCTCGAAATCCGGGTTTTCCTCGCAGAAAGCGTAGACCTGAGCTTCGTTCTCTTCCGGCAGGATCGAACAGGTGACATAGATGAGCTGGCCACCCGGCTTGACGAAATTCGCCGCGCTGATCAGCGCTTCCCGCTGCTGGCCGATGCGCTCTTCGAGGCTCTTCTGCGTGAGGCGCCATTTCATGTCGGGCCGGCGCCGCCAGGTGCCGGTGCCGGTGCAGGGCGCATCGACCAGAACCTTGTCGAAGCGGCCCATGAAGGGTGCCAGGTCCTCGAAGCGGTCATGCACCTGGACATTGCGGGTGCCTGCGCGCTTCAGCCGCTCGATGATCGGGGCGAGCCGCTTGCGGTCGGTGTCATAGGCGTGGATCTGGCCCTTGTTGTTCATCGCCGCCGCCATGGCGAGCGTCTTGCCGCCGCCGCCGGCACAATAATCGAGAACCTGATCGCCTTCCTGCGGATAAACGAGATCGGCAACGATCTGCGAGCCTTCGTCCTGCACCTCGAACCAGCCCTTCTGGAACGAGAGCTCGGCCGTGACGTTTGGCAGGCGCGAGGCGCCCTCGCCGGCTTTGACGCGCACGCCGTTGCGCGCAATCACGGTCGGTTCGACGCCGCTGCGCTCCAGCGCCTTCAGCACCTTTTCGCGGCTCGCCTTCAGCGTGTTGGCCCTGAGGTCGAGCGAAGGGCGGCCGGCAAGCGCCTGGGCTTCCGCCAGCCATTCCTCGTCGAAATTATCCTCGAAAGAGGGTTGCAGCCATTCCGGGATATCGCCCTGCACGTGGAGAGGCGCATCTTCCAGCTTGCGGCTGGCGAATGCGGCCTTCATGTCTTCGGTCAGCGGCTCCGGCGCAAAGCGGTCGCCTTCCAGCTCCGCTGCCAGCTGCTCGGGCGTCACGCCCCACTGGCGGAAGAGAACAGCATGGCCGAGCGCGGTGGCGCTGTCGCTGTTCATCAGATAGGCGTGGGAAAGCTTCATGCGCAGGGCGTCATAGACGATATTGCCGATCGCGGCGCGGTCGCCCGATCCGGCAAAGCGGTGCGCCAGGCCCCAATCTTTCAGGGCATCGGCCACCGGACGTTTGCGCGCTTCGATATCGGCCAGAACTTCAATGGCTCCGGCAAGCCTGCCACCCAGTCGCATCTTCATTACTCCATTTTCCGCCGTGGTAGCGATGATGGAGCGCGAGAGCAAGCCGCCATCGATATCGGCGGCGGGTTGAAGTCCTATTCGCCTTCCAAAGTCAGAGAGCCGCGCTCTCCAACCGCCTTCACATCCCTCCCGGAACCTTTCCCGGGCTGGCACGTTCAACAGTCGTGTACGTTCAAGAACCGATCGGCATTCAGTTCAGGACGGATCGAAAATGGTGATTTTCTGTGACCCGGAGCGCAGCGTACTTTCGGTACGTGAGCACCGGAAGCGCAGGAAAGCGCCATTTGCAGACCGGCATGGACTGAATGCCGATCGGTTCTAGCCGATAACCTGATAACAGATGCTGGCCGTACCAGAACGGATCATGCCTATCTGGGAGGCTGCGCCCTTGGAGAGATCGAGTACGCGGCCGCGGATGAAGGGTCCGCGATCGTTGATGCGAACGACGACGCTCTTGCCGTTGCGCTTGTTGATGACCTGAACCTTGGTGCCGAATTTCAGGCTGCGGTGGGCAGCGGTGAGGTTGGATGCGTTCATGCGCTCGCCGGAGGCGGTGCGTGAACCCAGCGCATACCACGACGCGCCGCCACATGCGGCACTCTTGGCTTCAGCTGATGTTGTCGATGTAAGTGATGCCCCCAAGGCAAAGACGAATGCCGCCGCTGCGGCTGAAAATTTGCGGTTGTTCAAACATTGACCCCTTCGCTTGAAATTTAGTCAAGTCTTACGAAGCCTATGTTTGTCATGACGAAAAGTGGCGAAAACGTGCTTCAACCTTTAACCGTACGTTAGGACTTCGGGCGGTTCCGAGGATTTTAAAAAACACAAAAAATTGAATCTTTCGAAGAGCATAGGAGAATCCTTTTAGATTCAATGCGTAAACAAAAATCAGCTTAAATCATAAAACAATAGTTCTAGTACCCGATAAAAATCGGATTAAATTTTTTTAAATCGCCAAAAATCCACCAATCCACAGGCTAGAAAATCGCAACATCCCGTAATGGTTGTATTTAGAACTTATTTCAAAAGATGTATTGCCTTATAATCCTCTCTCTTTGATTGTAACGCTCACCCCCTCCAATTGTCGTTCCGCCAGAGATCCGAAAGCGAAGCGCGATAGTCGGCGAAGCGCATCTCGTAGCCTGTTGCCCGAAGCTTGCCGTTGGAGACCCGCTTGTTTTCCCCATAGAAGGAGCGCGCCATCGGCGTCAGTTCGGCATTTTCAAAGGCAAGCTCCTGCGGCGGCTGGACGCCCATCATCTCGGCAGCGAGCGTCACGAGGTCCTGCGGCGGGGCCGGTTCATTGTCGGTGATGTTAAAGATGCCGCCCGCCTTCTGCGCTATCAGCAGCCCCGTTGCGCCGGCAATATCCTCGACCCGAATACGGTTGAAAACCTGATCCGCCTTGATCAGGCGCTTGGCGGTTCCCTCGGCAAGATTGCGGAAGGTGTTGCGCCCCGGCCCGTAGATGCCCGCCAGCCGAAGAATGCCGACGGGAATACCGGCCTTTTCGCCGAAACGTGTCCAGGCCGCTTCCGCCTCAACCCGCTCGCGCGAGCGCAGCGATACGGGCTTGCAGGGGCTCTCCTCATCGACCCAGCCACCCTTGTGATCGCCGTAAACGCCCACGGTTGAAAGATAGCCCACCCATTCGAGCGCGGGCATCAATTCGTGCATGCGATCAACCCCGAGACGCGTGATCGGGTCACCATCGCGCCCGGGCGCTATGGACTGGATGAGATGGGTCGATCGCGCCATCGCCGCTGCCAGCTCCGCCGAGATATCCTGCCCGTCATAAAGAAGAGCATCGATGCCGAGCCCGGCCAGCTCCACCAGCTTTTCCGCCGAGCGGGTGGTGCCTGTGACGCTTGCGGCCTGGGAGAAAAGTTCCTTGGCGATCGCCTTGCCGGAATAGCCGGCTCCCAGGATCAAAACATGCATCACGTCACTCCCGCAGTGGTCCATTCCCCGATCACATCCGGATCGGTCTCATCCTGCCGTCTTGCCGCAAATTCACGGAATTCGCCAGAGGCCATCAGCCGCGAGAGGGCCCAGACCGCCATGCCCCGCACCACCGGCGAGGCATCGCCTGCCAGCGCAAGGCAGGGCGCAACCATCTCCCGATCGCCGGAGTTTCCAGCTGCGATCAAAACATTGCGCACGAAACGATCCCGGCCGATCCGCTTGACCGGCGAGCCCGAAAACAAGGCCCGGAATGCAGCATCATCCAGCATCATGAGATCCGCAAGCCGCGGCGCCTTCAGATCCTCGCGCGCCTTCAGCTTCATTTCCGATGCCGTTGCGGCAAACTTGTTCCAGGGACAGGCGGCAAGACAGTCGTCGCAGCCATAGATGCGATTGCCGATCATTGGCCGGATGTCAGGGTCGATCGGCCCCTTGTGCTCGATCGTCAGATAGGAAATGCAGCGGCGCGCATCGATCCGGTAAGGTGCGGGAAAGGCATCCGTCGGGCAGGCGGAAAGACAGGCGCGGCAGGAACCGCAGTGATCCACCTCGCGCTCGTCGATCACCAGATCGGCCGTCGTGAACATGCTGCCGAGAAACAGCCAGGAACCGAATTCACGGCTGACGAGATTGGTATGCTTGCCCTGCCAGCCAAGCCCCGCCTGCTCGGCGAGCGGTTTTTCCATCACCGGCGCCGTATCGACGAAGACCTTCACATCCACGCCCGCACGCGCCGCAAAGCGCGTCGCGACTTCCTTGAGCTTGCCCTTGATGATGTCGTGATAATCGCGGTTCTGCGCGTAGACCGAGATCGCGCCGCGATCCGGCATCGCGAGAACGCCGCGCGGATCGTGGTCCGGCCCGTAATTCATCGCAAAGACGACGACCGAGCGCACCTCACTCCAGAGCACCCTTGGATCGCCCCGCCGCTCCGCCGTTTCAGCGATCCACTCCATGGTGCCGTGCTGGCCGTCCGCGATGAACCGCTTCAGCCGTGCCGGCGCCTCGGGGATCGAATCCGGCAAGGTCACGCGACAGAGATCGAAGCCCTTGTCGCGGGCTTCCTGCTTCAGGAACGCCGTCAGCTTCAAGCGTCTGGCGTCCTGCCTGTCTTGCGATGGGCGGCCGCCAAGCATGGAAGACGCCCCTTCTTAAAAATCCAGGTCCGCGTAATGCGAAACGGGGGTCAGGCCACGCACGCGTTCGGCCAGCAGAGGGCGGAAGGAGGGCCGCGATTTCAGCCGCTGGTACCAGTCCTTGGCCATCGGTGATTCCGTCCAGTCGATTTCGCCGAGATAGTCGAGAACCGAGATCGCGGCCGCGGCGGCGAGGTCCGCATAGGACAGCCGGTCGCCGGCAAGATAGGTGCGCGAACCGGCCAGCCACGAGAGATACTTCATGTGCTGGCGGATATTGGCGCGCGAGGTGCGTAGCGCCTTTGAATCCGGCGCACCGCCGCCCTGGTCCGGCGTCATCTGCAGCTTGAAGATACGCTCGCGCACCAGGGGGCGCGTCACATCGGCTTCCATCTTCTGCAGGTACCATTCGACCAGACGGCGGATTTCCGCGCGCTGGAACGGATCTTCCGCCAGCAGGCGGCGATCGCGCTTCAGCACGCCATTGGTCTCGTCGAGATATTCGGAGATCACCATGGCGCCACAGAGCGCCCGCATGCTGTCATCGACATAGACGGGCAGCGTGCCGGCCGGATTGAGCGTCAGGAAGTCCCTGCGCTTTTCCCAGGGTTGCTCCTCTGCCAGTTCGGTCTGGTAACCGTACTCCGACAGGATCAGCCGGACGAACCGGGACGCGGTGGACATGGGGTGATGATATAATGTCGGCATGGGGGATCGGGCTTCGTCAGTTCTATCGGGAGAGCGCGCGGCGGTTTGGTCTAGCCGTGGGGCGTGTGAAAAAGCTATAGGAATTTGCTGTCGCAAACACAAGCGAATCAGCCAACGCCTTCATGGCCCCCCAGGCTAACCCCCAATGCTTCAGGGATACTTAATTCATGGCGGATCAATCGATCATCAGCGCACTTATCCTCGGCCTCATCGAGGGTCTTACCGAATTCATCCCCGTATCGTCCACGGCACATGTTCTGCTCGCCGGACATTTCCTCGGCTTCAAGTCGCCGGGCAACACCTTTGCCGTGCTGATCCAGCTCGGTGCGATCCTGGCAATCCTGCTCGTCTATTTCCAGCGTCTCCTGCAGATCGCGCTCGCGCTGCCCACAAGCGAAAAGGCACGCCGCTTCCTGCTGTCGGTGCTCTTGGCGTTCCTGCCTGCCGCGGTCATCGGCGCGATTGCCCATGACTTCATCAAGGCTGTCCTGTTTGAAACGCCCGTGCTGATCTGTATCGTGCTGATCGTCGGCGGCGTCATTCTCTACGCGATCGACAGGCTGCCGCTTCAGCCCAGATATCGCGATGTGATGGATTATCCGCCCTCGCTCGCCTTCAAGATCGGCCTTTTCCAGTGCCTTGCGATGATCCCCGGCACCTCCCGTTCCGGCGCAACCATTGCCGGCGCGCTGCTGATGGGAACCGACAAGCGGTCTGCTGCCGAGTTCTCGTTCTTCCTCGCGATGCCGACGATGCTGGGCGCCTTCACGCTCGATCTCTACAAGAACCGCAACGCGCTCGACTTCAACGATGCCTCGCTGATTGCCGTCGGCTTCATTGCCGCCTTCGTTTCGGCATTGCTCGTCGTGCGGTCGCTTCTGAACTTCGTCTCCAGCCGAGGATTTGCGCCCTTCGCGATCTGGCGCATCGTCGTCGGCATTGCAGGCCTGATCGGCCTCTGGCTGTTCGGCTGATCCCAAACGAAAACCGCATGCAGCCCCATTCAAGAGGTTGCATGCGGTTCCTGGCCCCCGCCATAAACGAGAAGCGCCGTTGCAGGCGCTGATGTCGCTACAGCGCCGTGCGTCATATCTGACGCACCAAGGTTCGCTGTAGCACTTTATACCTGCTGCATAATTCCTTAAACCGATTCCGGTTTAAGGAATTATGCAGTGGAGTTTGTCAGGGAAAAGTGGAAACCGGTTTTCCCGAAAAGACAAACGGAAACAAAAGAATCTAGAAAGCGATCAATTTTCCGGAAGCGTGCCGATCGAGGCCGTGGTGCAGGGGTCGACGCCGTAGGCCGGAGAGCAATCGCCGTGATGGCCCGCAACGGTCTTCGGCGCTGCGAACGAACCGGCGACGATGATCAGCGCTGCGCACGCAAAAAAGAGTGCGATCGACTTACCCATGAACTGTCTGCCTCTCGATAGGAATGACGTGCCGCCTTCAAGGATTCGCAAGGCTCAGCGCGGCTGCTCTCTAAGCGTTGCGACGGCCGTTATCAATATCGGAACATGTTGAATCCGAGGTAAATACCAAAGCTCAAAACGAGTGCGGCAGAAGTGCAACGTTTCGCGGTGTTGCAAACGAAAAGAGCCGCCGGATTGCCCCGGCGGCCCGCGAAGTCTCCGGATTGATTGTTCGTTTCAGGCCGCGTTGCCAGAGCGGGTATACTGGCCCTGCGGACGATAGTGCACGACATAGGATGGCAGGACGGCTTCAACCGATGTCGGCTCGATGCCGAATGCCGTGAGGGTGCGGCCTTCGCTGCGTGCAGCCTCGGACACGATGTTGTCGCTGCGCAGCAGGATGACCTGATCGGGGGTCAGCGGCGGCTTGATGAAGGGGATAAGCGAGGCGATCGAGCCGATCAGCGATGCAATGCCGAACGGCAGCGGCACGAGAGCCCGCTTGCGATCGATCGTCTTCAGCATGATCTCGAGACAGTTGCGGAATGTCAGGACCTCCGGGCCGCCCAGTTCGTAGATCGTGCCGCGGGCGACCTTGCCGTCGACGGAGGTCGCTACCGCTTCGGCAACATCGGTAACGTAGACCGGCTGGAAGGCCATCTCGCCGCCGCCGATCAGCGGCAGCGCCGGTGCGAAGCGCGACATCTCGGCAAACTTGTTGAAGAACTGGTCTTCCGGACCGAAGACGATCGACGGACGCAGGATCACAGCTTCCGGCAGGATATCGAGCACCGACCGTTCGGCGCGTCCCTTCGAGCGGGCGTAGAGCGATTCGCTGTTGGCATCGGCGCCGATGGCCGAAACATGCGTGAGCTGCGCACCGGCGGCACGGGCCGCTTCAGCGACCGCACGGGCGCCAAAATCCTGGACGGCGTCAAAGGTGTTTCGGCCGCTCTCGAAGAGAATGCCGACGCAATTGACCACATGGCTTGCACCCTGAACCGCGGCATCGACAGACTTGCGGTAGCGCAGATTGGCCTGGACCAGCGAAATCTGGCCGACATTTCCGAGCGGCAGCAGGAAGCCCGCGAGGTCGGGACGGCGCACGGCGACACGAATGCGGTAGCCGCGCCGCGCAAGGGCTCTTACGACATGACGGCCGACAAAGCCCGACCCACCGAAAACCGTGACGAGCGGCGGAACATTGGACAAGGTCATGGCACAGGCACTCCTGAAGTTCGCTAGGCGCGTTGCTTGATATCTAACGGGTACATAGCCCAATCACCCCGCGAGGTGAAGGCTTATCACGCAGGCTTTCGCGCCGCATTCCGACGCAGGCTTCAAAGCGCGCTCAGACGCCTTCGACAATCACCATCTCGGCATCCGCAACCGCCTGGCGGATCGCGGCCGCAATCTGGTATTCGGGCGAGTGGTAACAATCATGGGCGGCCTTGAGCGAAGGAAACTCGATCACGACGTTGCGGGCACGCACATGCCCTTCCAGACGCTCGTGCTCGCCACCGCGCGCCAGAAAGTTGGCGCCGTATTTTTCGAAGGCCGGCTTGGCGGCCGTGACATAATCCTTGTAGCGCTCGGCATCGCGAACATCGACGCGTGCAATCCAGTATCCCTTTGCCATTGCCTTCTCCTCTTTCTCGCCGCAAGCATGAGATGATCGTCTTCCGGCAATTTGCCGAAGGGGTCAAGCGGATGAATGACGGAGCGCATGCATGGCATCGAAACGGACAGGTTTGAAAACGGCGCTGGGCGCGATCATCGCCCTCACCTTTGCAACATCCTGGCTCTGCCTCCCGCACCCGGTCGTGGCCGCTTCGCAGACTGCGCCGGCCCCCGCGTGCCTGCCCAGGACATATGCTGCGCTTCGCCAGCCGGCGACGCAACAGGCATCGAGCATCGAGCTCAACTGCTCGCTGATGCTGGAAAAGACCGACATCATCAGCAAGCGCCTGCTGCTTTCCGGCGAAAAGGCCTCCGGCATCACCATTGACTGTGCCGGCGCCACCTTCGACGGCTCGCGCGGCACCGTCAATTCCGGCCGGCCGACAATCCTCATCCGCTCGACCAGGGCGAAAGACGGGCGCTGGAGCGTGCCGCAGGACATCACGGTCAAGAACTGCACCGTCAAAGGCGCGATCCGCGTGCAAGGACTTGGCGCCAACGGTCAGGCGGAAGACGTCCGGCTGTCATCGCTCAAGGCAGGCCATACACAACACGCTCAGGCATCGGCACCCCGCAACATCGACCTGTCGCAGCTTCGCTTCATCGCCGATGGAAAAATCCCGCTCTATGTCGCGCCCGGTGTAACCGGCCTGACGGTGGAGAACTCCGCATTCAGCGGGCGCAGCGGCGGCACGGCGATCTATCTCGACGCGGAATCGGCTCGCAACACGATCCGCGCCAACAGCTTTGCCGTCATCACCAAATCCCGGGAACAGATCGCCGTGGATGGATCGGCCTACAACCTTATCTCCGGCAACAGGTTCAACGACCCCGTCAAAGGCGGCATCTTCCTCTATCGCAACTGCGGTGAAGGCGGCACCATCCGCCACCAGTCGCCACAGTATAACGAGATCAGCGGCAACACCTTCTCCTATTCGAAGGGTGGAGCCGAACCCGCCATCTGGCTGAACTCCCGCAACGGCGCCCGTCTCTATTGCCTGACAGCCCCCTCGGCCCCCTTCGGCAGCGGGTTAATTTCGCGGGATTTCGCCGAGTTCAACAGGGTTGCCGGGAATATAGTGATCGGCGGCGACGTCTCGCTGATCCGCAATGATGAGGATACCAACGTGATCGAACACAACAGGGTGGAATGACTTGCCGGCGCTCACGCCTGAAGCGCGCGATCCATCTCGGCCAGAATGGCTCGTGTCGCCGCAAGTGGATCTTCCGCCTTGACGATCGGCCGCGCCACCACCAGATGGCTTGAGCCCGCAGCCAGCGAGTCGGCAGGCGTCATCACCCGCTTCTGATCGCCCTTGTCGCTGCCCGTCGGGCGGATGCCGGGGGTGACGACGGCCATGCCCGCACCGACAATGCCGCGCACCGCAGCCGATTCTTCCGCCGAGCAGACGATCCCGCCCATGCCGGCCTCCCGCGCCTGTTCGGCACGCTTCAGCACCAGTGCGCGTGGATCGAGCGCATAGCCCGCATCCCTGACGTCTTCTGCATCCATGGACGTCAGCACCGTCACACCGAGCAGGCAGAGATCGGAACCTTTCGCCGCCTCGACAGCCGCCTTCATCGCCTTGGGATAGGCATGCAGGGTCAGCATCGACATACCCATCCTGGCGATGTTTTCCACGCCCTTGGCCACCGTGTTGTCGATATCGAGCAGTTTCATGTCGAGGAAGACCTTCTTGCCGCCCTGGGCGAGATCGCGGGCAAATTCCAGCCCGCCGGCAAAGACAAGCTGATATCCGATCTTGTAGAAACTCGCTTCGTCGCCGAGAGCGGCCACGATCTTTTCAGCCTCGCCGATCGTCGGAAGGTCGAGACCGATGATCAGTCTGTCGCGTGCATTCAGGGTCATGCCATCCATCCCCGCCATTGTTCCATCGGGGTCCAGTCGCATGCAAGGCAACGATCCGCAAGGGAAAATGCGAAGAGATTGCCACCGCCTGCCGGCTGATCATGGCGTGCGATGGGCACGCCGGCCAGATGGCATTTCAGCAGCGTTCCGACACCGCCATGGCCGACGAAAACGATCGGGACTTCCGGGTTATGCGCATCGAGCACGCCGGATACGGCAGAGACGATCCGCGCCTGCGCATCCGCCGCTCGTTCCCAGCCGCGAAAACTTTCGGTCGGGTGGGCAAAGAACCAGTCGGCCGCCGCCTCGAAGGCATCGGGCAGCAGAAATCCGGTCGCCGACCTGTCGTTTTCGCCGGAGCGGGCAAGGATTTCCACCTTTCGTCCAGCCGCAAGGATCGCCGCCGTCTCCTCAGCCTTCGTTTCGTCGCTGGAAAGAAACCGGCCGATCCGCCGCACCCAGTCACCCCCGGCCGTGTCCGTGGCGCGGGCTGTCCCAAGCTCCGACAATCCCCATCGCGGCACAGGAACAGTCGGATCGATCCGAACCTGGGGATGGGTGATATAAACCCCGAACATGCCCTCTGGCCTCAATGAGCCTTGCGGTAGATCCAAAGCTGGGCTGGCGGAATATTCCGCACGACAAAATCATAATGGGAGATCTGGTAACGATCCGGCAGCGCCACGACGGGCGAGAGCGGACCATAGGAGATCTGCATGACCGGGCGGCCGACGGGGATGCGCGACAGCAGATCCTCGATCAGCGCCACGCGCTTGTACATCGGAAAATTCAGAAGCGGCACAGCCGAGATCACGCAATCGAATTGCTGGTCGCGCCGTTCGCCGAGGGTCGTCTTCAGGTCGAAGGCATCGCCGTTGATGAAATCAACGCCGGGGAACCGTTCGAGGAGGTGCTGGTAGAAATCGGTGGAAAACTCAACGGAGACAAGGCTCTGAGGCGCCACACCCTTTTCGAGGATCGCCTTGGTGATCACCCCGGTACCGGGGCCAAGCTCCAGGACAGGCAGGCCGGAATGCGGATTGATCACGCTCGCCATGCGCCGGGCCGTTATTCCGGAGGTCGGGATGATCGAGCCGACCGCTTTCATGTTCTGCTTCCAGCCCTTGAAGAACCGGATTTCCTCGTCAAATTTCTTTTCAAAACGCTGCTTCAGACGAAAATTCATTTTTCTTCCCGTAATCCGGTTGAGCACCGCTGACAGCGAATCTCCGCCTTCATGAACAGAGTCTTCGACGCAGTGGATTATGTGTTGCGAGTTGCGACAAAAACAAGTCTCTTCACGTCATTAAGATGTAGTGAAAATACGAGCGAGCCTCGTTGTCGCATATTTATCAGAAGTCACGCATAAAAAAACGGCCCGGGCGGCGTCAGCCGCTCCCGAACCGTTCGATGCAGCGGCGAGCGAGCTTTAGCGCGAGGACCGATCGACATTCAGTTCAGGCCGAGTCGAAAATGGTGATTTTCCGTGCCCCGGAGCTTGAGCGTACTTCGGTACGTGAGCACCGGAAGCATGGGAAAGCGCCATCTGCAGGCCGGCCAGGGCTGAAGGTTAAACGCATGTCGCGCAAAAGTGCGCAGCGGTTTTGCGATAACGACATGCGTAAAAACAAAGAGCCAAAGCGTGGAAAGCGAATCTGAAAGATCGCGACGCGCTTTAGACGCGCATCGGCATCAGGACATAAAGCGCATCGTCGCCTGCGAGATCACGCACCAGCGTCGGCGAGCCGGGATCGGCCAGCATGAACACGGCCTCGTCGCCCGAAAGCTGGGCGGTGATATCGAGCAGGTACTTGGCGTTGAAGCCGATTTCCAGCGGATCGCTGTCATAACCGACCGGCAGTTCTTCCGTCGCGCTGCCGGAATCAGGGTTGTTGACGGTAAGCGTCAGCTGGCCCTCGGTGAGCGACAGCTTTACCGCACGGCCCCGTTCCGACGAGATGGTGGAGACGCGATCGACGGCCTGCGCGAAGGACTGGCAATCGATCTTCAGTTCCTTTTCGTTGTTGGCGGGGATGACGCGCTGGTAATCCGGGAAAGTGCCGTCGATCAGCTTGGAGGTCATGACGATCGAGCCGATGGTCAGGCGGATTTTGGCGTCCGACACCTCGACGGTGACGATGACATCGGGATTGTCGACCAGCTTCTGCAATTCGCTGACGGTCTTGCGCGGAATGATGATGCCCGGCATGCCTTCGGAACCCGACGGCGCCTCGATATCGGCGCGCGCCAGCCGGTGCCCGTCGGTCGCGACAGCGCGCAGTTTCAGCTGGCCGTTGCTTTCGATCGTATGGATATAGATGCCGTTGAGATAATAGCGGGTTTCTTCCGTCGAGATCGCAAACTGGGTGCGATCGATCAGCATCTTCAGGTCCGTCGCCTTGATGCGGAAGGTGTGGGTAAAGGCGCCGGCGGTCAGGTCCGGAAAGTCGGATTGCGGCAGGCACTGCAGCGAGAACTTCGAGCGGCCCGACTGCACCGTCATCGCCGTGCCTTCAGTGTTGGTGGCGAGCGCCACTTCAGACCCGTCGGAAAGCTTGCGGACGATATCGTAGAGCAGATGCGCCGGCACCGTCGTTGCGCCCGCCTGCTCGACCTGCGCAGGCGTCGCTTCGGTAATTTCGAGGTCGAGGTCGGTCGCCTTCATCTCCAGGCTTGCGCCATCGGAGCGCAACAGCACGTTGGAGAGGATCGGAATGGTATTGCGGCGCTCGACCACGCGGTGAACGTGGTTCAGCGACTTCAGGAGATTGGACCGCTCGAGAGTAATGCGCATGGGATGCTACCGCTTTCAACCAGTGCCGGAAGCATGCCTCCCGGCATTTACATTTGACGCCCCGTCGGGCCCACAAGGATGTGGACGGGCAAAATGGCAGAAAGAAGCCGCGGAAATCAAGCGCTATCGCGGGAGGGAGAGGACTATTGTGAGCAAGAACGAGCGGTCGTCCCCAGTATCCCCGTCATATCCACACACGTTGCAGGGCTGCGTCGGAAACAGCAGCATATCACTTCCGCCTGACCCGCCTTCGGAATCGTCTGCAGAATCCTGTCACAGGGCATGTGATCGGCATTGCAGAAAAAGCAGTCAATATAAAGCGACCGACCGTGTTGCTGCTTATTGCCCGAGGCCAATATTCTTCGGCGGATACTTCTTATACGTCGCCCCGTGCGCCTTCATCTCCGCCGCCATCGAGGCCAGGAAAGCGTTCATGCGGTGGCCGACCGGGTATTGCTCCTTCGGGTCGATGTAGAGATTGAACAGCCAGGGTGCGAGGCCGACATCGCTGACGGTGGTCATGTCGATGTTCAACCACTGGGCCTGCTCCTGAACCACTTTCACATGGATCTTGTACTCGTACATGCGCATGGCCATGAAGTTCTGCTCGTTCCAGATATAGACCTTCTCGCGGTTTGATTGGCCGTCATCGGCCAGGAGAAACGAGGTCTGGTCGATGCCGTCGATATAGCGGTCGGTCGGGATCTTGTCCGCCACACCGGCCACGTGAAGCGATGTGTTGAACAGGTCCATCAGATCGAAGAGATCATCGCTTTCGCGGCCGGACTTGATCATGCCGCGCCAGTAGGCGATGCCGGGCACGCGCACGCCGCCTTCCCAGGCAGAACCTTTCGCGCCGCGGAACGGCGTGTATCCAGCATCCGGCCAGGTATCGAGCTGCGGCCCATTGTCGGAGGTCACGAAAATGAAGGTGTTGTCGAGCACCCCGGCCTTGTCGAGTGCGTCGACAATCTCGCCAATATAGGCGTCAACCTCCACCACGTCGTCCTTGTACGGGTATTTGCTGGCGCTCCTGCCTTCGAAGGCCTTGGAGGCAAAGTTGTCGGCATGCACCTTCATGAAGGCATGTTCGAGGAAGAAGGGAGCCGTACCCCCGGCAAGCTCCTTGATCTTTTGGACACTGAATTCCTTCAGCATCCGGTCGCCTTCGGCCATCTTCCCGATGCTGTCGATCTGCTCGACGTCCTTGGTTTCGCCACCTTTGAACCCGTGAACGAGCGCGGTGCTCGAACCGGTCTTTTTCAGCATTGCCAACCGTTCGGGATTGAGAACAAGATCTGGATAACGCCTTTTGTCGACGCCTTGGCTGATTTCCTTCTCGGCCTCGTAGAAGCCGTAGAATTCATCGAAGCCGATATCCTGTGGCCGCATGCCGACGCTTTCGCCGACATGCCACTTGCCGGACAGAACTGTCTTGTATCCCGCGTCGCCAAGCAGCTTCGGCAGCGACGTCTCATCGGCCCACGGGTTCTTGGTGATCTTGTCGCCAGCAAGGATCGGACGCGTCAGGCCGGTGCGCACCGGAAGCCGCCCGGTCAGAATGGCGGAGCGCGTCGGCGTGCAGGTGGCCTGCGAATAGGTCGAGGTCATCGTCAGGCCTTCGTGCGCCAGCCTGTCCATATTGGGGGTGGCTGCGCCGATCGCAGCGCCGCCGCCGAATACGCCGGGATCGCCATAGCCCATGTCGTCAACGACCAGCCAGACGATGTTTGGCCGCCGACCGGTTCGGGCCATCAGTTCGTCCAACTTCTTCTGGGCTGCTGTTGCCTGATCTGCATGAACCAGCGCCGGTTCCATGCTCTCACTGGTGCGCTCGGCCTTGCTCAGCACAGACTGCGCCAGCGCGAGCGTCGGGATGGCAGCAAGCACGGCCGTCTGCAGAACCAGAGTGCGAAGCGTCTTCATTCTCATGCCAGTTTCCCCAGTTTGTGAAATCGCGAGGCACGTCTCCATTTGAAACCGGCACCACCGAGCGAAAAGTCGATGGATAGCGTAGAGACGCCGCTCAAACTGGCTGAGCCATGTTACAGCAATATCAAGCGAAGCCGTCAACACGTCGCGCTTCAAGTTCACGACGGCCTCTCTACCGAAATGCCTCGCCGGCATAAAAGAAGACCCCCGGCTGTACGGCTTGCCATATCCATCGACCAGCTCTTGCCGCCTTCGCACGGCTCGCCCATAAAGACCGGCAAAGCACATAGAAAGAAAACACAGTGGAACACCAGGCAGACAACGGCAGCGGAGCAAGCGACAGGCAGAAGTCCTACCGCATCCACAACATCGCCGTGCCCGCACGTCCGCTGGAGCCGGCGCTCTATCTCGTCGCAACCCCCATCGGCAATCTCTCCGACATCACGCTGCGCGCGCTCGAAACCTTGGCCGGCGCCGATGTGCTGGCCTGCGAAGATACCCGCGTCACCCGCGTCCTGCTCGACCGCTACGGCATCGTCAACCGCCCCTACGCCTATCACGAACACAATGCCGACGAAGCCGGCCCGCGGCTGATTGCAGCGCTCGAGGCCGGCAAGTCCGTGGCGCTGGTCTCCGACGCCGGCACGCCCCTCGTCTCCGACCCCGGCTACCGCCTCGGCCAGTCGGCAATAGAGGCCGGCCATCGCGTGGTGCCCATCCCCGGCCCATCTGCGCCGCTTGCCGCCCTGGTCGGTTCAGGCCTGTCCAACGAAACCTTCCTGTTCGCCGGCTTCCTGCCCTCGAAGGACAAGGCCCGCCGCGACCGCCTGACCGAGCTCGCCACCGTCCCCGCTACCCTCATCTTCTTCGAATCCCCCCACCGCATCGCCGCGACCGTCACGGCGGCCTGCGATGTTCTCGGTGAAGCCCGCACCGCCGCCGTCTGCCGGGAGCTGACCAAGACCTTCGAGGAATTCCGCCGCGGCACGCTCGCCGACTTGAAGGCCTTCTATGACGAGGGCGCAAACGTGAAGGGCGAGATCGTCTTCGTCATCGCCCCACCCGATGCGCCGGCACCGCCGAAGGAAAAGGATGTCGATGTCCTCCTCTCTGCCCTCGCGAAGGATCTGTCCACCGGCAAGGCCGCGACTGAAGCCGCAAAGCGCACTGGCCTCAACCGCAAGGACCTCTACGATCGCCTCCTGCAATTGAAGGAGCGCGATGGCGCGTGAACCGGCCGATATCCGAAAACTGAAGGCGCTGCGCCGGGGTGCGATCGCCGAGTATCGCGCCATGCTTGCACTTGTGTTTCAAGGCTACCGGATCGTTGCGTTCCGCTACCGCACCAAGCTCGGAGAAATCGACATCATCGCCCGCAAGGGAGACCTCGTCGCCTGCATCGAGGTGAAAGCCCGTGCAAACCTCGACAGCGCCGTCACCGCCGTCTCGCCCACGGCCCAGCGCCGCATCCGCGCGGCAAGCGATCTCTGGCTTTCCCGCCAGCCCGACGCCACAAGGCTTTCCATCCGCTACGACATCATCTCCGTCAGCCCGTGGCGCTGGCCGGTGCATCTCATTGACGCTTTTTGAACACCTGTGCACTGTTGTTACAGAACAGACATCAAAGCGTTATCGCGCCGTCATGAAAGGGCTTTAGCGGGTTCCTCACCTTAACCCTGGTGAAAGGAACTGCCATGATCAAGAACATCACGATGACCGGCCTCGCGCTGGCTTTCTCCGCGACCTCCTCGCTTGCCGCAACCGACATCACCTGGTGGCACGGCATGGCCGGCCGCAACGGCGAAGTCATCAACGAAGTCGCCCAGAAGTTCAACGCTTCGCAGACCGCTTGCGCGCTCACCCCGGTTTCCAAGGGCACCTATGAGGAAGCGCTGGCTTCCGGCATCGCCGCCTTCCGTTCGGGCGAACAGCCGAACATTCTGCAGGTGTTCGACGCCGGTGCCGCCACGATCATCAACGCCAAGGGCGCCGTCATCCCGGCTGAAGACCTGATCACCAAGGCTGGCTACACCTTCGACCGCAACGCCTTCATCGACGGCGTCCGCAACTTCTACGCCGATGCAGACGGCAAGTTCGTCGGCATGCCGTTCAACACCTCGGCGCCGATCATGTACGTCAACGACGAAGCCCTGAAAAAGGCCGGCGTCGAAGCCCCGAAGACCTGGGAAGAATTCGAAGCGATTGCTCCGAAGCTGAAGGAAGCCGGTTACATCCCGCTCGTCCAGTCGCAGCTGACCTGGCAGTTCACCGAGAACTTCTTCTCGCGTAACAACATCCAGTTCGCCACCAACAACAACGGCTACGACAGCGTTGTCGATACCCAGCTGAAGGTCACCGACCCGAACCTCGTCATGATGTTCGACAAGCTGAAGGCCTGGGCTGATGAAGGCTACTTCGCCTATTACGGCGCCGGCTGGAACGATAACCAGAAGATGTTCGAAGAAAACAAGGCCGCCCTCTGGATCGGCTCTTCCGGCTCCTTCGGCGGCCTGACCAAAACGACCCAGATGCCGTTCTCGGCCGATTTCCTGCCTTACTGGGGTTCGATCAAGGGTGCCGGCACCTCGTCCTTCATCGGCGGTGCTGCCCTGTTTGCCATGTCCGGCAAGACCGACGAAGAGAACAAGTGCGTTGCCGACTTCTTCCAGTTCCTGACCTCGCCTGAGATCCAGGTCTTCTATCATGAAGCCACGGGCTACGTTGCCATCACCAAGGCAGCCTACGAAATGGCCAAGAAGGAAGGCTACTACGAGAAGACCCCGGCCGCCGAAGTCGGCATCAAGCAGCTGATGCTGCCGGCCGGCGAATGGTCGAAGGGCTATCGCCTCGGCTTCTACCCGCAGATCCGCGAAATCATGGAACGCGAATACGGCCGCATCTTCGCCAACGAAGTCTCCGTCAAGGACGCCTTCGACACGATCGAGAAGGAAGGCAACGAACTTCTCGCCCGTTTTGCGAAGACGGATGGCTGATCTCGGCCCCATCCCCTCCCTGCGGGGGGAGGTGACCAGAGTCTCGGGTCGATCTCCCCCCTTGCGGGGGAGATGTCAGCGGAGCTGACAGAGGTGGGTGGCGCGGCAAACTCCGAGCCACCCCGCCCCTCATCCGGTCTGTCGGCCACCCTCTTCCCCGCTCGCGGGGAGAAGGGACAAGCGGCACCTCCTCGCCATCCTATGATGACACGAGAAGACCGCCACACTTACGATCGCCCCCCTCCCCGCCTGCGGGGAGAGGGCTAGGGTGAGGGGCAATACCTCCACACCTAAAGCACTCTCTTGAGGCTCCGACCCATGACGCACGCACCATCGCTCTCCCCGACAGCCCCGACGACGGCCGGCTTTTTCCGTCGTTTCCGCGCCGCCCCCTCGGAGCCGTCTTTCGCCAAGCGCGTGCAGTTCAATTCACCCTACCTGCCCTATCTGTTTCTTGCCCCGCAGATGGCGATCATCGTCATCTTCTTCTATTGGCCGTCGGTGCAGGCGATCCAGTCGTCCTTCTACCTCGAGGACCCCTTCGGCTTCGGCTCCACCTTCGTCGGCATGAGCAACTACACCGACGTGCTGAAATCGTCAGAATACCTCGGCATTGCCCGCTTCACCGCGGTCTTCACCGCCCTCGTCACCTTCTTTTCGCTCGCCATCGGCCTGCTGCTCGCCGTCAAGGCAGACGGCGTCATCCGCGGCAACGCCACCTACAAGACACTGCTGATCTGGGTCTACGCCATCGCCCCGCCGGTCGCCGGCCTCATGGGCATGATGCTGTTCGACCAGCACATCGGCCCCTTGGTGAAATTCGCCGGCCTGTTCGGCTGGGAGATGAAAGTCGGGCTGAACTACAACGACACGGCCGCCGCCATGATCATCGTCTCCGTCTGGAAGCAGATCCCCTACAATTTCATCTTCTTCCTGTCGGGCCTGCAGGGCATCCCCGTCTCCGTGCGCGAGGCAGCCCTGATGGACTGCCGCTCCGGTTTCCGCCGCTTCTGGACCGTCATCCTGCCGCTGCTCGCCCCCACCGCCTTCTTCCTGCTGATCATCAACACCACCTACGCCCTGTTCGATACCTTCGGCGTCATCGACGTGATGGTGAAGGACAAGGCCGCCAACAACCCGATCACGCTCGTCTACAAGGTCTATATGGACGGCTTCCGCGGCAATGATCTCGGCGGATCCTCGGCCCAGTCGGTCATCCTGATGATCATCGTCTTCGTGCTCACCATCTTCCAGTTCCGCTTCATCGAGCGGCGCGTCCACTACACCTGAGCGGAGCCCGGCCATGCAGCGCGTCAAACTCTTCGATCATTTCATCCTCATCCTGGGCGTCTTCATCATGGTCGGCCCGCTTCTGGTGGCGCTGATGACGTCCAGCCATGAGGCGACCGATATCCATCGCAACGGCCTTTCCATCCTGCCTGGCGGCCATTTCATCGAGACCTACCAGACGGTGCTCACCAAGCAGGGCGGCTTCACCGGCAAGATCACCGGCCTGCGCATGATGATGAATTCCCTCATCCTTGGCCTCGGCTTCGCCGCCGGCAAGATCATCCTGTCGATGCTCGCGGCTTACGCGCTCGTCTATTTCCGCTTCCGCTTCGCGACCGTCACCTTCTGGATGATCTTCACGACCCTGCTCCTGCCGCTCGAAGTCCGCATCCTGCCCTCCTACGAGGTCATGAACACGCTGCACCTGACGAACACCTACACCGGTCTCATCGTGCCGCTTCTGGCGTCAGCCACCGGCACCTTCTATTTCCGCCAGTTCTTCAAATCGATCCCGGACGAACTGCTGGAGGCCGCCCGCATCGACGGCGCAGGCCCCTTCAAGTTCTTCATCGACGTGATCGTGCCGCTATCGAAAACCATGATGGCGGCGATCTTCATCATCATGTTCGTCTATGGCTGGAACCAGTATCTCTGGCCGACGCTGATGACCACCGACGAGAGCTTCTTCACGCTGGTGCGCGGCATCAAGCAGATCCTGCTCGTCTGGGTCGGCTCCAACATTCCCGATTACAATCAGGCCTTTGCCCTGGCGATCCTCGCCATGCTGCCACCTGTCATGATCGTCATGATCTTCCAGCGCTGGTTCATCAAGGGTCTCACGGAAAGCGACAAGTAAAGGAACGACCGATGGCAGCGATCAACATCACCAACGTTTCGAAGATCTATGCCGGCGGCGTCGAGGCGGTGAAATCCGTGTCGATCGATATCGTCGATGGCGAGTTCATCGTGCTGGTCGGCCCCTCCGGCTGCGGCAAGTCCACGCTGCTGCGCATGGTCGCCGGGCTTGAGACCATCTCCAAAGGCACCGTCGAGATCGGCGACCGCATCATCAACGATGTCGAGCCCGCCGAACGCGACATCGCCATGGTCTTCCAGAATTACGCGCTTTACCCGCACATGACCGTCTACAACAACCTCGCCTATGGCCTCAAGAACCGCGGCACCCCCAAGGCCGAGATCGACGCCCGCGTCGCGGAAGCCGCCCGCATGCTGGAACTCGAAAAATACCTGGAGCGCAAGCCGCGCGCCCTCTCGGGCGGCCAGCGCCAGCGCGTCGCCATGGGCCGCGCCATCGTGCGCAAACCCGCCGCCTTCCTCTTCGACGAGCCCCTGTCGAACCTCGATGCCAAGCTGCGCGTTTCGATGCGCGGCGAAATCAGGCAGCTGCAAAAACGCCTCGGCACCACCTCGATCTACGTCACCCACGACCAGCTGGAAGCCATGACACTGGCCGATCGCCTCGTCGTCCTCAACGGCGGTGAGATCGAACAGATCGGCCGCCCGCTCGAGGTTTACCACACCCCCGCCTCCACCTTCGTCGCCAGCTTCATCGGCTCCCCCGCCATGAACCTTCTGCGCGCCACGCGCGAAGGCAGCCGCCTGCATTTCGGCTCGCAGATCCTCGAAACCGGCCCCCTCTCCGCTTTGCCGACCGACCTTACCGTCGGCATCCGCGCCGAAGACCTGCGCATCGCCTCATCCGGCGAACAGTCGTTCTCCCTGAAGGTCAGCTACATCGAGGAACTCGGCGCCCAGCGCCTGGTCCACGGCACCGTCGACGGCAAGCCGCTGACCGCCGCCCTCTCCCCGGAACTCGACATCGCCGACACCCTCGCGCTCACCTTCGCCCCGTCGCGCCTGCATTTCTTCGATACCACGACGGGCAAGCGGCTGACGCAGGCTTTCGGCGGCGGCAAGCGCGTGGTGACGGGGGCCTTGGAGGCGGTGGTCGGGTGAAGAGCTGAAACCGGCATCGCTGCATCGCGATGCTATTGCCCGCGCCCATATACCAATCGAGCTAGTCCGAAAGGGTAAATTGAGGAGCAGCAGGATTTGCGCGATCCTACCCGCAGAAGTCGCCGGGGTGCGGCCGTCAACATGGGGGATATGACGCTATGGCAAGTGTGACCTACACGAAGTATGCGCCCGAATATTTTTGGGATGTCTTCTCTGAAAACTCAGCCTTCACCCTCGCCGTGAGCAGCGACCATAAGAAGGTCACCTATACGTTTTCAGATTTCGAGACGGGATGGACCAAGAAGCTCGTACTGACGGGCTCGGCATTTTCAATTTCGGGTACGGAGATCACGGGCGGAACGGTAACGGGCGCAACGTCGTACAATGCGAGTGGCCAGGCGATCTATACGATCACCGGGCTGAGCATCAAAAGCTACAATTTCCACCATCTCTATGACTTCAAGGGAATCGCCCTCGGCGGCAACGATATAATCACAGGTACCGCAAAGGGCGACGATATCGAAACCGGTGCAGGCAACGACACGGTCAAGGCCGGCGCCGGAGACGACTACATCAAGGACTTCCTCGGGAATGACACATATGACGGCGGTAGCGGCTGGGATGTGGTCGATTATTCCGACGGACCTCGCAATCACAGCTGGATTCCAGCAAAGGGTATCTTGGTCAACAATACGACTGTCAAGGATGCCTACGGCTTCACCGACAAGCTCATCGGTATCGAAAGCATCCGAGGCACCAATTTCGCCGACAAGTTCATCGGCGGCAGTAGCGATCAGGAATTCGGCGGACTTGCTGGAAATGACGTGTTCGATGGCGGTGCCGGCTGGGACAGTATCGATTATTCGCACGACGCCGAGCGCGGCGGCAGAGGAAAGGTCACGGTTGATCTTTCCAAGGGAACGGCCATCGATGGTTTCGGCGACAAGGACACGATCAAGAACATTGAGGAGGTCAACGGCGGAAAGTACAACGACACGATCATCGGCGATAAAAAGGCCAACTATCTCGGCGGTCGTGAAGGCAACGACGTGATCAAGGGTGGCGGGGGCACGGATGACTGGATGGAAGGTTACCAGGGTAACGATACGCTCTACGGCACCAAGGGAACGGACGACCACTTCATATTCCGCAACCGCGACAACCAGAAACTCGGCACCGATCACATCAAGACCTTCACCGATGGCGAGGACAAAATTCACTTCCGCGATTTCAGCAAGATCGATTCGATCTCGGACCTGAAGATCACCCAATCCGGCGACGACACCCTCATCACCTTCAGCCATGGTTCGATTGTTATCGAGGATATCCTGAAAGCGAAATTCACGGCCGCCGACTTTATCTTCGATTCGTGATCGACGCATCATCCGACTGGCCCGGCCAAGGCGGCCGTATGTTGCTGGCGCCTAGAGGATGTCTGGTTCAGATTGAACCAGACATCCTCTTGATTCTTTTGTTTTCGTTTGTCTCTTCGGGAAAACCGGTTCCCGCTTTTCCCTGACAAACTCTAAGCTGCCGCCTTGAACCCGCCTGTGGCGTCGGCCGAAGAAACTCAACAAAACTCATCCCCGCCAATCCCCGCCCCATCCACCCGTGCCACACTCCTCCCGTCCTGCCATCGGATACACCGGAAAGCGTTGCCGGCGAGGTGGGGCCGGTGCCTTTGGTCTGGGTTTGAAACGCAGGCGCGGCCAAGGGGGCTTGCAGAAAATGGTTTCCCTCTCGCTTGAAAGAGAGCGGGGCGTGCCTGTGAGGCACACAAGCAGACGGCTGGTGGCGTCAATGCCTCCTGACTTCGGTCCCACCGAAAGGGGTACCGTCTTTGCAGAGGAACCGGAGTTGCAGGTAAAAACCACCGAGACGGGACACATCGCGTGTCATTTTTACTACCTCAACCAGGCACTCGATGTGTCCCGGCCGAGTATTCCACCCAAACCACGGGCGAACCACGCCGCGTGAAGGCACATCCGTATCCGCTTACCCGTACCCAAGGACCGTGAACATAATGACCGGCAAGCCGTGAAAGGGAATTCCGTACTTTACATCAATTACAAATGAAACTCTAATTCAAGCTTCTCAGGGTTATTTTAGTTGAGTTTTCCAGATAAATTCCGATATAATTACAGTAAATTATTGTTTCTAGTTGTAAGAAACGACCTTTCTAAAGTAAATTTCTTCAAATAAACCACAGGATGAATGAGATCGTCAGCAACCTAGAAAGCGAATTGGACAAACTGAGACAGATTTATCTTAAGTTTGGGGTTATGTCCGAAACACAATCTTTTGTCTCACCGGGTAGACCATCTTCAAAGTCGGCCAGGAGGGAATACCGCGCATCCTCGGCGGTCGGCACACACACGCCCTTGGCCGGTCCATCGCGACTGGGCGATAAGGGCGGTGGGGATGAATTCGCCGATGACGTCTTGGACAACATGACTGCAAAAGAGCTCGACGCACTTGAGTTTGCAGGACGGAGCACGGCCGGCAACGGGCGAGACCAAAGTGATGATCGGTTGAACCGTGGCCGGAAGAGGCCGGCAAGCCCGGTTTACCGCGATTTCACGGACGACGATCGCCCCAGCAAATACTTGCGTTTGGAACCAGACGAAAGCGCGGCTCCTTCAAGTCCAGCCGCCCACGCGGCGCAATTGCCAGAAGCCTCCGCAGCCACGCAATCGGCCGACGCATCGCGACAGGGCGACAAAGCCGGTGACAGAAGTGACGAATTTGCGGATGACGTCTTGGACGCCATGGAGGACGACGCGCTCGATGCGTTTGAATTCGGCACAAATAATCAAGAGGGGATAGATGCACGCAGGTCGGTAGAGCAGGAAGAAACAAAAATCTATATTTCAGGGGAGGAGCAACCGAAGATTGCCACTTCGTTTGACTATAGGCCACGCTCCGATGACCTTCAGTCGGAAGACAACGTCGTTCTCATCAAATCAGGCCCCGATTCCATGCGCCTTACCCCGCATGGCAACGCGGCACTCGCCAATGTAAAACTCATCGTCGATGACGCAAGGGGCGATTTTCTGCTGTTTCGGCGTCACGAGATCGGTGCGCAAAACCTGAAAGACTTTTCGTCCTTATACCCTGGGAAGGATGTATTCTTACGTGACAACCCGGATGGGTTTTTGTCTGTCGGCAAATATAACGAGCTTCATAATTCACAATACCAACGGGATGCCGCGCAAGCGAAATTTGCTGCGATAACAGGACGGCCGGCGCGAAATGATCTTCCCAAGGTAATCGTCCGGATCGATGACGATACATTCATGGATGCGGAAGAATACGTAAACCTTGAAGGTGGCCGTATACTTCACGGAAAAGAGCTGCATGTTTTGTCTGCTGATGGCAAATCCTACCACGAGCCATACACGTCCAAACAACGAAACGCCGAGTATTTTCGAAATATCACCAATAGCGATCAGATACAGAACGCGCTGGATCATTATGTTCCTCGCCACACAGCGCCCCTGCCGCCAGTACTCGTCCGGGTAGGCAACCAGCTGATCAACGGTGAGAAGCTCGTGGTTGTCGATTACAACTATTCCCCGCTCATCGACAGTTTCGAAAAGCACGATATTTTTCTGCTGAATGTCAAAAATGGGAGGCCGACCGGCAACTATCGAGGATTTTCCGGGGAAAATCATTATGCCACGCTCGAGCAGGACAAGATCCTTGGCCGACATCCCGAAACAGAGCGGCAAAGAGAAGCCAGCATTCCTCATGTTATCGATGAGTTCGGTACGAAGATGAGAAACTTGCCGCCGGCAAGCGTCGATCCCGGCTTGCTGGAGGGGATTCGGGAAAATAACAGACAGCTGGAAGAGGCCGGACATGCCTGGTCGATGCGTTATTTCGACAAATCCAAACCTATTGACGTGATCCCCTCCCAGGCCCCCTCACCAACACCGCCTGAAAGCCGAGCAGCCGGAAGGGACACGGCAAGGGGCCTCAACGAGCGAACGCGGGGGTCGAGAGACGATCTATCCAGATGACATCACGACGCCTGGAAATCCACGCTGGGGGAAGCCTTGTCGCACCCAGATGGCAAGCCGGCGGAAATCTGCAGGTTTCCGGAGACGCGATTTGATGTAAAGCATGTCGCGCAAAAGTGTGCAGCGTTTTTTTTGCGATAACGACATGCGCAAAAACAAGGAGCTGAAGCGTGGGAAGCGAATCTGACAGATCGCGATATGCTTTAGAGTTTGTCAGGGAAAAGTGGAAACCGGTTTTCCCGAAAAGACAAACGGAAACACAAGAATCTGGAGGATTTATGGTTCAATCTGAACCGGACATTCTCCAGAACGGCGCGGCTTAACAACGACGATCAACAGGAAACGACCTATGGCGAAGATCACCAATGTCGCGGTCCAGATGGACCATGTCTCCGGCATCACCATCGCAGGCGACAGTACCTTCGCGATGAGCCTTGAGGCTCAAAGCCGCGGCTACAAGCTCTTCCATTATACGCCCAACCAGCTGTCGCTGCGCGACGGCAAGGTCTTCGCCACTGTCCAGCCGATGACACTGCGCGACATCAAGGGCGATCACTACACACTGGGCGATGCCGAGCGCATCGACCTCTCGACCATGGATGTGGTGCTACTCCGCCAGGATCCGCCCTTCGACATGTCCTACATCACCTCCACCCACCTGCTGGAGCGCATCCACCCGAAGACGCTTGTTGTCAACGACCCGGCCTGGGTGCGCAACTCGCCGGAAAAGATCTTCGTCACCGAATTTCCCGATCTGATGCCGAAGACGCTGATCACCCGCGATCCCGCCGAGATCGCCAGCTTCCGCGCCGAGATGGGCGATATCATCCTGAAACCGCTGTATGGCAATGGCGGCGCCGGTGTCTTCCACTCGACCCGCGACGACCGCAACATGTCCTCGCTGCTCGAAATGTTCGGCCAGATGTTCCGCGAGCCCTTCATCGCCCAGGAATACCTGCCGGCGGTGCGCAAGGGCGACAAGCGTATCCTGCTGGTCGACGGCGAACCCGTCGGCGCCATCAACCGTGTTCCGGCTGAGCACGATGCCCGCTCCAACATGCATGCCGGCGGCACGCCGATGCCAACCGAGCTGACCACCCGCGAACGCGAAATCTGCGCCCGTATCGGCCCGGCCTTGAGGGAGCGTGGTTTCCTCTTTGTCGGCATCGACGTCATCGGCGACGTGATGACCGAGATCAACGTCACCTCCCCCACCGGCATCCGCGAAGTCAGGAAATTCGGTGGCGCCGATGTCGCCGCCCTTCTCTGGGACGCGATCGAACGCAAACGGGCTTGATGTAGGAGAGCGGCCCCGCTCTCGATCGTCCCCTCTCCCCGCAAGCGGGGAGAGGGCTAGGGTGAGGGGCAATCCTTGCCCCTAAAAAGATACCCCCGAAAAATCCCCGCTCGAATACCGGCTGTTATCATCAGCTCCGACGCGATCAGACACGGAGCATCTACAAACAACAGCCTGCCCCTTCCTCTGGTTGTACCCGGGTATTCTTTTTTGTTCGCGGAGCACAACCGGCCACAATCCAGACAATCGCCTGACGCGAAATTGATGTCAAAGGGACGCCATTCCATCTGATCGACGGCGTCTCAAGCGGATTACCACCGCGGAAAACCTGACCTTCAGCAAGCGGGATGTTTCATCGTCATTCTCAAATCGCATGCACAAAGGAACGGACAGCCAAATATACGAAGAAACAAACACTACACAAACATATATCCCGCCAGCCTTAACCCTAAAAGGATCACCAGTTCCAACCCTTAAAAACTTGCCGCAGATGAACCCATGCGTGATGCCGAATACGAAGCAGGTTGCTTTAGCGCCGAACCCCAAGGAGATTTCAGACAGTATGCCCCAATCATTATCTGCCGGCAGCGGCCTTTCCGCATTAACGAAGCCACGTCACGAAAAATCAGCCCGCGTCCGTTCCACCGTCACCCCTATTGGGGCTGACCGCCGTCTAAATTGACACGACTGTCATCCGCTCGCTCGTATCTGGGCAAGTTCCACGCCACCAGCGGCTGGACCTCAATTCGTGGATACCAGCACCAATCAAGACGAGCCAACTTCGCGGCGTTCCCCCCAAATTTTCGAGGCGGTCAGCCGACCTGAACCTCTCTCGAAAGCATAAAGAGCGACCGTTCCCCCCGTTCCTTCCTGTCTCCCAACCACCTTCATCCCACTTTCCCACAACCCCTTCAATCACTGCCTTACCGTTTCAACCACACTCATATCCAAACAACGTTGAACATCAGTACCATGAGCGCCGGCACGTCCCACTTGCACGACCCCCCATGTCGGGCGGCCAGAGTGCCCACCCGGGCGCTGATTTCTCTGCGCTCCTGGAGCGTTACAACGCCCTCCCGGAGGACGATCTTGAGGCAAGACTTGCGCTCATTGCCAATGACCTTCCTGGCGGCGGCACGGTCGGTCTGGTTGCAGCCCAGCAGGAGAATTATCCACTCGTAGAGCGTTGCCGCGCCGCAATCGGAACCATGTTCGACAACCCCGTGAACGGCAGAAAGACCGGCATTGAATGTGAGCTGGGCCTCGTTCCAGCCATTCCCCTCGATCCGCGCTGGGCCTTGCTTCTCAGTTCGTCCGTACTGACGCCGGATGACATTCGCGAGGTCATGGCGACAGTCAAAGCCAAGGGTGGTGGCGAGTTTTCCGTGCCATTGCTATTCCATCGTCAGCGTAGCGGGTCCTGTGCAGGTGTGCACACCGAAGGCGTCGTTGTTCCAGATAAGAAGGAGGATGGTGAGCCGATCTCCCTCTCCATCTTGCTGGTACCGGATGAAACGGGACAGAAGGTGGCCGCAGACATCCTCAGAGAGGTCACCGGATGCGATCGCCTTGTTCCGTGGAACCGACCGACAATCTCTCCAGGGCATTTGCGCCCCCTTCCGACAACAAGAAGCTCGGGCCTGCCAATATGCTCGCCGTTGTCCGCCGAAAACACTGGGTCGCGACCATGGCAGAACTATATGCGGCCGACAAAAGCGGCAACCGCGGTCTCGAGCCCAATCAGCGGCTGGATCGCGTGATTTATCCGTTCGAGGTCGTTCCTTCCTGGGAAATCGATGTCGAGGGCATGTCCATCATCCTCCAGATCGAGGAACTTCATAAGAGGTCGACCAACCGTGGCGAAACCCTGACCACCGGTCGCAACTATGGGTTCACCTCTTGCGAGGCCTACATCATATCGGTTCTCCGCGTCATCCGGCCCGATTTGTTCTCAGACGTCGATCCGTGCTTGCTGCAACTGCAGGAGCTGACCCCGAAGGTCCTTGAAAAGGCCGAGCGCATGTACCTGGTCAAGCCAGATAGCAGCAAGAGAATTTACGACTTTGGAGACACGGATACACGCCACAAGCATTTTGACGACGTCACCGCTGATCCCATGCCAGCTATCGAACGGGTCGCCCGCGCCTGCGCCGACCCTGATCTGAGCAAAAAGGTTGTTCCAGGTATGCCCAGTTGGCGAAATATGCACAACAACTTCAAGGCGCTTCATCCTTCTCCCGATGCCAGGCTTCTCTACTTCCTTGCCGCACGTGACGCCACGCACAAGATCGAGCAGCTAGCGGGAACAGACCTGGGCACGCCGCCAACACCCAACTGGCCGGTTGACATCGAGGAGTTCGAAGTCGACCTCGAAGCGACGGTCGATGCTTTGAGCATCCACGATCTGGAGCAGGCCCGGGGTATCGAGATCACCGCCCTTCCTCAGCTCGCCGACACCCTCCTCGCTTACCTCGCCACCGGGCTAAAGGAAATCGCCGATGTCGGGGTGATGCTGACTTTCGACTGGGGCGACGTACGTGCCTTCAACCTTAACCCCGACGGGGTAACGGCACCCTTGGAAATTGATGTGGCCGCTGCAGCGGCTTTCGCGCTTGGCCAGCCGATCATGGAAAGATTGACCGAAGGCTTCTGCAGCAAGCTTACGGGTTGGCTCCAGGCCGTTGAGACAGCGGATCCCCTGGCACAAAGGCTCAAGCAACGCATCCCGGTTGCCCTCTTTGGCGGAGGGATTATCGGCGCATTCTTTGGCACCATCACCGCGCTGAACCATGACGAGTTCCTCGGTACGAAATTGGGATAC
This sequence comes from Pararhizobium capsulatum DSM 1112, assembly GCF_030814475.1. Lineage (NCBI taxonomy): Bacteria > Pseudomonadati > Pseudomonadota > Alphaproteobacteria > Hyphomicrobiales > Rhizobiaceae > Pararhizobium > Pararhizobium capsulatum. The sequence goes on along the minus strand of NZ_JAUSVF010000001.1, from coordinate 820,229 downwards.
GAGCTGGCCTCCGTCGCTCCTGCCCTGCTGATCTTCATGGCCGCCAAGATTGCCTATGAGGTTGCCCTATTCCGCCAGAAGTACCAAATGGTCAAAAGCACCGATCCGGCTTACCTTCACGCCAAGAAGACGTTGAAGAAAATCCTCGGCGACTTCGTCGATTTACGTCATTGGATGGTTAACAGGCTTCCAAAGTTTGCCGCTCTTGCCACCTTCCCACAGGTCTACTGTCGATGGGTGTTCTTTTGCGAGAAGACATTCGGCAAAGACCAGGCGGCACAGCTGAAATTCGCGGTCGGGTTCACCTACTTCTTTACCAGCATTACGATCCTGATATCTCTGATGGAAAATGGTCATAAGTTTACCCAGGATCATATTGATGGCCTCCTGAATTCGGACATCGGACGCCGCATTGTCCCTCGTGCGCTGCGTCAGAATAATCACCAGGACTAAGGCTCCTTGCCTGCATCCTTCTCACTTGTCAGGAACAAATTGTATGGGTCGGAGGATCATGGATATAGCGCGGCGATCTGGATGAGAGGTCTCATCCTGATTGTCGCGCCGCAATCATGGATTTGGACGGATTTCGGTCTTTGTATTTTTGCTTTCGCCTGAGTGAGAACTTTTGATTTTATACTTTGAACATTTTTAAACGAGTGTGGAAAACTCGTTTTTCACAGAAACTATAAATAATAAAAAACCGTTTCCCCAAAAATACAACTTTCTCCATTCTATGCGGCTGAGGCGAATTCCGGATTGATTACCCTCTTCATTACTTAAAAAATCCACCGAAATAATTGTCAAAATCCATATAATATCCAGTGTTTACATGAGGATATATCCTGCCACCCAACACTGCCACCCAACACTGCCAACATTGGCGTGAGAATTCACCCAAGATCATAGTCTGTTGGGCAGCTGCGAGGCTTCAATCCTGAAGAACTAAAATAAGCGCCGCCGCGACCATACAATCAGGACGGGGCCGGGCTTCTTCTGGCCTACCTGATCGACCGCGCAACCCGATAGGGCGCGACGCTGGCGTCAGATGAAATTTGCAGCAAGCCTTTGATTACTGACAGCGTCAAATATGACGGCTCGCGATACGTCCAGATCGATATCGATTATCTGCCCCTGCACGACAGCGTTTGTCGGAAATCGGGCGATGGCCTTTTGCCCGCCGATATCCAGAAAAACCACGTCCTCGGGGCCTGTAGGCTCGACCAATCCCACCGAGGCGCGCGCCGCCGCCCCTTGGTGCCGGCCCAAACGAATATGCTCGGGACGCAGGCCAAGAAGGACGTGTTTTCCGTGACCAAGCTTATCAGCGGCTCGAACAGGCAGGTTGAGTTGATGTTCGTCCTTCCCACATACCAGCGTTTCTGCCAACTCCCGGCCCTCGACCGTGCACTCCAGAAGCGAGATGGCAGGCGAGCCGATAAACCTGGCGACGAACAGATTGGCAGGGTGGTGATAGACTTCGGCAGGTGTTCCGATCTGCTGGATCTCCCCCTTGTTGAGGATCACGATCTTCGTGGCCAGGGTCATGGCCTCTATCTGATCATGCGTGACATAGACGATCGTCTTGCCGATTCGTTGATGCAGTTGCTTGATCTCGGCGCGCATCTCGACGCGCAGACTTGCATCGAGGTTCGACAAGGGCTCATCGAACAGGAAGATCTTGGGATCACGCACCAAGGATCGCCCGATCGCCTGGCGCTGCCCGCCCGAAAGCTGCCGCGGAAGCCGGTCCAGCAACGCTTCAAGTTGCAGGGTCCGCGCCACGTCAAGCACTTTGCCCGTGATGTCCGGCTTCTGCAGTCCCCGCATCTTCAGGGGGAACCCGATATTGTCGGCAACCGTCATGTTCGGATAAAGCGCGTAGGACTGGAATACCATGGCAATGTCGCGTTGGCGGGTGGGGATGTCGTTGACGACCCGGCCATAGATCGAGATGTTACCTTTGTTTATGGGATGCAGGCCGGCGATCGCGTGCAGCAGGGTGGATTTTCCGCAACCCGAACGCCCAAGAAGCACCACGAATTCGCCCTCTTCCGCTTCGAGGGAAATGTTTTTCAACACGTCCGCAGCACCATAGGACTTCGATACATTTTCAAGTGACAAGGATTTCATCAGCAAAACCTTCGTAATTATCCTTTGACGCTACCAAGCGTCATACCTCTGACAATGTTGCCCTGAACGACCATTCCAAGAACAATTGTCAACGGCGGAGCAAAAGCAGGCCAGTGCGGCGGAGTAAAACCAGGCCAGCGGCAGGGCTGTGTTGCCGACATGGAAATGGCCCCGATCGGGGCCATTTCCATGTCGGCGGCGGTGATTTCGATCAGGGTGTGAGGATTTCGCCGGTATCGGGGTCGACGGTTTGGGTGGCCTGGTTTTGCTCCGCCCCTGATGACGGATTGCGGCGGCGGGCGGCGGACTGTTTCAGCCGGTAGCTGTCACCATTCATGGTTAGGATGCTGACGTGGTGGGTCAGCCTGTCGAGCAACGCACCGGTCAGCCGCTCGGACCCTAGCACCGACGTCCAGTCCTCAAACGGCAGATTGGACGTGACGATCGTCGAGCCGCGTTCGTAGCGTTGCGAGAAGGTCTCGAACAACAGCTCCGCTCCGGTCGATGACAAGGGGACATAGCCGAGTTCATCGATGATCAGCAGTTTTACCGAAGCCAGATCGCGCTGCAGCTTGAGAAGCCGCCGCTCGTCACGCGCCTCCAGGAGCTGACTGACCAACGAGGCTGCAGTGGTGAACGTGACGGTGAAGCCTTTCTGGCAGGCGGCGAGGCCCAGAGCGAGCGCGACATGGGTCTTGCCGGTGCCACTGTTGCCGAGAGCGATGATGTTGTCGCGCCGCAGGATGTATTCGCAACGGGCAAGCTCCAGGACAAGCATCTTGTTCAAGCCGGGTATGGCCGTGAAGTCGAAGGTGTCGAAGCTTTTGACCGCCGGGAAGCGAGCCGCGCGAATGCGCCGTTCGACTGTCCGGCGTTCCCGGTCGATCAGTTCCAATTCAATCAGGCGCAACAGATAGCGGGGATGGTCGACGCCGCTCTCGGCGCATTCCCGTGCTACCTTCTCATACTCGCGCAACACCGTCGGCAGTTTTAATTGCTTGAGATGGTGGGACAGAAGGATTTGCGGGGTTCCACCCGTTGTGCCTGATGGCATCGTGTCGCTTGCTGTGCGGGTCATGCTGCCAACACCGAATAGTCTGCCGCCAAGGTAATCTTCACATCCATCTTCGGCAGATGCGGATAGGCAGCAAGATCAAGTCGGGCTGGACGACGTTCGATACGTGCCAGTGCAATCAGTTTGACCGCATCGAAGCCGGCTGCGCCCAGATGGATCGCTTCGGTCACAGCAAAGGTGACGACGTCCTTTGGCATTGCCTCCAGAAGCCGCAGCACCTGGATGAACTCACGCTTACCCCGATTGCCCATTCGCGCTTCCAGCAAATGGCGCAGATGCTGGAACACCTCCGGCAGGTCCCACCCCTGCAAGGCGGCTGCCTGGTCGCGCGCATTGGGCTTCATCTCGATCAGCGCCAGATAATGCAGCGGATTGGAGACGAATACGCCTTCGCCATAGGACCGTGGGTGGCGTGCGATCTCCTGGCCTCTACACAGGATGACGACCTCCTCGACAAAGCCCTTCACCACAATATCCTGGAAGCCGTAGGCGGTCGGCACTGAATAGTCGTTGGTGCGATAGCGCACCAACGACATTGATGAGACACGACCGGCACGCTTCTCGCAGGGTTCAAGCGGCACGGCCGGGAGGCGGCGCAGTGCCGCGGTATCGGCCACCAGACGTTCACCAATGGTCTCGGTGTGCCGACCGGCGCATTCACTCTGGCGGCCCCGACAACGGTCTTCGAGCATTGCGTTCAACGCCTCGAAGCTTGCCACCTGCGGGATCGGCACCATGAAGTTGGCACGCGAGAACTTCACCAGCCCCTCGACCTTGCCCTTGTCGTTGCCCTTGGCCGGTCGCCCGAACCGGTCCCGGAACAGGTAGTGACTGACGAGTTCGGTGAAGGCACGGGTTCGATCGCGTTTGCCGTCGCCGCAGATTTTGGCCACCGCGATCTTGAGGTTGTCGTAGAGGATCGAAAGCGGCACGCCGCCAAAGAATGCAAAGGCCGAGACATGCCCATCGAGGAATGCCTCCGTCGTCTCGCGCGGATAGGCCTTCACGAAACACGCATCCGACTGCGGGATATCCATGCAGAAGAAATGTATCTTCTGGCGCACACCGCCGATGATGGCGATCGCCTCGCCAAAGTCGACCTGTGCATGTCCCGGCGGATGCGATAGCGGCACGAACGTCTCTCGACCCTTGGATCGGCAAATCCTGACGTAGTCCTTCACCACCGTGTAGCCACCGCCAAAGCCATGTTCGTCACGCAACCGTTCGAATATCCGCTTGGCACTGTGTCGTTGCTTCACCGGCCCGGCCTGATCCGACTGCAAAATCTCATCGATGACTGGAAGCAAACATTCCAAGCTTTGGCTTGCCTACAGGCTTCGTGCGCGTATAGCCCGGTGGAAGCGAGAATCGGCACATCTTCGAAACCGTCTCACGGCTTAAACCGAAGACCCGAGAGGCCTCGCGGCGGCTGTGACCCTCAACGAAAACAAACCGGCGAACGGCGGCGTAACTCTCCACGACAAACATCCCCGGCCGCCCTCAAAAAGAGGACAGCCCTACCACTGGCTGGATTTTACTCCGCCCCGCCAGGCAATATGCCGGCGTTCACTGGTAGACTTTGTCACCGCCCTGCCCACCCATCCCATGTTGGCAACGCCCACGGGGCCGTATTCGTTGAGGACGTGGGCGAAACGGGTCAATGCCGTTGCTGCCTCGGGAGAATCCAGAGCCGATTTCCCATCCTCGGTGAGGAATGATCCGCCCATTCCCCAGAGATAGGACGCCCAGACGTAGACACCTTGAATACCCTGCTGACCGCGCATCGTTATGCCGGTCACCTCACCGTTGCTTTTCTCCTTGATCGTCTTGGCTGCTGCCTCGATGTCATCAAAAGACTTTGGCACCGAGATGCCATATTGTTCAAACAGGTCCTTGCGGTACATCAGGAAGGTGCTCTCACCGATGACCGGCAGGCCGTAGAGATGATCACTGACCTTATTGGTCTCCAGATATCGCGGCACGAAATCTGCCAGATCCACGAACTCCCCATGTTTGCTCAGCAACTCGTCCAGGGGCGCAACATATCCGGACTTCACGAACCCGGGCAGCATGACCGAATTGTTCTCGACCACATCGTAACGGCCCGATCCCGACGAGAATTCCAAAAGCATCTTGGGCGTCGCATCCGCTTCCGGAATGACTTCAAGATCGACCTCGATGCCAGTCGCCGCCGTGAAGTCGGGCAGCATTTTCTGAATGGCGTCGCTTGTCGGATGACCGACCATCAGCACCGACAGATGCTGACCGGCAAATGGCTTGTCCTGCGCCATCGCAGGGAAAGCAGCAGCCAGAACGATACCGCTCAGCGCCATCGCGCCGACAAGAGATCTTCTTATCGAACGGTGGCAAGCCAGCCGGATTTCAGATTTCACCAATTGCATCATTTCTTCCTCCACACGCGCCTGGGACAGAGGGCTTTGTCCCGCTCGCGCACTGTTGATCGTTGCCCCTCAAGCCCGCTCGTCGAGCGTATTGCGGGTATCGGCCCGTTTTGGCCTCCTCAATTCACGCCACCCGTCATCCGCATTCAGACCGAGAATTTCGATAAATTTTGTCGCAAGCGCCTCGCCAAGCTTCACGTTGCTTTCGGCGCTGAAACGAACCCCATCCAGGGGATCAACTGAGATGACCGAACCTGCGTCGAAAAAATCGACATCGGCGGCCGTGGCAATCTGCTCATAATACCCTGCCAGTTCCTGCGACTTGGCGGCTGCTCCTATGAGGGCCTTTGCTGCGAAGCCCTGCTCCAGAACCGGAGGTGGAGCGATGAGCAGAATTTTGGGCAGCTTCACCTGCGCTTGGCCCGCAGGGCATCTGTTTGATCTTCAGAACAAGTTGGTTGATGTTCAGGGAAATGACCCACGCACTCAAGTTGAACCGGGCATGAAGATCGTTGGTGCCCAGCATAAGGGCGATGCAGTCGATGGGCCGGTGGGTTTCCAAAACGATCTTGAGTGCCGTCAACCCGTCACGATCACCCCCGCCTGTTGGATCATCGTAGATTGTCGTCCGTCCGGGCTGAGCCTCTTCAACGATATGCGCGCGCTGACCCAGGATGGATCTCACCACACCTGGCCAGCGGTTCTCCGGAGGAAACCGCTCGAGATCCGTCACACTTCTCATGGGCGGCGTGCCATGGGTATTGGAGTCTCCGAAACATAGAATTACCGGTTGCTTGCTCATTAACATCCATCCTGTTTTCACGCCGGGCGCGGTCCATCAGTCATGCGAAATAAGGTGAAGACAGCGTACTGCCAAAGGGCCCACGGGCTATCGGCGGCATGTGCTGCACGCGCGCGGTCACATCCCCGCACATGTCGATGCTCTGCTACCAGGCACGCCCCTGCCCGGAAGAAAGAAGACCTGCGCTTCCCTGCCGTGGTGACCTCGCAAACGCGCGCAATGGCGCTACACATGCCGTAGTGCGACATGGCCCCTCCCCTCATTTTCGGCAGCACAAGAATGCGGCCGCTTCCTCAAGGACTCGATTAATACATAATACGAATGATGTAAATAGGACGATATTACCTGGTCATTGCAAGCGCCAATATCTGACGCGCCTCCCGACCGAGCGCCTGCCCGAGAGCCCGGTGTCCTGCCAGATCCAGATGCACGCCATCCTCGCCGGCGCGTGCGACCAGATTGCAATCGAAGTAAAAACAGCCGGTTCGCTCCGCCACCTGCCTTAGATATTCAGCATGTCCATCGCAGCGACGCCATGCATCGCCCCAGAATTCCGGCTCGGCTCGCTGGGTTATGGCAGGGGGCGCGACGATGAGAATCTCAGGATTTCGCTCTGCCAAAACGTAATATCCTTTGATCTGCTGAACGAGCGTCAGCACGCCTCTGGCCGAGGTGAAAGCAGAGGAATTGAAATGCATTTTGAAGTCGTTGGAACCCAACATGATCACGATAAGATCGAGCGGAGCATGGGTTTCAATGGAGGCCACGATCAGGCGCGATCCGTTTTTGTGATCCCCCTCGATCGGGTCGTCAAAAACAGTGGTGCGCCCACTCAAACCATCTTCTACGACTTCGACATTCTGCCCCGCCTCGCGCGCCATAATGTGCGCCCATCGCTGCTCCTTCGGTATCCGATTGGGCGCAAGCGCGAGATTGATGAACGGCGGGCATCCCCAGGTATTGGAATCGCCGAAACAGAGTATTGTCGTCACGTTGGCCCCCAAACACCGTCTTCGCGGTTTGACTTAATACGTACCATCTATTATAAAAGCGTGCATCCAATTCACTTAACAAGCGCGTTCCAGGAACTGATAATGACCGTCTACCGCCGCCCCGATCCAATACCGCGGGCCAGTGCCCCCCGCGAGATCGGGAGCGCATTGACTCCTCTGCGCGAGCAGAATGTCGACCTTAATCAGCTGGCAGCCAAACAGATATTCATGGCTATTGTTTCCAAGCAATGGGGTGCAAACGGATATCTTCCGAAAGAGGATGAGCTCGGCGAGCAGCTCAGGGTCAGCCGAACCGTCATACGGGAAGCGACCAAATATCTTGCGGCCAAATCCGTGGTGGAAACACGTCGGCGCCGTGGTACCGCGATCCTCGATACCCAGTCCTGGAACCTGATCGACCGCGAAATTACCGCTTGGATCAGCGAAAGCCGGCAATTTCCGCACTTTGGCGAAGATCTTCTGGGCGTTCTGGCCCATACTCAACCCGCACTGGCCGAGCGTGTCGCCTTGATGCGACCATCAACGGTTGCTGCGTTGCCTGAGATCGCGGCACAGATAAAGACTGCGCCAAACGAGGAACGTGGCGACCTCATACTCGAATTTCACGAGCGGATTGCCGTTGCGGCCGGAAACCCGTTTCTGCGGAGCCTGACCGCGAATGCGGTTGAAGGTCTTCGAGTTCACCATCGCGGCGTGCTCGGCGCATTTGTGCAATCATGCCGGATGGCGGACTACAGCGATACCGCGGCCGCGATCAGCAACGGGGATGGCGATAAGGCGAAGCAAATCCTTCACGCTGTGTTTGCCCGTGCGTCCGGCCGGGTTGATCGCCTATCGCCGGGACGCGTTGCAGATCTCGCCTGATAGCACAGTTTACCAAAGCGCCGACGTGACATTGCCTTCCTCAATCCATCGTTCAGATTGAGAAAATTGCAGATCAATACACCCGTAAAGAATACCCGCGCAAAGCTCTCCTAAGCTGTACCTGGTTGTTCTTTTTTGCTCGCGCGGTACAACCGGCCACAATCAAAACAATCGCCTGACGCGAAATCGTTCGATAATTGTTCTTGTTTTATTCCGTATTCCGTGCAAGATTTTCCCTCACAACCCGAGGGAAAAGCCAGAGGCGGGTTCTGGCCCAGCCCGCACGAAAGGGGCAGGAATGGTCGCACGTGTCAGTACGGTTGCATTTCAGGGAATAGAAGGCGTACCTGTGGATGTGCAGGTCATGGTGGCGCCGGGTCAGGTCGGCATGCAGATTGTCGGTTTGCCGGACAAGGCGGTTGCCGAAAGCCGCGAGCGGGTGCGAGCCGCTCTTCACGCTTCGGGCCTGTCGCTCCCGCCCAAGCGCATCACCGTCAATCTCGCGCCCGCCGACCTGCCAAAAGAGGAAATCCGGAAGCCACATTGGCGATCATATTCGTGGCAAATCGACGAAACTTTACAACATGTTATCGCCAAGGTTTGCACGAATATGGATATTGGTAACGTGGCGCGGAAGATGGTCAAGGCCGGTCGAACCTCAGCCATTCATGACGATTCGATGCTGCAGTCAGCCTTGTGGGTCGGCGAGCTTCGTAGCGTCGGAACCTGCTGATCAAATTATATAGACGATCAAATTGGTAACGTGTGTGCAGGATGCCGTCAGGCACCTTTTGCCAATTTGTCGTCGTCTGCAGTCACTGGCCATGAGCCTACCTGCCTAGCACGATAGCGTACTGCAAGTTTCCCCCATCATCACATCGCTGCGCGGCCGGCCACTAGCCGACAACCCTGTACGCACTTTCTCTTGACTGCGGGTGAGAGTTTTTCCGCATCCTGATTGGCGACGGCGCAAATGGAGGGGTCGCTCAGGAGCACGACCGACGCCGATTGAAGACCAATCGATCAGAAAATGCTTCTTCGGAAAAATCTCAGGTGGCATGGCTAGCCTTCAGAGTCCGATTGTCGAACATAAGTAGATATCGACAGATTTTCCATTTAAGGATCGACAAATTGATAAAAATGATGTAATCATAACAGTACCTCTGACAAACAACCAAGAAGTAAAGTACCAAAATCGCTTTGAAGTCTTGAATTATACTGAATACCGAAGTCTTGTTATTCAGGTGGTAAGCGGGAAAGCGACTTATATCAAGACCTCAACTTAATAATTATTTCTAAATCAAGACACCAGATCACGGTTCTCGAGCTGGTGGGGAGTCGTCGTTGGTTGAAATTGAAGACGTCGGTATCACCGAATATAGTTTCTCGATAAGCGGGCATCGCAAGCGCTACAATCTGACCACAGTGCTGCATTTGTACGGTGAAAAGTTTTGCAGGGTGTTGGTTTTCACGCGGAACTGAGCCGGTTTTTCCACCGAGAAGTGAGCCACCTCTAAGTATGGTTTTCTGATCAGGGTTTGGTCAAGAGATTGGCTTTTTCTCCTTTCTTCTGGGCTGCGGCGGCCGAGCTGGCTTTGAAGCGGAAGCTGTCATTTCCAGTTTCCAGGATATGACAACGGTGGGTCAGACGATCGAGCAGAGCGGTCGTCATCTTGGCGTCGCCGAAGACGGTTGCCCACTCGCTGAAGCTGAGATTGGTTGTGATGATGACGCTGGTGCGCTCGTAGAGCTTGCTCAGAAGGTGGAAGAGTAGTGCGCCGCCTGAGGCGCTGAACGGCAGGTATCCCAACTCGTCTAGGATGAGCAGATCGAGGCGCACCAAGGTCTCCGCGATCTGGCCCGCCTTGCCCTTGGCCTTCTCCTGCTCGAGAGCATTGACCAGTTCGATGGTCGAGAAGAAGCGGACCTTTCGGCGATGATGCTCGATGGCTTGGATTCCAAGAGCGGTCGCGACATGCGTTTTTCCAGTGCCAGGGCCACCGATTAGGACAACGTTCTGCGCCCCATCCATAAACTCGCATCGGTGCAGTTGGCGCACGGTAGCCTCGTTGATTTCGCTGTCAGCGAAGTCGAAGCCGGAGATGTCTTTGTACGCAGGAAAGCGAGCGGCCTTCATGTGATAGGCGATGGAGCGGACCTCGCGCTCGGCCATCTCGGCCTTCAGCAACTGTGACAGGATGGGCACGGCCGCATCAAAGGCAGGAGCCCCTTGCTCGATCAGGTCTGTGACGGCTTGGGCCATGCCATACATCTTCAGGCTACGCAGCATGATGACGACGGCGGCACTGGCAGGATCATGACGCATGGCGACCTCCTGCGATCCGGGCGCGTAGGCCATCATAGCGTTCGACGTTGGCCTTGGGTTCACGCAGCAAGGTCAGCGCCTGTGGCGTATCGATGTCGGGACCATCGATTGTCTTGCCGTCGATCAGCCGATGCAGCAGGTTCAGCACATGCGTCTTGGTCGCCACCCCCGCATCCAAAGCCAGTTCCACAGCCCTGAGGACGACCTGTTCGTCGTGATGAAGGACAAGAGCGAGTATGTCCGCCATCTCACGATCACCGCCGGGGCGGCGAAGCATCTGGTCTTGCAGTTGTCGAAAGGCCAACGGCAATTCCAGGAAGGGCGCACCATTGCGCAGGGCACCGGGTTTGCGCTGGATGACGGCAAGGTAATGTCGCCAGTCATAAATCGTCCTCGGCGGTTTGTCGTGGCTGCGTTCAATGACCCGCTCATGCTCGCATAGGACATTGCCCTCGGCCGCAACGACCAGTCGCTCGGGATAAATCCGCAGGCTGACGGGCCGGTTCGCAAACGATGCTGGCACGCTGTAACGATTACGCTCAAAGGTGATCAGGCATGTCGGCGAGACGCGCTTGCTCTGCTCGACGAAGCCGTCAAACATGGCGGGGAGCGACATCAATGCTGCCCGCTCATCAGCCCAGACATCCGCGATCGTGCCGGACAAGGTGCCATGCGCAGTCTCCCTCCATAGGTCCTGGCAATGCTGTTCCAGCCAGGCATTCAACGCCGCCAAATCTGGAAAGTCCGGCATCTGTTGCCACAAGCGTGGTCGGGCATCCTGGACGTTCTTCTCGACCTGACCTTTCTCCCAACCTGCCGCTGGATTGCAGAACTCGGGCGCAAAGACATAATGGTTCGTCATCGCCAGGAAGCGGATGTTGACCTGCCGCTCCTTGCCCTGGCCTACGCGATCGACCGCCGTCTTCATGTTATCGTAGATGCCACGGCCAGGTACGCCGCCGAACACACGGAAGCCGTGCCAATGGGCATCGAACAGCATCTCGTGCGTTTGCAGCAGGTAGGCCCTGACCAGAAAAGCCCGACTGTGCGACAGCTTGATATGTGCGACCTGCAGCTTCGTGCGCTCGCCGCCTACCACGGCATAATCTTCACTCCAATCGAATTGGAATGCTTCGCCTGGGCGAAAGGATAGCGGAACGAATATGCCGCGGCCCGCTTTCTGCTGCTCAGCCCGCCAGTCACGGGCGAATGCGGCGACCCGACCATAGGAGCCGGTAAAGCCGAGAACCACCAAGTCCGCATGAAGCTGCTTCAGCGTTCGGCGCTGCTTGCGCGACCTCCCGGCCTCGGTCTTCAACCAGCCAGAGAGCTTATCGGCGAAAGGATCAAGCTTGCTCGGTCGCTCCGGTACCGCGAACGTCGGCTCGATCGTACCAGCGCTCAAATACTTCGCGATCGTGTTGCGTGACAGCCCCGTGCGCCGACTGATCTCCCGGATCGACTGCTTCTCGCGCAGCGCCATCCGGCGGATGATGTTTAAAAGTCCCATGTGGATCACTCCGTTGCCCCCGTCGCTCACCGCGTTGGGGGGAAAGGTTCACATGGCTCAATTCTCAATGGAAATTATGCGCCTAACCGGCTCAGTTCTGCGTGAAAACCAACATCTTGACTTCCTGCGGGGAGATTTCCTGGACATCGACATCGAACGCCCTGGCAAGGCTTGCTTGTCGATAGATTTCCTCCTTTCGCTCCTCGGTAAGTGCAACCGTAATGGAGCCATTTTGGCGCATTCCCGTGGCGATCCCGGTTTCTGCCTCAAGCTTGACGTAAAGGTCAGCGGAGTATTTCGCCAGACGGGTCATATTCTGCGAAGCGCGCAACTGGCCGATAAGACCGGCGGCATGCCAGGTCGTGCCGGAGGTCAGTTGCTTTCGCTCTAGCAAGACAATGTCTGTCCAACCGAGCTTTGCAAGATGATAGGCTACCGAACATCCAGAGATGCCTCCGCCGACGATAACAACGCGTGCCTTGGTGGGTATATTGATCATCGTGCTTTTTCCATTTGAGGATGCTGGCGAAACCGGCAGCTATCGAAGTTGGGTAGACGTAGCAGAGGAATTAAAGAGCTCGCTGAAGCGCAGGCAGGGCTTCGAATAGATCGGCGACGAGGCCATAATCTGCGACCTGGAAAATCGGAGCTTCCTCGTCCTTGTTGATGGCGACGATGACCTTCGAGTCCTTCATGCCGGCGAGGTGCTGGATGGCACCGGAAATGCCTGCCGCGATGTAGAGCTGCGGTGCAACGACCTTGCCGGTCTGGCCCACCTGCCAGTCGTTCGGCGCATAGCCGGCATCGACGGCGGCGCGCGATGCGCCGACCGCTGCACCCAACTTGTCGGCGACGGGTAGGATGACTTCCTGGAACTTCTCCGAGGAGCCGAGCGCACGGCCGCCGGAGATGATGATCCTCGCGGAAGTGAGTTCCGGACGGTCCGACGAAGACAGTGCATCGGAAATATGTGACGATAGGCCCGGATCGGCGGCAGCCGACACCGTCTCGACTGGGGCCGATCCACCCTCGCCAGCAGCGGCGAACGAGGCGGTGCGCACGGTGATCACCTTCTTGGCTTCACCCGACTGGACCGTCTGGACGGCGTTGCCGGCATAGATCGGCCGCTTGAACGTATCTGCGGAGACGACCTCTATGATTTCTGAGACCTGCGCGACGTCGAGAAGCGCTGCGACCCGCGGCATGACGTTTTTGGCCGAGGCCGTCGCCGCCGCGATAATCGTATCATAGCCGGGGGCAAGCGAGACGATCAGCGACGCAAGCGGCTCGGCCAGCTGATTGGCAAGACTTGAGTCCTCGGCGAGCAGCACCTTCGACACACCGGAGAGCTTTGCCGCCGCATCGGACGCAGCCTTTGCACCGGAGCCAGCAACTAGGACGTGGACATCCGAGCCGATCGCGGTTGCCGCCGTGAGTGCCTTGGCGGTTTGGTCGGACAGGGTTGCATTGTCGTGGTCAGCCAGAAGTAGAATGGCCATGTTAGTAAACTCCTTGTTCTTCCGCTTGATTTACAGGACGCCGGCGGTCTTCAGCAAAGACACCAGTTCCTCGACACTGTTCACCTTGACGCCGGCCTTGCGGCCCGAGGGCTCCTCGGTCTTGAGGACCTTTAGCCGCAGGCTGGTATCGACGCCGAAGTCGGCCGGCGTCTTCTTGTCGAGCGGCTTCTTCTTCGCCTTCATGATGTTCGGCAGCGAGGCGTAGCGCGGCTCATTGAGGCGCAGGTCGGTGGTGACCACGGCCGGCAACTTGATCTCGATGGTCTGCAGGCCGCCGTCGACTTCGCGCGTCACTTGCGCCTTGCCGTCGCCGATCTCGATCTTCGAAGCAAAGGTGCCCTGCGCCCAGCCCAGGAGAGCCGACAGCATCTGGCCGGTCTGATTGGAATCGTCATCGATCGCCTGCTTGCCGACGATGATCAGGCCGGGCTGTTCGGCTTCCGCCACGCCCTTGATGATCTTGGCGACGGCCAGCGGCTCGACCGCATCGTCGGTCTCGACCAGGATCGCACGATCGGCACCCATGGCCAGAGCCGTGCGCAGCGTTTCCTCAGCCTTGGCCGGACCGACGGAGACGACGACGACTTCCGACGCCTTGCCGGCTTCCTTCAGGCGCAGCGCCTCTTCGACGGAAATCTCGTCGAACGGGTTCATCGACATCTTCACATTGGCGAGCTCGACACCTGTACCGTCCGGCTTCACCCGGATTTTAACGTTGTAGTCGACCACACGCTTCACGGGGACGATAATTTTCACGGCCAACCTCCAATTTGAGAAAGTGCCATTCTCCGGCCGGACCTGTGTCTTCGGACGAAAGCGTGACAGGACGCTTGTACAGCCATGCTCTATTTTTTTCAATATGAAATTTTTGTATTGATTTTTCACGTATGCCGCATTTTTTCTCAAAATATCCAATTCATGAATAATGTGGAGTTAGTTGAGTGTTGCCTCTGCAACTGCGCGGAGATATGCAATTCTCACTTTGGAAGGAATTGATCATGCCGGAACGCGCTGCCGAGAGGCTTAAAGCTGCAGACGAGACTCAAACAGATGAGGATGTTATCGGATCGCAAATCAGAGAATTGCGCAAAGCCAAGGGCATGACACTTCAGGAGGTAGCGGACTCCGCTGGAATCTCCGTCGGATATCTCAGCCAGATCGAGCGAAACCAATCCAAGTTGCCGATCGGGGTCCTGAAAAAAATCAGCACGACGCTTGGTGTCCAGATCAACTGGTTTTTTCATGCTAGCGATGTTCCAGCGGACGAAAAAGACATAATTGTTCGCGCTGACAACAGGCGGAAGCTTACATTCACGAAGCTGGGCATTCAGGAAGAGTTGCTCTCGCCCAATCTCAGCGGCCCTCTGGAAATGCTGATGAGTACGATCGATGTCGGTGCCGACAGCGGTGACTACAGCCACGACGGCGTTGAGGCGGGAATTGTCATCAGCGGAACTCTCGATCTATGGGTTTCCGGCCAACATTTCACCCTGAACGCAGGTGACAGTTTCTCGTTCAAAAGCACGGCGACTCATCGCTGCGCCAATCCAGGTAACGAGCCGACCAAAGTCGTCTGGATAATCACGCCACCACAGTACTGATCGTTCCGCCTATAAGTTGGTGCAAGGCTGTTTCCGTTTGCGAACGGACACCGCCCCCGTTTTGGTTGGCTCTTGTGGCATTTGTTCCACGTTTCCGGAGCAATCTCCCCATCCGCACAAACAAGAACCAAAAAACTTTTATTCATACGTGAAATTTTATTGCTATTTTTTCATGAAGAGCCTAGTTGGGACAGCGCGCCAGATCGGCCCGACCGATGTGGACCCAAACAAATCTGGAAGCAGCCAAAGTCATCTGCCCCAAACGCAAATGCCGCTATTCTTTTTGGAGTCTCCCGTGACCGCCAATTCTCTTGTCCTCAATGTATCCTGCCAATCGACACGCGGTATTGTCGCCGCCATCTCGGGCTATCTTGCTGAGAAGGGCTGCAACATCACGGACAGTTCTCAGTTCGACGATCTGGAGACCGGCCGCTTTTTCATGCGCGTCGGATTTCGCTCTGAAACCAACGTCGCCGAAGCCGATATCCGTCAGGACTTCGCCGAGGTGGCAAAGAGATTTTCAATGGACTACGCCTTCAACCGAGGCGATCGGAGAACCAAGGTTCTCCTCATGGTCTCTCGCTTTGGCCACTGCCTGAACGATCTGCTCTACCGCTGGAAGATCGGGGCGTTGCCGATCGAGATCGTCGGCGTCGTCTCCAACCATTTCGATTACCAGAAGCTGATCGTCAACCACGATATCCCCTTCCACCACATCAAGGTGACCAAGGAGAACAAGCCGCAGGCGGAGGCCAAGCTGATGGAGGTCGTCGAGCAGTCCGGCGCAGAGCTCATCGTGCTCGCCCGATACATGCAGGTCCTTTCGGACGCCGTCTGCAAGAAGATGTCGGGCAGGATCATCAATATCCACCACTCCTTCCTTCCGTCCTTCAAGGGAGCGAACCCTTACAAGCAGGCCTACGAGCGCGGCGTGAAGCTGATCGGGGCAACAGCCCACTACGTGACGGAAGACCTCGATGAAGGTCCGATCATCGAACAGGACGTCGCCCGCATCACCCACGCGCAGTCGGCGGAAGACTACGTTTCGATCGGCCGCGACGTCGAAAGCCAGGTTCTGGCCCGTGCCGTCCACGCCCATATCCACCACCGCGTCTTCATGAACGGCAACAAGACAATCGTCTTCCCCGCCAGCCCCGGCTCCTTCGCTTCAGAACGCATGGGCTAAAACGATGGTCGCCAAGAAAATTGATGGAAAGCAAATCGCCGCGTCTGTCATCAGAGCCGTGAAGGCGTCTGCCGCAGCGCTAGAGAGAGATACAGGAGTCAAGACCGGTCTAGCCGTCGTCATCGTCGGAAACGATCCCGCGAGCCATGCCTATGTCGGCGCTAAAAGGCGCATGGCCGAAGAATGCGCTTTCAAATCCGTCCAGCATACGCTGGCGATGGAGACGACGCAGGAAGAACTGGCAAGCCTCGTCGAGACGCTAAATGTCGACGAAAGCCTGCATGGCATCCTCGTCCAGCTCCCGCTGCCGAACCACCTGAGCTCCGATCCGATCATCCAGTCCATCCTGCCGGAGAAGGACGTCGACGGCTTGCACGTCGTCAACGCCGGCAAGGTCGCGACCGGCGATCTCGATGGTGGGCTTGTCTCCTGCACACCCGCCGGCGCGATGGTTCTGGTCAAACACAAGCACGGCAACGATCTCTCCGGTCTGAACGCCGTTGTTGTCGGCCGCTCCAACCTGTTCGGCAAGCCGATGGCGCAACTTCTACTGGCGGCCAACGCAACGGTGACCATCGCCCACTCTCGGACGAAAGACTTACCCGTCGCCTGCCGCAACGCGGATATTCTGGTCGCCGCCGTCGGCCGCGCGGAAATGGTCAGGGCGGACTGGGTGAAGCCCGGCGCGACGGTGATCGATGTCGGGATCAACCGGATCGCGGCACCCGAGAATGGTGAAGGCAAGTCGCGGCTTGTCGGCGATGTCGCCTTTGCCGAATGCGCCGAAGTTGCCGGCGGCATCACCCCAGTTCCCGGCGGTGTCGGGCCTATGACGATCGCTATGCTGATGGCCAACACCGTCGTCGCGGCCCATCGCAAAGCCGGAAAGCCCGCGCCGAAGTTCTGACTCTCTGGAGACCACGGCACAACGGCCGGCCCCGACCGAGAGAACATGGAATTCGACGTCGTGATCGTCGGTGCGAACCATTCGGCCGATTTCCCTCAATCGTAAGAATGCACTAGTCGCGGGCCACGATGCCGGAGCGGAGAATTGGGCGACCATCGCTCATCGAGACCTGCAAGCTCAACGCCGTCGATCCGCTGGCCTATCTGACCGCCACCCTCACGGCCATCGTCACTGGCCACAAACAGAGCGAGATTGATGGCCTTTTGCCGTGGAATTATCCCGCCATAAATTGCAGTTCCCGCAATTGACCACCGCCCGTTGCGGTCATCCATCGGGGTTGGCCGCTAGCGCGCTCAAAGAGCAAACCAGCCGATTGAGCAACCTGTCTATTGAATATGTTGGGGCGGATCGCACCGTCGGGATGTCATATTTTTGCGCATCTTGAACAGGAGCATTCCGATGTCCATCTATCGCGTATCACCCGTTTCGATGACATCCTGTGGCAAGCTGCATAGCTGGCACGTTCGACGTCATCCGGGTTAACGAAGGAGGCGCTTCCCGTTCGGGTCGAGCGCCTCCTTCCGTTTCCAGCTTACTCTCAGTGGGCCATTCTCCTCAGAGCCTTTCGTAGGTCACGCGCCAGCCTTCCTTGGGATCGGCGGGCGTGATTGTGAGCTGATCGTCATCGACCTCGAACCTCCGCTCCATGCGCTGACCGATGAGATTTCGGACAAGTGACGATTCCACCATGATGGCAAACGTCTTTTTGGTTTCGTCGACTTCCACCGGGCCGTAGTACGCCTCATATCCGTTCGCCGTATAGGGCGTCGGTTCCGCGGCGGCGTCCGGGTTCATCGCCTGGACGGAGAGCGTTCCGCCTTGCGAGAAGATGACCTGGCCTGAATAGGGGATTTCGGTCTGCTTGCCGCTCGCGTCGGTGACATGTAGCGACGTCATGCGCCACGTCCCCGTTATCGCAGACTTGCTGTCATTGGCGAAGGCGGGAGAGGACGCGGCCAGCGTCAGTGCCATAAGTGTGATCATGAAGTTTTTCATTCGGTTAGTCCTCTTCGGATGGTGGCGTGGATAATTCAAATCCGTTCGATCCGCACGGGGTATCCGCCGCGAACGAGCAGAGGCTCGAAGCCCCCGTCGAAGCGGCCGAGACGGATCAGCCCGTCCCAGCGGTAGTCGTCGTAGAACAGGGCGAAATTGCCCCATGGCTTGAAGTAGCAGAGGTCGCCGGGCCGCTCGTTTCCGAACGGGCCGCTGCCTTCCTCGGTCAGCTTCCGCGGCAGACGGACGATCTTCTCGTTCCCCCAAAATCCTCGATCCTGAGGTCCAGAGGAAGCATCGAGGCGAAATCGCGCGCTTATGGATTGTCGTAAAGCGTGGCCGTCAGCGACAGGTCGTTGAAGGTCATTCTGATCTTGACGTCGGTCGGCTCCTGGCTAGCGGGATCGCGGCCGTCCTGCCCACGTACCCCAAAGGGCAAAGTCGCGGCCGCCAGAGCGCCACCTACGATCCCCGCCGGGTCATAGCCAAGGTGTTCGTCGCCATGATGCGGGTCCTGTTAAACTGGTTGCGCCGTGGGCCGGAACAGGATTTCGTTGATGTCGACATCGTCTGGCTCGTTTACCGCGAAGGCGACCGTCCGGGCGAAGGTGTCCGCACCCACGGCGATCTTGCTCACGAACTCCTTCGTGCCTGCCTGGATATCCCTCTCGCTGATATGATCGAGAAGCTCGGTGCTGACGGCTCCGGGCGAGATGATGGTCGTCCGGATGTTGTAAGGCTTCACCTCCTTGCGCAGCCCTTCGGAGAGTGCGCGGACGGCGAACTTGGTGGCGCAGTAGACAGCGGCACCCGGATCGACGACATGCCCGTAGACCGAGGAAACGTTGATGATGTGTCCGGACTTCCGCGCCTTCATATGCGGCAGCGCGGCGGCGATGCCGTAGAGCACGCCCTTGATGTTGACGTCGATCATGCGGTTCCACTCGTCCACCTTGAGACGTTCGAGCGGGGCAAGCGGCATCAGGCCCGCATTGTTCAGCATGACGTCGATGCGGTCGAATTCGCTCACCGCCGTGTCCACCAGGTTGCTAACCTGCTGCCTGTCCGTGACATCTGTCTGGACCGCCCTGGCCTTGTAGCCCTTTGCGGTGAGTTCGTCGGCCAGTGCATCGATGCGGTCACGCCGTCGGGCACCGAGCACCACAGTGGCACCTCGCTCGGCGAGATGGCGTGCCGTAGCTTCTCCCAGTCCGCTGCTCGCGCCGGTGATGACGACGACTTTATTTTCGATTCCTTGAGTCATGATGTTCTCCTGTTCGAGATTGTTGAGAGGTCAAACGCGGCGGCCGGCGAGCGCTCCGAACGCGGCGGAGCCCGCAAGAAGGAGGGCGGCCAGAAGGAAAGCGCTCCACCAGCCTGCGATGTCGAAAAGAACGCCGCCTGCAAACGCCCCGCCTGCAATGGCCAACTGGATCAGAGCGACCTGGATACCGCCCGCCGCTTCTAGTTCATCGGGGACCAGCCTCGCCATCCAAGTGTTCCAGGCCACCGGGGTCGGGGTCGAGAAGAATCCCCAGAGCACGAGAAGGACCGCGGTGGCCCACGGTGAAGACCCGAAGCCGATCAGCAGGAGAGCGATCAGGGCGACCGTGCCCGGCAGACCAATAAGCGCGGCGGTCAGGTGTCGGCGCAGAACGAAGCCAATCAGGGAAGTCCCGGCCAAACCGCCGAGTCCGACACCCAGAAGCATCAGCGAGAGCGTGTTGAGTTCCACCCCGGTGACACCTTCGAGAAACGGACGCAGATAGATCGAAAGCGCGTTCATCCCCATGAAGACGAGACCCGTCGCCGCCATGCCGATCAGGAAGGCGGGGTTGCGCAAGAGGCGCAACATCCGGCCGACCGACACGGTTTCCGTCGCAGGCATCTTCGGCAGAACGGCAAATTGCCAGATCAGGGCGACGAGACCGATCGGGACCGTGATCAGGAAGGTGCCGCGCCAGCCGATCAGCCCGCCGAGAAAGCTGCCGAGAGGAGCCGCTGCAACGATGGCGAGCGCGGTGCCGCCCTGGAGCAGAGCGATGGCCTTCGGCAGGTCCGACTTCGATGCCAGACGTGCGAGGATGGCTGTCGACAGCGACCAGAAACCGCCGATCGCGACGCCGACAAGAGCCCGACCCGCGAGAAAGACGGCGAAGTTGGGAGCGAGGGCGACTGTCAGACTGGAGAGGACCAGAACCCCGGTGTAGAGCAGGACGACTGCCTTCCTGTCCCATTTCGACAGAAAGCCGTTGCCGAAGAGGCTGGTGATTACAGCGAAGACGCCCGAGACGGTGATGGCCATCCCGGCCTGTCCTTCCGATACCGATAGTTCTCCGGCGATCGGAGTCAGGAGGCTGACCGGCAGGAACTCCAATCCGACCAGAAGAAAGGTCAGGAGCGACAGGCAGGTCACGGCCGCCCATGGGGTTTCTACGGTTTCTGCCGAGATTGCGTCATTCGCTGTCAGCTCAATGGCCATTCAGGGCTCTCCTTTGCGGTTGCCGCAATAGATAGCCAAACGGGGTTAGACAGACTAGAAGGTATAATCTGCATGTTAAGGTGAAGGACATTCAACAATGCGGCGGGACGAGTTCACCGAGATGAGAGCATTCTTGGAAGTTGCCAAGGAGCGGAGCTTCACGCGCGCTGCCGCCAAGCTTGGCCTCACACGCTCGGCGCTCAGTCACACAGTCAGCGCGCTGGAAGAGCGGCTGGGCATTCGGCTTCTTTCCCGCACAACTCGGGATGTCGCACCCACGGCGGCCGGCGAACGCCTTATGGAGAGCATCCAGCCCCATTTCGACAGCATCAGCGTGGGTATCAGCGCCATCAGCGCGCTGCGCGACAAGCCGTCTGGTGAGGTCCGGGTCGTCTGCCCCGACGATGCAGTCGAGCTTGTGTTCCGCCGCCGGCTCTCGGCATTTCTGCGGGACTTCTCCGACGTGACGGTAGAAATCATTGTCGACAACGGATTCACCAACATTGTCGAGCGACAGTTCGACGCCGGCGTCCGTCTTGGCGAGGCCGTCGCCCGTGACATGGTGGCCGTGCGCATAGGACCCGACGTGTCGTATTCCGTCGTTGCCTCGCCCGACTATCTGGAGCGGCATGGGCCGCCGTCAATCCCGCAGGACCTGACAGGCCACAACTGCGTCAACCTTCGCCTTCCAACGTCCGGGGGGCTTTATGCCTGGGAATTCGAGCGCGACGGCCGTGAGTTCAGCGTGCGGGTGGAGGGCCAGCTTACCTTGAGCAACATCGCTCCCGCGATAGACGCTGCCTTGGACGGCATCGGTCTTGCCTACGTGCCCACGGACCTCGTCTTGCGACATGTCGAGCGTGGGCGGCTGCGGCAGGTGCTTTCGGACTGGTGTCCGACCTTCCAAGGCTACCATCTCTATTATCCGAGCCGGCGCAATTCTTCGCCAGCCTTCTCGGCGTTCGTCGATGCTTTTCGGCATAGACAGCGGAAACCGTGATAGGTTCCAATGTCTCCTAGTGGCGCTATCCGACCGTAGCGCTCTTCTGCGATTGAAGCTTGATACGACAGTTCGGTGTTATCCAGCCAAGGTGGGATCAGCACATCGCTTACGCCGCAGAAACCTCTGTCGATATCCTTCCGATGAGCCAGCCAGCCTACATTTCAGCTAATATCAGAAACAATTTTTTCGCTCTTCTCCACGGCAATAGCCACGATACTCTGGGGCCGGTCACCCTTTTAAGGAGAACGCTTTGCTGGAGAATGTTCGCGTTGGCGTCGGTGTTAACCGAGGCTTTGTCGATGTCGTGGATGTGCACGTTGGTGGCGACCTTCACCGTATAGTTCTCGGAGGCGTTAAAAATCTCCCGGGATCAAGCGTGCGGGAAAAAATGGAATATCTCCGCACCGAGGCGGACGGTCTGCGAAAGCTCCTCCTTGATGAACCCAGGGGCGGCCACCCATCGCTCTATGCGGATTTGGTGGTACCTTCATCGATCCCGGAGGCGCACGCCGGATACATCATTATGGAAGTGATGGGGTATCCACTCATTTCCGGGACAAACACGATGTGCACCGCAATCGCGTTGTTGGAGGCCGGCCGCATTCCCATGAAGGAAGGCCCCACTGAAATTACCCTGGAAGCACCCGGGGGTCTCGTGAAAATCACGGCCGATTGCCGCGGTGGCAAGGTACGAGGCGTACACTATCAGTCAGACACTCCGTCGTTTCTATACTCGAAAAATCTAACGGTGGATGTTCCACGGATCGGAACGATACCATTCGATCTCGTGTGGACTGGCGCTTTCTATCCTCTCGTCAGAGCCTCGGATTTCGGCTTTAGATTGGTTCGAGAAGAGGAAGCGGAGTTGGTCAGATTTGCGAAAAGTTTCCTCGCAGAAGCACGTCGCGTCGTGAACCCAGTTCACCCAGTGTTCGGTGACGAAGGACCGCTATCGTTCGTTCAATTTGTAGGAGAGCCCGAACAGGGCGCTGAAACGACCTTGGAATGCCGGGCCTGCAATTATGTTTACCCTTGCGAAAGTGTCGTTCGATCTCCGGCAGGAGTACCCACGACTGCGATGCTGGTCCAACTCTACGACAAGAAGCGCATTTCTTACGGAGAAACGCTGAAGACAGTCTCAATATTCGGGACTTCGTTGAAGGCGACACTAACCGAAGAACTCGCCTATCATGGATTTGAGGGTGTTCGAGCACAGATTGCGGGCACGGGATGGGTTACCTCACAATCCCGCATCGTGGTTGATTTCGACGATCCTTTGACCCCGCAGGACGGCTTGGACAAAGTCGTTATGCGATGACTATAGCTCGCCTCAAATTGACTGGCGTTGACCTCCTTGCGAGGCAACAAATCGTTACGTCGGGCTAGGCATGGGAAGACTCAATTTCTCTTGGGCCGCGTCGCTAACACGTTGCGAATCGAAAAACTCGAGTGGATGCGCAGAACGCCCGGGAGTTTGGAAAGAATTTCCTTGTGGATTCGCTCGAACTCGCCCGCGCTTTCGACCTCGACCCGCAGCAGATAGTCTGATCCACCTGTCATCAGGAAACACTCCCGGATTTCCGGATATTTGCGCACGGCCGCCTCGAAGCGGTCGAGGTGATCTTCAGTTTGCCGTTCCAGGGTGATGTTGATGATGACTGCGATACTGGCATCGGCATTTCCTGCGTCCACAAGAGCGGTGTAGCCGCGGATGACGCCTGACTGTTCCATCAGCTTGATCCGCCGTAAACAGGCGGACGGCGACAGACCGACCTCGGCGGAGAGACTTGCGTTGCTCATCCGCGCGTCAATCCGGAGAAGACGGAGAATATTGCGATCGATCGTGTCGAGAGCCCCCATTGCAGATTCTTCCAATAATTTGTCATTTCGTTCAATAATCATCCACTCACGCAATAATCAAGCGTCTTCCGGCCGGATATTCTCCGATTCTTTCAATAGGGTGCGATGAGATTCGGGAGACGGAAAATGGATGGTTTTTTACCCAGCAAGGTGCATGAGCCGAAAGCGGACGCTGGTGGCGCATCGGGCTATCTGACCATCGATCTGGCCGCACTTGCCCGCAACTACAAACGCCTCAGCGCCGAGGTCGCGCCGGCGATTGTCGCGGCTGTCGTAAAGGCGAATGCCTATGGCCTTGGCGCGGATCGCATCGCACAGAAACTCTACGGCCAAGGCTGCCGACACTTCTTCATAGCCGAGTTCGGGGAAGCCCTCGCGTTGCGCAGGCTTTTGCCTCGGGATGCGGCTATGTTCGTGCTTAACGGTCTGCAGCCAGGAAATGAAGAGGCCTGCGCACGCCAGGATATTGTCCCCGTTATAAATTCGCTGGAACAGTGGCGGCAATGGGCATCGGCAGCCAGTGCGTTGACCCGGACGCTGTCTGCTGTCCTGCAGTTCGACACCGGCATGTCGCGCCTGGGTCTTGCCCCGGAAGACCGCGCGGCTCTCGCCGACCTCGTGAAAGTCGAAAACGGCGTCGACGTTCATTTCATCATGAGCCATCTGGCTTCCGCTGATGATGCGGACAGTGCGCAGAACGGCGACCAGCGCGCTGAAATGGCAAAGGTGGCGGCCGAATTTTCCCAGTTCTCGGTCTGCTTTGCCAATTCCGGCGGCATCTTTCTCGGCGAGGTCTACCATGGTGTGCTCGTTCGCCCGGGTGTCGCGCTTTACGGAGGCGCACCGACAGGCAGTCGGGATAACCCGATGGAGCCGGTTGTCCACCTCGATGTCGCCGTCGTGCAGACGCGCACCGTGCCGGCTGGAACGGCATCGGCTACAGCGCGACCCATATCACGAAGCGCGAAACGCGGCTCGCGACTATCGCCGCCGGCTATGCAGACGGCCTGCCACGCAGCCTCTCGGATAGGGGTGCCGTCTATTGCGACGGCGTCCGGCTGCCGATCGTCGGCCGCGTTTCGATGGACAGCATCATCGTCGACATCTCCGACTTACCGGCGGAACGGCTGACGCTCGGAAGTCTTGTTGAGGTGCTCGGGCCAAACCAGACGCTGGACGACTTCGCCCGCGACGCCGGGACCATTTCCTACGAGATTCTCAGCGGTCTCGGCCACCGATACCAGCGGCACTACCGCTGAACCTTCTTCATCGTTGAGGATATCATGAAAGTCATTGTTCTCGGTGCCGGCATTGTCGGCATCACATCGGCCTACCAGCTTGCCAAGGCCGGCCATGAGGTCACGGTCATCGATCGCCAGCCCGGGCCGGCGCTGGAGACCAGCTTTGCCAATGCCGGCGAGGTATCCTTCGGCTATTGCTCGCCTTGGGCTGCCCCCGGCATTCCAATGAAGGCGCTGAAATGGCTGTTCATGGAACATGCGCCCCTGATCCTGCGCCCGAAGGTCGATGCAGCCATGATTTCATGGATGCTGAAGATGCTCTCCAACTGCACCTCGAAGCGCTATGCCATCAACAAGAGCCGCATGCTGCGACTGGCGGACTATAGCCGCATCTCGCTTGCCGCGATGCGCGAGGAAACCGGCATTACCTATGACGAACGCATGCAGGGCACGCTGCAGTTGTTCCGGACCGAGGCCCAACTCGATGCATCGGCCAAAGACGTCAAGGCGCTGGCGGCAGATGGCATTCCCTATGAAGTGCTTGATCTGGATGGTTGCATTCGCGTCGAGCCGGCACTGAAGCATGTGCGCGAGAAGATCGTCGGCGGCCTTTTGACGCCGAAGGACGAGACCGGTGACTGTTTCAAGTTCTCCAATGCCTTGGCGGCAAAAGCTGCGGAACTCGGCGTTCGTTTCAACTATGGCAGCATCATCCGCGGTCTCGATGTCGAGGGCGGCCGTGTCCGGGGCGTCATCACCGCCCATGGCCGGCTGGAAGCCACTGCGGTGGTCGTGGCGCTCGGCAGCTTCTCGCCGCTTCTGGTGCGGCCGCATGATATTCGCCTGCCGGTTTATCCGGTCAAGGGCTATTCGCTGACCATTCCGATCACCGACGAGGCGCGCGCGCCGATCTCGACCGTGATGGACGAAACCTTCAAGATCGCCATCACCCGGCTCGGCGACCGGATTCGTGTCGGTGGCATGGCGGAAATCTCCGGCTACACCAACGATCTCGGAGAGCCCCGCCGCCTGGCGCTGCAGCATTCCGTCACCGATCTTTTCCCCGGCGGCGATGTGTCGAAGGCGAGCTTCTGGTCCGGTCTCCGCCCGATGACGCCGGATGGCACGCCGGTGATCGGCGCAACCAAGGTCGGCGGCCTCTTCCTCAACACCGGCCACGGCACGCTCGGCTGGACCATGAGTTCGGGTTCGGCCCGCGTCATCGCCGACCTCGTGTCGGGCCGTAAACCCGTTATCGACGCGACCGATCTCGCGATCGCGCGCTATGCCTGACCGTAATTCAACAGGAGACAAATTCATGCTCGAAGAAATCGACACGACCGAAGCGCCGGGCGCTGTCGGACCTTTTTCGCAGGCGATCAGGGTTGGCAACCTGCTGTTCGTCTCAGGCCAGCTGCCGATCGATCCCGCGACAGGCGAGTTCAATTCCGACGATGCCATCGCCCAGGCCGATCAGTGCCTGAAGAATCTGGTCGCCATTGCCGCTGCCGCCGGCACCACGCTCGCCAACACCGTCAAGACGACCGTCCTCCTAACCGACCTCGGCCATTTTGCCGGAATCAACGAGGTCTATGCAGGCTTCTTTGCCAAGCCCTATCCCGCGCGGGCTTGCTTTGAAGTTAGCAAGCTTCCAAAGGGCGCAAAGGTTGAAATCGAGGCGGTCATTGCTGTTGGTAATTGATATAATAGACGCCGCCCACGACTTCCCATAGGACGCCGCCGCAATCGTCGGTGACGCTATTCATGCCGGAATTCCCGCTGAAGCCAGTCGTTTTAGCGCTTCGGCAACACTGACCCGTCGATAAGTTTCTTCCACCAGGTCGCCGGACTTGAGGGCTGCCCGTCGCGCTTTTGCGAATTCACGATCCTGATCGGTAACGTCAGCATCTCGTTCCGTGATCCAATGTAAAAACGTATCGTCCGCCTCCTTAACGGGCCGGCCAGTGGCAGACGAAATTCGGTTGATTTTGAGTTCAGACAGAGGCCGCAGAGTTTGCGTCGGATTGAACTCCGTGCGCCGGTCCAAGCCGGAGATCGTCACATTGGCTCCGCTGGTTCGACCTGATGCATCGTAAACAAAGGCAGAAGAGATGCGGTCAAAGGCGGCGTCTTCTTCCTTTGGCCTATGAACAACATCCTTCATTGCTCTGTCGGGAACAGCAAGCCGAGTTATGCCCCGATCATTGATTGCGTCTAACACTTCGCGATGGTCGCTGGTTTTCAGAATTACCTCACGCCGTGCAGGCCAAAAATCATAATGCGCGTGGGAGCCGAACCCGCGTCCGATATGGAACGCGTAAATCTCGGGATAGACCGTCAGTGTGCTACGGCGAGACGCTTTAACATCGTAGTAGGCGGTCATTGCGACCTGAAGCAAATGCGTTGCGCCAATCCCACCGAAGGCTTCATCAATGACAAGCCCGAAACGATCATACTCATTCCAATCGGGGAAAAGATCGTTGATAGACGCCTTCTGCCGCTCGATTGATATTGCAAACATTTCGGACTTCAGGAGTGCCATTACGTGCATTTGCTTACCTATATGGCCATTGATCGTATCCGGGCCGGGAGAGCGGCTTTTGGAAAGGTATCATTGTCGGCGCGCTGGCGTTCCAGCAAAAAACTCAATGATCGTTGAGTAAAACTCCTCTTCGCCATCGCCCATAGTTTCCGACAGACGTCAGAGGTGTCTTTGGAGCGGAGTAACCGATCTTTTTCAATTTGTTGAGAAGACAACAAAATCGCCTTGAACGGCGCGACGCAGATCGCGGCCCTTCGTTTAACGGTCAGAGTGAATGCCGCTTCCGCTCAATCGTTGCGGCGACGCGGACTGCCATTTCAATCGCGGGGATAAGCGGCTCTTTCAAACGACGTTGAAGCAGTTCGCGAAGAGCTGCCGTCTCGACCGTCTCAGCTTCCGTCTTCTTGCGGAGCTCTTGGTAGTCGGTTGTCGAGATCGATGAGGTCATCGGCTTTCTCCAGCGAATCGAGGATACTGCTCGGACAGCCGAATACGTTGCTATCAAGTGGTTCGAGCCTCTTTGACGAGTCGGGTTGCTTCTTCCATTATCTCTAGCTCGGTGGATCGAACATCAAGGCCGCCAAAACGGTGTTCGGCTGCCATTTCTGCGGCAGCTTTCTCGAAACGAAGGCGGGCGACAGTCATTTGTCTCTCTATTTCGTGAGGGTCTTGCGTGTTTCGGCTCGGCATTGGTGAATCCAAGTATTCGTAGACGTAGTTGCACCGGCTATTCTACAGCGCCTTTCGGCATTTGGCGCATATTTTCGGGCGGTTCAGGGCACCAGGTGCTGACAGTCAACCATCCCGCAGCCTGCCGGATTCTTTAAATTTCCACAACGAACCTTGGCTCGAAGCCAGTATTGTCGCCGGGATATCCACGGGGATTGGACAGAATACGTGTTTCGGCAATTGTGTAGTCGTTGCGATGGTGCACATGTCCATGCACCCACACCGTGGGAACAGTCTCGCGAATTAGGTCCTCAAGGTCTGAAGCGTAGCAGGCCGACAGCGGATCGTGCTTAAAGTCGGCAGCGATTGAACGCGCAGACGGCGCATGGTGGGTAATGACCACTGTCTTCTGGCCAGAGCGCTTTCGAAGTTCAGCAGCGATGAAGTCTCTCGTCTTGACGTGTTTTTTGTATGCATGCATCGGCCGGAACTTGGAAAACGGCGTCTTGGAAAACTTGATCTTTTTAAAGTCGTTCATTCCGCTTTGGGCATAAGACATGGCAATTTGGGGATTGCATCCGAAAAGCCGGAAATCGGACCATAGCGTGCCGCCAACAAAAAGCACGCCGTCGATTTCCACGACATCATTTTCCAAGAAATGAACGTTAGGAGAGCCTACCAGCTTGGCCTCGCTCAGACTTTCCTGCACCGACGCGGCATAAAACTCGTGATTTCCCGCCACGAAGATGACCGGTATCTTGTGGGCCATCCTTTTGGTCAGCCACGCCAAGCTCGGAATTACTCCCTTTATCAGCACATCGCCGGCGCAGACCATGATATCTGCGTCTGACGGCGGCTCGACGTTAAAGGGTTCGCCGAATTCGAGATGTAGGTCCGAGACCATCCAGATTTTCATAGCCTAATCCATGCTCCGTCGGGAGAGAAACTGGAACTCTGGCAAAGATAGGCTTACGAATTCCTTCCTCATCTCGATGGCGACCTGGTCATATTGCAAGTAAAGGGTGCGCTTGGATTCCTCGACGGAGAGCCACCCACCGTCCAACCGCCATCGCTCGGCGAACAGCCGATCGACGCCTATGCAGCTCCAAAACCGCAATGATCGGAGGGCATCTTCCCGTGTCTTTGGAGCGGGGGCGCGGCGTCCGAAGAGCTCCAGCCACTCTTCGATCGCTTCCTCCGAGATAGTGGCCAGCCTCCTTATTTCCATGACCATTTCCTCCGGCACACTCGCCACCGCTGCTTTGCACGCGTCGATGAACCGGCCGTTTTCGGTGAAGTCTATGCCCCACTCCTCGGGGGAGTCACGCCAGAGAATTGTCTCCGCCTGTTCTGTCCAACGACCCTCGAAAATTAATCCGAGACTTTGGAAAACGGGAAACGCCCGTGGTTCCAGGTAAGCCGGACCGCTTCCATGCGCTGGGCGGATATTAGACCCAAGGAGACAGGCTGGCTTTCGTGCGCCGCGCCTCCCAGCGAAGTACCGGTAGCTCAAATCGCCCGATTGACTGGACACACCAACGACGGCTGTCGCGATATCATCCCAGCGTGGCAGAATCGCTGGAAGTTCCGGTTGGGCGACAGGCTTCGCTCCTCCCTCCACCTCAACTGCACGCCCGAGGGCAACCAGAGCCTCGCACGCCACCTCGTACGCGCTGATGCAATAATGGTCCCATCCTCCATCCTGAGCGCTTGGCAGGGTTTGTGCTAAATACTCGATGACCGGGCCAACCCAGTCGCGATGCTGATCTGGTCGTGCAACAACACCTTTGCCAACGACAATCCGATGACCAAGGGGTTCGAAGCCGATTTCGTCAAGCGCTTCCCCCAAGGAACCGGGCATGGCTGGCTGGCTTGTCTTGCGACTGGCGGATCGTGTACGCTTTGCCATCAGCTACCCGTCCTTGGTTGCGTTTTCGCAAGGCTGATGGGGGTCCGCCGATAACGGCGAATAAGTTCGACAACCTCCTCACCCGTCATAGTCCTGGATTCCAACAAGCGCTCCACAAGCTCCTCCACCGCGCGTCGTTGAGCGCGAATGATAGACGTCGCCCTTCCAAGCTCCGCCTCAAGAACTTTATGGACCTCTCTTCGAAGTTCAGGCTGGTATCGACGCATGGCAGCGAAGTCGGCCTCGTCAAGCCGTTCCACGACCAGGGTGTGCCCCATGCCCAACGCTCCTTCCAGTGCGGTGGCAATATCGGTCGCGCGGTTAAGGTCAGAAGAGCTTGTTCCGGCAGCGCCGTCGGCAAACGAGCCGAAGAACTCTATCTCTGCCGCGATCCCTGCGAGGCAGACCGCAATCGCGTTTTCGTAGTGCGCTCGGGACTTTCGTTTCGCTCCTACGTGCTCGTATTCCACGTAACCCAGTTCGCGATATTCGTCGTTCACTCGGTAGCTCGAAATTTTGATGCGGTTACGTTGCCGTGCCCTAATTCGAATCCGACAATCGCGTGGCCCGCTTCGTGGATTGCCAGAAAGCGGAGATATTCACCCGATAGCGCAGACATGGGCCGAAGATGGCTGACTATGTGCCGACTACTGACATCTTCTGATTCGCGCCGGGCAGAGCGTTTCGCATCCCGGACCAGTTGCATGATGTCGGCTCCGGACAAACCATCGGTCGCGATATCAAATTGCTCGGCCTCACCGGCATCGAGCGTGATGCCGCTGTGAAACTTCAGGATCGATTGACGCGCCACGGCGTCGGGCAGTCCGACCTCAATGTGCCGGTCAAGCCGCCCTGGCCTCTTGATAGCACTGTCCAACCGCTCCGGAAAATTGCATGCACCAACAACGACAACGCCATTCCGGCGCTCGACGCCGTCCATCAGTTCCAGAAAGCCGACCGCGATAGAATTGAAGTAGCCGTCGTTTCTGTTCGTTCCACCTCGTGAGCGAATCGTGTCGACTTCATCGATGAAGAGTATCGAGGGTGCTTTAGTCTTTGCTTCTATGAACGTCTCTCTCATCGCTTTAAGGTGATGATCGAGTGTGCCAGCCTCTTGCCATTTTGATACCGAACCGATCACGATCGGCACGTCGCAGGTATTGGCGAGTGCGCTCACGAACATGGTTTTACCGACCCCAGGCGGCCCCGAAATCAAGACCCCAGCATCTACGTCACTCCAAGGAATCAGACCGGCTTTGTAGCGGGCAAGGTCCTGCGCGAGATCATAGCCCCACTTCAGCAACGGCCCGTAACCGTGCATCTCAGACAAGGTCGGGCCGACAGACTTAGGCTCAACCGGCACCTCAACAGACGGCGTTCGTTTCGGAAGACTTCGCAGCCGTTGAAATGCCTGCAGAGGATCGCGTCGATCCTGGAAAGCCTTATAAAGGCGCGGCCACGGTTCAGTCAGCAGCAGTTCGACGTTCTCGCGGGATGCAGGGAGCCCGGCCCGCCGGAGCGCGACCTCGGCATGCCTTGGTGTGCGAGAGCCAAGTGGTATCACCGCGTCGCTGAGAAGACGATCGTCCTCCTTAAATTCATAGGCGGTCGACGCAAAGAATATCGCCCTCTCGTCGCGCAGCGCCTCCGCCTCATGTCGGAAGGACTTGTCGCTCCATTCGAAGACATTGGACTCGAACACCATGGTCTTCCAGATTTGCGAAGCGAAGTGGCGGGCAGCTTCCGCGTAAATGGGGAAATAGAAGTCATCGGGTGCCATCAGCGTCACTATGGCCTTCGCGCCGACCCTGTTCCAGGATCGCAGCGCGCCCGCTACAGCACAGTAGGCCATGAAGGCCGGCAGAGTCAGAGCCGCGCCTCGCTCGTTTCTTACCTTACGCCATGGCACGCGCGATTGTTTGCCGGACAGAGTTTTCGGCATTCAAACCCCCAATTTTTAAACTTATCAAACAGCGAGCAAAGCCGGCCGCCACGATCGAACCAGTTAGTGCCGTCGAAGATCAACGCCCGTAGCACGCTCCAGCCGATACCACCGAGACAAGGTTCGGGCGACACCACGCTCTGTGTCCAAGTAATAGAGCTCACTCGTACAAGCAGCGTGACTATCCAAGATCATAGGGTGGCCAGTCGAGCGCCCGACCAAGCACGGCACCGCTCGCTTCATCAAAAACCAGTCTTGAAGCACGACCTCAGGAGATATCCCGACAACGCAGCGATGAATGTCCTCAAGATCATCTGCAAGGCCTCGCAGTTGCCCAGGCAACTTACTATCGATGCGCCAACTACCCGAATCACTCCTGCCCATGGACCACCCGAATCACTTTGGTTGTTTTTTTATCCCTATTGGCTGTTTATAGCCGCCGCTCTGGATATTAAAAGACCCCAAATCGAATTCGTTGACATTTATTTCGCCAACCGGCTTGTCAACGAAATGAGATTACCTGCTCCACCTGAAACTCTGCGGGTCGCGCGCGCGCTCACGGCATTAACTCAGCAGAAAGTCGCCGTACTCGCTGAGGTCACTCGCAGGTACATCTCCAACGCTGAGACATCTCAATCAATGTTCGACCTCAATCTCCAACTAGTCGATTTTTACGTCACCCTGGGGATCGAATTCGTTGGTCAAGCGTCAATTGGTACCAAGGTGTCTCGTGCCGGCGCGAGATGGCTGGCACCCGACGGACCAGCGCATTTAGGTCACGATAGAGGTCAATTTCACAACGAACGTTTCGGAATATCGTTCCGGGCGGCCCGTGCCTTGCTAAATCAATCGCTCAATGAAGTGGCTGCGGAAACTGGGCTGACAATTGCCGCCCTGAAGGGCTTGGAAACGGGCCATGACTGGGTGGCATCCTCCAAGGCTTTGCAAAACTATTACGAGCAAAACCGTGTCGAGTTTTTAGGCTGGAGCGACGCGAGCACCAGACTCTTCTACGGCGTCGGCGTACGGTGGATCGACTAAAGGCTGACACCAAGCGAACATCAGCATTTGGTTCCCCCGGACCCCCTCCAGAAAAACGGAGTGTGAGGGAGCCGGTCTAGCGACCGGCTCCCTCACACACTCTTTTTGTTTTCCGCCCGGTGATCCATGGTGCCATGAACGGGATAGCCGTCAACAGGCGACGGGTCGCCTGTCCTTCGCATTCGCTACGGCCTTCGGTGACAGCGATCCCTTATCATGGCTGTCCGGAGGTATCGGGACGGGGAACATCGCCCCGTGCGGAAGGTTCGATCCTCCGGGAGGATCGAACAGGGAACTGAGCAATTTGACGATCGCATGTCTACTGACACATGAAAACAAGGCGCTGGAACGATAACTTCTCCCCGAGAAGTAAGCTAGAATACACTTGTACGAATAACCTCTACTGAATGTGGCAGACGCAGCCACTTCGATCTCCCCATCGCGCTTGGCCTGATGGCGGCTCTCGGCGCTATCCCCGCCGATGCGCTTTCGCCCTATGTCGTCATCGGCGAACTGAACCTTGACGGTACCATCGCGTCCGTGGCCGGCGCCCTGCCCGCCGCCATCGGCGCCAATGCGCTCGACAAGGGCCTCATCTGCCCCGCCGACAGCGGTCCCGAAGCCGCCTGGGCCGGCGCCGATATCGACATCCTCGCACCCCGCAGCCTGATTGCGCTTGCCAACCACTTCCGCGGCACCCAGGTCCTCTCCCGCCCGGAACCCGCGATCCGCGCACCGGTTGCCAACATGCCCGATCTCGCCGATATCAAGGGCCAGGAAAGCGCCAAGCGGGCGCTGGAAGTGGCCGCTGCCGGGAACCATAATCTCCTGATGGCCGCCATGATCGGCGGCGGCCTGCGTGCCAAGCCGGGTGAAGCCTCGCTTGCCCATAACGGCGTGCTGTTCCTCGATGAATTCCCCGAATTCACCCCGCAGGTGCTGGATGCGCTGCGCCAGCCGCTCGAAACGGCGGAATGCGTGATCGCCCGCGCCAACCACCGCGTCACCTACCCAGCCGCCATCCAACTTGTGGCCGCAATGAACCCCTGCCGCTGCGGCATGGCCGGCGAGCCCGGCCACAGCTGCGCCCGCGGTCCGCGCTGCGCCAGCGACTATCAGGCCCGCATTTCCGGTCCGCTGCTCGATCGCATTGATATCCGCATCGACGTGCCGGCCGTCACCGCCGCGGACCTCATCCGCCCCGGCATGGCCGAAGGTAGCAGCAGCGTCGCCGCCCGCGTCGCCCGCGCCCGTGAGCTCCAGCGAGACCGCTTCCTCGCTGCGGGCCTTCCCGGGATCACCAGCAATGCCCGCTGCACGACGACAATGATCGAGGTCATGGCCGCGCCCGATGCCAGCGGCCTGCAATTGCTGCGCGACGCTGCCGAAAAGATGCGCTTCTCCGCCCGCGGCTATCACCGCATCCTGAAAGTCGCCCGCACCCTTGCCGATCTCGACGGCCATGACACTGTCGGCCGCATCCACATCGCCGAGGCGATCTCCTACCGGATGCCGAGCGAACGGCTGACGGCGGCCGCATGAGCGGGGATGCGAAGGACGCAGGGCGATGCCGACCGCCACGACAGACAAACGCCGCGCAATAACGATGAAGCGCGGCGCCAGAATAGCGGAAGCACGACAGGTCAGGGAAATATCCCTGCCTGTCCGGACCCTGTTAAGCTCCCAGACCTTCGAAGAGCACGGTCGAAAGATAGCGCTCGGCAAAGGAGGGAATGATGACGACGATTGTCTTGCCTTCGTTTTCCGGGCGCTGGCCAACCTTGATTGCGGCCGTCAGCGCGGCGCCTGAGGAAATGCCGACCGGCACGCCCTCGAGCCGCGCCACATGACGGGCCATCTCCACGGCCTGCGCGCTGTTGACGGTGACGACCTCGTCATAAATCTTCGTATCGAGGATGGCGGGCGCAAAGCCGGCGCCGATGCCCTGGATCTTGTGCGGGCCTGGCACACCGCCGGAAAGAACCGGCGATTCCTCCGGCTCGACGGCGATCACCTGGATCGACGGCTTCTTCGCCTTCAGCACCTGGCCGGCACCGGTGATGGTGCCGCCGGTGCCAATGCCGGAAACCAGGATATCGACGCTGCCATCCGTATCGTTCCAGATTTCCTGGGCCGTGGTCTTGCGGTGGATTTCCGGGTTGGCCGGGTTTTCGAACTGCTGCGGAATGATCGCGTCCGGCAAGGTCGCTGCCAGTTCCTCGGCCTTGGCGATCGCCCCCTTCATGCCCTTCGGCCCTTCGGTCAGCACCAGTTCCGCGCCGAGCAGCGCCAGCATCTTGCGGCGCTCGATCGACATGGTCTCGGGCATCGTCAGGATCAACTTGTAGCCCTTGGCGGCGGCGGCAAAGGCGAGCGCAATGCCGGTATTGCCCGAGGTCGGCTCGATCAGCGTGGTCTTGCCGGGGGTAATCTTGCCCTGGGCTTCCAGCGTTTCGATCATCGCCACGCCGATGCGGTCCTTCACGGAGGCGATCGGGTTGAAGAATTCGAGCTTTGCCAGCAGATGCGCCTTGACGCCGTTTTCCTTGGCCAACTTGTCGAGCCGCACGATCGGCGTATCACCGATGGTTTCGGTGATGGACGAATAGATACGGCCGCGGCCGGGTTTGCGCTGATCGGACATGCTCATCTCCCTTGTGGTTGTTGGCCAAAGATAGGGCTTCCGCCGGGCAATGACGAGGGCGCCAGATCGAGCAACCGCTCATCGCTCGAGAAAAAATCCGCAGGGTGCCGCGCGATCGCGCAAATGGTTTTCTCAGGCCGCGCGGGTGGCGATGTACACGGCTGTCGATCCCAGGATGCCGGCCGCAATGCGGTTCAGCGAGCGCAGTGCCTTGGGCTGTTTCAGAAGCGCCCGCGCCCGCGCGGCGAGCAGAATATAGGGGATCAGCACCGCCATCAGAACGACGAACGTTGCCCCGACCAGAACAAGATAGCTGTCGATGCCGATTGCCCTGAGATCGATCAGCGTTGGCACGAGAGCGACATAGAACAGCATGGTCTTGGGGTTGCCGAGCGTCACCAGCAGTCCGGAGAGAAACGACAGGCCCAGGCTGCTGCTTTTGCGGGCCTCGATGTTCTGCGGCAACAAGCCCGCGGTCCACAGCCTGTAGGCGATATAGACGAGATAAAGCGCGCCAAGGACCTTGATGATCATGAAGGCCGTGGTGAATGTCTGCGCCACGAAAGCGAGACCGAGAATGACGGCGGTCAGATAGATCAGGTCGCCGAGAACAAGCCCCAGCCCCATGAAAAACGTCTCGCGAAAACCGGAGCCGAGCGCCCGCGCAACAATCGCGGTCATGCCGGGGCCGGGAATAGCGGCCGCGATGAAAAGGGCGCCGCAATAGGCCAGCAGGACCGCAAATGTCATGGTGTTTCGCTCCGGTTCATTTTTGTCGGTTTTTACGCTTTCGCGGCAGCGCTTTCAAGCGATCCTGGAATCCGGCGCTACTGCGTCCGTGCCTCGAAAGCCGGCACGCCCAGCCCCGCAGATCATTGTAAAAACTTCACCCTGACGACGGGAAAACAGATGAAGCGCGTTATATGAGACAAGACAGCCACCTCTCCGGCCAAGGCATCGTCCCGACCGCCTGTCTTTAACGCCCTGTCACCTTTTCTGTCTTTCGTTTCGCAAGGAGAAAATCATGCCCTCAACATCTGCCGAAAAGCGCCGCCGCGCACCGTTGACGACCCCGTCCGATCTCGCATCCAACGCGATCACAGACATCTCCGCGGCGCTGACTGCGCTGCTGGCAGATATCTTCGCGCTCTATATGAAAACCAAGAATTTCCATTGGCATATGTCCGGGCCGCATTTTCGCGATTATCACCTGCTGCTGGACGAGCAGTCCGAGCAGATCTTTGCAACGACGGACGATCTCGCCGAGCGCGCCCGCAAGATCGGCGGCACGACGCTACGCTCCATCGGCCATGCCTCGCGCCTGCAGCGCATTCCCGATAATGACGCCGACTATGTGACACCGGAGGATATGCTGGCCGAGCTCTGCGAAGACAACAAGCACCTCGTCTCGCTGCTGCGCGAAACCCATGCTCTCTGCGACGAACACAACGACGTCGCGACCGCAAGCCTGCTGGAAAACTGGATCGACGAGGCCGAGCGCCGCACCTGGTTCCTGTTCGAGACAACCCGCCAGGCGAAGTAACAGACGAGGCGGCGCTCAAAGGATCGAGCGCCGCCCTTTCCCTTGGCGAAACAGGCTCAGACGGCGCGCCGCCGCGCAACAAGCTGGCCAGGCTGCCAGCCCAGCGTCACGCCTGCCGCCGCCAGCAGGATCACGGCCGATCCGACAAGCTGCACCGACTGCAGCTCGTGTCCAAGCGCAAACCGATCGACGAGGATCGCCACTACCGGATAAAGGAACGACAAAGCACCCGTCAGATGGGTTGGCAGCTTCTGGATCGCACCGTAAAGCAGCACATACATCAGGCCGGTGTGAACGATGCCGAGCGTGGCAAGGCTTGACCAGACCGCGAGCGATGTCGGCAGGTCGGAAAAATTCGCCAGCGGGGCCAGCATCAGGGTGCCCGTCACCACCTGTATCAGGGCGATCAGATGCGGCGGCGTGCCCTTCAGCCGCTTGGCGGCGACCGCGGCCAGCGCATAGAAGAAGGCGGCCCCCAGCGCCAGCAGAATTCCGACGAGATAATCCTCCCCGCCACCGGATTTGCCCTCTACAATCGCCAGCATGCCGAGAAAGGAAAGGCCGAGCCAGAACAGTTTTTCGCCCGTCACCTTCTCGCCGAGGAAAAGCGCGCCTAAGCCCAGCAGCATGAAGGGCTGGGTATTGTAAACCATGGTGGCGATCGAGAAGGAGGCATGGCTATAGGATGAGAACAGCAGCAGCCAGTTGAGAACGATGGCAACACCGCCGGCAATGGCAATGAGCAGTGTCCGCCTCGTGAGAATGCCCCTGCGAAACTGACCGAGCCGGGCACAGACGATCATCAGAACCACGGCGCCGATGGCGCAGCGCCAGAAGACGACATCGACCACCGGCTGCCCGGACATCAGCACGAACCAGCCGATCGTCCCCGAAATCAGCATTGCCGCTATCATCTCCAACCGGCCGCGCCGGATCTGCTCGTTCGCCATCGCCACATCCCTCATGAACATGCAAGGAGAATAGCTGGTGAAATGGGGTGTTTACATAATTTCAAACAGGTGAAATGCTGACATCGTCTTCCATTTTCAGGCAATCATTCCAAATTACCTTCGAGGTTCCCGTGCTTGACGATGTCGACCGAAAACTTCTCGACCTGCTTTCCGCCAATGCCCGCATCTCGCTGAAAGAGCTGGCGGCTGAAGCCGGCCTGTCTTCGCCCAGCACGGCTGATCGGCTGCGAAAGCTCGACGAACGCGGCGTCATCACCGGTTATACCGTGGACGTGAACCCCTCGACGCTGGGTTACACGCTTCAGGCAGTGGTCCGCGTGCGCCCTATGCCGGGCATGCTGCATATCGTCGAGAAGCTGATTATCGACACGCCAGAATTCATCGAATGCGACAAGATCACCGGCGACGACTGTTTCGTCGCGAAACTGCTGGTCAGGGACATGGAGCAGCTGGACACGATCCTCGACCGCATCGCCGAAAAGGCCCAGACCAACACCTCGATCGTCAAATCCAGTCCGGTGAAACGGCGGCTGCCGCCGTTGACGGGCGGCTGACGATGGGCATGGCCGATCTGCGCGAATGGCGCTTGCCGGCGTATGGACGATCCTGTGTACGCAACATGCGGCGGCAAGTGCCGTCCGAGGAAGTGCGATCGGTACGTCCCCGTTGTTGGGGGAATGCTGAAACGGCGGCAATCTCCCTCTTCTCCCCAGCGGGGAGAAGGTGGCCCGAAGGGCCGGATGAGGGGGACGCTGGTACCGAACGTGCGGCAATGCCCCCCTCATCGCCTCGCATTCGCTCGGCACTTCTCCCCGCTGGGGAGAAGAGGAAAGAAGAGGAAAAGCGCTACAGCGGTGTTTGCGCGGGGCCCGAAACCTCAGAAGCCTGCCATCGGCGAAAGAGCGAGAGGATGAATCAGCGATACGTTGCCGCGGATCATCAGCCCGGCATGAGGCCTCCTCTCCAAGGCCTCTCCCTCCCACCCCAGCTTGTCCGGTGGGAAACACACGGTGACTTCCGTCGCCGTTGTTCCAATCGCGGCGAGGATCGTGGAGAGCGGCGGCATCTTGGCGGCGACGACATCGAGAACCTTGAACTCGGCCCCATCCATCTGCCACGCTACGATCAGATCGAGCGATGCGCTGTAGCTCAGGCGGATGTCGCCATCGAAAACGGCGCTGAGCAGAAACATCTCGCCCTGCCGGGTAACGGCAAAACGGCTCGACACCGGCGCACGCGTCGCCAGGAGCCGCGTCGTCAAGGCGAGATCGCCGGGGTTATCGAGATCAAGCAGACGGCCTTTCGCGACGCCGCTGTCCGCCATGGGCGCCAAACCCTTGAAATCATGTTCCGCCACGGCGCGGAAACCATAAGCTTCATAGAGCGCTGGCTTGTCGGTCAGCAGCAGTTCGAGTTCGCAGCCCGCCGCATTCGCCCAGGCAAACGCCCTTTGCATCAGGTCGCGATACAGGCCGCGACCACGCCACTCCGGCCGAACAGCGCCGGACTGGTAACCAACGGCCCGGACAGCCCGGCCATCGATCACCATCGGCATGGAAAACAGACTGAAATTGGCAACGCAGACGCCGGCTTCGTCGAAATAGGCAAAAGCCCGGCTTGTGGGATCAGGTCCGCCCAACCGGTCGAGCTGACCGACATCGATCCCGAAGGTATCATGAAGCAGATTGACCAGACCGCGCCACGCGGCGGGATCGGCGAAGTAATCCTCGCGGTAGGTAAGCCCTTCCGCGCCCGGCATTCAGACGCCGGTGGAGCCGAAGCCGCCTGCACCGCGCAGGGTTTCGCTCGTCTCGGCCGCCTCGCAGACCGCAACCTGCGTGACGGGCGCGATCACAATCTGGGCGATGCGCATGCCGCGCTCGACGATGAAGGGTTCCGTTCCGTGATTGATCAGCAGCGCCTTCACTTCGCCGCGATAGTCGCTGTCGATGGTGCCGGGGCTGTTGAGGCAGGTGATGCCGTGCTTGAAGGCAAGACCGGAGCGTGGGCGGATTTGCGCCTCGTAACCATCAGGGATTTCGAAGATGAAACCGGTCGGAACCAGCGCGCGTTCGCCGGGCTGCAGGGTAAGTGTCGCATCGGCTGCGACAGCCGCGCGCAGGTCCATGCCTGCGGCACCCGTCGTTTCATAAGACGGCAGGTCCAGCCCGTCGCCATGGGCAAGGCGAACGAGTTTCAGCATCGGGCGGGTTTCAGCGTGCAAGGTCATGCGGCATTACTTTGCCCCCGCGGACCCAAGGTCAATTGCAATCTCGCCCCGGAATGGCTAGATAGCCCGCAATTCACAGGATTCATGATTATGGCCGAAAGCCTTGCAGAGGCGGTTTCCCGCCGCCGTACCTTCGCGATTATCGCCCACCCCGATGCCGGCAAGACCACGCTCACCGAAAAGCTGCTGCTGTTCGGCGGCGCGATCCAGCTCGCAGGCGAAGTCAAGGCCAAGAAGGACCGTATCCAGACCCGCTCGGACTGGATGAAGATCGAACGCGAGCGCGGCATCTCGGTCGTCACTTCGGTGATGACCTTCGAATATGACGGCAACGTCTTCAACATCCTCGATACGCCCGGCCACGAAGACTTCGCGGACGACACCTATCGCACGCTGACGGCTGTCGATGCGGCCGTCATGGTCATCGACGCCGCCAAGGGCATCGAGCCGCGGACGCTGAAGCTGTTCGAAGTCTGCCGCATGCGCGACATCCCGATCCTCACCTTCATCAACAAGATGGACCGGGAAAGCCGCGATCCCTTCGAGATCCTCGACGAGGTGGAAGAGAAGCTGGCACTCGACACGGCGCCGATCACCTGGCCGATCGGCCGCTCCAAGACCTTCTGCGGCTCCTATAATATCGCTGAAAACACCGTGCGTGGCTCGGATACCGAGATTACCCCGACCAAGGTCAACGGCCCCCAGGCCGTGGCTGGCCGGCTGCCCGAAAATGAACGCCAGGCCTTCATCGACGAAACGGAACTGGCCATCGAGGCCTGCCGTCCGTTCGATCGTCAGGCGTTTCTCGAAGGCCATATGACGCCGGTGTTCTTCGGCTCGGCGCTCAGGAATTTCGGCGTTCGCGATCTCATCAATGCGCTGGGCGATTTTGCGCCGCCGCCGCGCGATCAGGTGGCCGACATCCGCACCGTGCATGCCGCGGAAGACCGCATGACCGCCTTTGTCTTCAAGATCCAGGCGAACATGGACCCCAACCACCGCGACCGTATCGCCTTTGCCCGCATCTGCTCGGGCAAGCTGGAGCGCGGCATGAAAGCGCGACTGGCGCGCACCGGCAAGCAGCTCGGCCTCACTGCGCCGCAGTTCTTCTTTGCCTCGCAACGCCAACTGGCCGATACCGCCTATGCCGGCGATGTCGTCGGCATCCCAAACCACGGGACGCTCAGGATCGGTGATACGCTGACCGAAGGCGAGGCGCTGGTGTTCCAGGGCGTGCCGAACTTCTCGCCGGAAATCCTGCGCCGCGTGCGGCTGGAAGATGCGATGAAAGCGAAGAAACTGAAGGAAGCGCTGCAGCAGATGGCCGAGGAAGGCGTTGTGCAGCTGTTCCAGCCCGAAGATGGCTCGCCGGCCATCGTCGGCGTCGTCGGCGCGCTGCAACTCGACGTCCTGAAGGAGCGGCTGCAATCGGAATATGGGCTGCCGGTTTCCTTCGATATGGCCCGCTTTTCAGTCTGCCGCTGGATCTCGTCCGACCAGCCGGCGGAGCTTGAAAAATTCCTCACCGTCAAGCGCGGCGATATCGCCCGCGATCTGGATGGCGACCCGGTTTTCCTGGCGCAGGACAGCTTTTCGCTGCGTTACGAGGCGGAGCGTTTCCCGGCAATCAAGATGGTCGCCATCAAGGAATATCACGTCGCCAAGGCGGCCTGATTTCGGCCTATTTAGATTTGAAACAATGAAACCGTCCTTTTGGACTGTTTCATTGTTTATGGCATTCGACTTCGAAATTTCCGCGTGACAGGCTTACCCATCTCTGGCACAAAAGAGGTGAAAGACAGGGGCGTCTGGCGAAAGCCGGGCTGAGAAGCACCCTTTGAACCTGAACCAGATCATGCTGGCGGAGGGAGTCGTTTCGGGCCTGCCGCAGCCTCGTGGCCCGCCCGACGTCCGCCCCCGTCGAAAGGGGCCGAGATGACGAACACCATTCCCGCAAGCCGGTTTTTAACGCAGATGCGCGCGCGCGCCCCGCTCGTCCAGTGCATCACCAATTACGTGGCGATGAACATCGCCGCCAATGTCATGCTGGCCGCCGGCGCTTCGCCCGCCATGGTGCATGCCCCAGAGGAGGCCGGCGAGTTTGCCGGCATCGCCGGTGCGCTCACAATCAATATCGGCACACTGTCGACGCAGTGGATTGCCGGCATGGAGGCGGCCGCGAAAGCTGCCAATGCTGCGGGCAAGCCCTGGGCGCTCGATCCGGTTGCGCATTACGCCACCGGCTTCCGACGGGATGCGACACGCAGCCTCATGGGTTTGAAGCCGGCGATCATTCGCGCCAATGCTTCCGAGATTATCGCCCTTGCCGGCGGCACAGGTGCCGGGAAAGGCGTGGATAGCGGGGATTCGGTCGAGTTTGCCGAGCAATCGGCCATCCTGCTTGCACGCCAGCATAGGGCTGTGGTTGCCGTGACAGGAGAGGTAGATTTCGTAACGGATGGCTTACGGTCTGCGCATATCCATGGCGGCTCGGCGCTCATGCCGAAGATTACCGCTCTCGGATGCTCACTCACCTGCCTTGTCGGCGCCTTCGTGGCAGTGCGCCCGGATGCGCCGTTCGATGCGACGATTGCCGCGCTTGCTACCTTTGCTGCGGCCGGGACCGAGGCTGCGAAGCTCGCGGAAGGACCGGGCTCGTTCCAGTGGCGCTTCCTCGATGCGCTTGCAGCCCTCGATCCGGCCGCGCTCGATGCCACGGTAACGACGGCATGAAGCGCTTCGACCTCTCGCTCTATCTGGTTCTCGATCCCGACCTCTGCGCCGGCTATGGCATGGTGGAGACGGCGCGGGCAGCCGTCGAAGGCGGTACGACGATCGTACAGCTGCGTGACAAGACCGGCGGTACCGAGCGGCTTGTCGAGACTGGCTTGACGCTGAAACGGGCGCTGGCAGGCACCGGCGCGTTATTGATCGTCAATGACGATATCGAGGCAGCTTGCCGGATCGGCGCGGATGGGCTGCATATCGGGCAGGATGATGGCGACCCCGCACTTGCACGCAAGCAGATCGGCAAGAAGATGATACTCGGCGTTTCCGTGGAGACGCTGGAAGCCACCCGGAGGCTAGATCCCGGCATCGTCGATTATGTCGGTGTCGGGCCCGTCTTTGCGACGGCGACGAAGCCGGATCACAAACAGCCCGTTGGTTTCGATGGTCTTGCTGCTCTTGTCGCGGCGAGCCCGGTGCCCTCCGTCGCCATCGGCGGGCTTAAAGGCAGCCATGTCAAGGCCGTTCTCGACGCCGGCGCCGATGGCCTTGCAGTCGTCTCAGCTATCTGCGGCACGCCCGATCCGCGTGAGGCCGCCCGTGCGCTTGCCATCCTGATCAAGGAGGCTCGCCGATGATCTGCAATGTTCTCTCCATCGCCGGCTCCGATCCCTCCGGAGGCGCCGGTATTCAGGCTGATCTCAAGACCTTTGCCGCCCGTGGCGTCTACGGTATGGCGGCGCTGACGGCACTGACGGCGCAGAACACGCAAGGAGTGACCGGTGTGCAGGCCGTGCCGCCCGATTTCGTGGCACAGCAGATCGCTGCCGTCTTCGCCGATGTCCGGGTCGATGCGGTGAAGATCGGCATGATCGCCAATGCCGGCATTGCGCAAGCCGTGGCCGACGTTCTAGTCGCGCACCGCGATATCCCCATCGTGCTCGACCCTGTGATGATTGCCAAGGGCGGTGCGCCGCTGCTGGCGCCGGATGCCGTGGAGGTGCTTTGCCGCCGGCTACTGCCGCTGGCGACGCTCGTTACGCCCAATCTGCCGGAAGCAGCCGCTCTACTCGGCGAGGAGCCCGCTGATGATCGTGACGGCATGGCGGCGCAGGCAAGCCGGCTTCTCGCCCGCGGCCCGAAGGCCGTGCTGGTCAAGGGCGGCCATCTTGATGAGGGCGACAGCCCGGATGTGCTTGTGACGACGCGCGGTGTCCGCTGGTTCGAGGGTGCACGTATTGCGACGGCAAACACCCATGGCACCGGCTGCACGCTTTCAAGCGCACTTGCCGCCGAGCTTGCCAAGGGTGCGGACGTTGGCACCGCCACCGAGACTGCTAAAGACTATCTGCTGGGTGCTATCGCCGCCGCAGCCGATCTTTCCGTCGGCTCCGGCCATGGGCCGGTGCAGCATTTTCATCATCTCTGGAAGGACTGATCGCGATCTGTCACCGGTTATCAGTAAGATACAGATTACCATTCTCATCCGTGGCGGCCACGATGCCGTGGTAGCCGTTGATGCCGGGATGGGAGGTTTCGAGCGGATGG
The DNA here is from genome assembly GCF_030814475.1 of Pararhizobium capsulatum DSM 1112. Lineage (NCBI taxonomy): Bacteria > Pseudomonadati > Pseudomonadota > Alphaproteobacteria > Hyphomicrobiales > Rhizobiaceae > Pararhizobium > Pararhizobium capsulatum. Next base: position 775,485 of record NZ_JAUSVF010000001.1, on the reverse strand, counting down.
GTGTGGGTCGTGGTAATGACCATGACATCCGAACCAGCGGCTTCACCGGCCAGAACACCGGCAGCCACATCTTCGAACACCAGGCATTCTGTCGGATCGAAGCCGACGCGCTTTGCGCCGAGCAGATAGCATTCCGGACTTGGCTTTCCGCGGGAAACATCTTCCGCCGTCACGATGAATTTCGGCTCTGGCAGGCCGGCAGCAGCCATGCGGACCTTGGCGAGCTTTATGGGCGAGGAGGTAACGATCGCCCAACGCTCGGCGGGCAGGTTTTTGACGAAATCGATGGCGCCGGGGATCGGGATGACGCCGGTGACATCATCGATTTCATCCTGTGTCACCTGGGCTGCTTCCGCTACCGGATCCACGCCCGGAAGACCAAGCTGGCGAATGGTATCGACGCCACGCTTACCGTGCATGGTCGGCAGGAAGGTCGCAACATCCAGCCCATGACGTTCCGCCCAGCGGCTCCAGACCCGTTCAGCAGCCGCAATCGAATTCAGCAAGGTGCCATCCATGTCGAACAGGAAGGCGGAATATTTCTTGCCGAAAACCGGCGACGTGGGGGATGACACTTGGGATAGCTCCTTGATGATCCGGGCGTTGACGCTCTGGAGGGGCCTTTCGAATACGAAGTTTTGCGCGTCGGATCAAACGGATATCGAGCGAGAGAGGCGATCAGCCTCGGGGCACGCCAGTTCAGCCCCTCCCCAACCCTTCCCACAAGCTGGAGGCGGATGGCTGGGTTGAGCCCCTCCCTCCTTGTCGAGAGGGGACTTCCATAAGTGATTGCCCTACCTTGACGGGGATGCCGGGCGGGGCGCAGAGCATGGAAAACAACAGTCTTGTTCCGTGAGGATTTCCGCCATCAGCGCCCACCGAGCGCCAGTCGCAACCCCATCAGCCCGAAAGCGGCGGCGAAGGAGCGGCGTAGCCAAAAGGTCACGCCCGGCCGTGATACGATCTGTCGGCGGGTAAAGGCGGCGAAAAGGCCATATCCGATGAAAACGACGAAGGTCAGGGCCATGAAGATTAGGGCAAGGCCGATCATCGCCATCGTCTGATTTGTGGAATCGACGGCGACGAATTGCGGCAAGAAGGCCAGGAAGAACAGCGACAGTTTCGGGTTCAGGATATTGAGCAGGAAGCCGGTGGCGATTGTGCGGGTGGCGGAAAGGCGCGGTGCGTTTTCGTTGACTTCAAGGCTTTCCGTATTCCGGGCTACGCGCCATGCCATGTAGAACAGATAGGCGACGCCGAGATATTTGACGATTTCGAAGGCGAGTGCGCTGGTGTGCAGAAGGGCCGCAAGGCCGACGACACTTGCTGCCAGATGCGGCAGGATGCCGAGCGTGCAGCCGACAGCTGCCAGGATGCTGCCACGCACGCCGCCGTTCAGGCCGCAGGCGAGCGTATAGAGCACGCCGGTTCCCGGCAGCAGGATGACGATCAGCGATGTGAAGATGTAATCGAGGCTCATTGTGGGCTCCCGTGTTGGACTGCAGCCAGTCAACCGGGAAGTTGGCCTTAAGTCTTGAACGCAATTGCAGAGTCAGCGCCGGCCGGCTGCGAGCATGCCGGGGCTGAAGCCGAAAAAGCGGGTGAAAAGCCGGGTCATATGGCTCTGGTCGGAAAAGCCGCTTGCGGCAGCGGCGTCGGCGAGCGGCATGCCTGTGCCGATAAACCGCCGCGCCATATTGAGACGGCGCTGGACGATGTAGGCGTGGGGAGTAAGGCCCATCCATTGGGAGAAGGCGCGCAGGACCTGATAGCGACTGAGGCCGCTTGCCTCGGCAAGATCGGAGAGGGAGATCGGTGCGGTTGGGTCATCGTCGATCAGAATGCGGGCGTGGCGCACGGATGCGGGAATGCCGGGTCTTATGGTAGATTGCTGCACAAGCAGGGTGGCGCAGGTTTGGAGCAGCCAGGCTTCGGCGGCCATGATCGCGGTTTGTTGTTCCGCCGATGATGGGCTGCCGTGGGGTTCGAGCTTGTGGCTTTTACCCCCCTCTGCCCTGTCGGGCATCTCCCCCTCAAGGGGGAAGATTGGCGGGGGTAGCCTCCCGGCGCAGCCGACAGAAGGGGGGTGGGACGGCGCGGTCCGAGTGTGCGGCAAGGCACCCTCATCCGGCCCTTCGGGCCACCTCCCAGATGAGGAGAAGAGGGCGTTCGGGGCATCTTCCGCTGCCAAACTTCGGCCGGTGATGGTCGCGTAAACCCGCGCGAAATCGGATGCGATAATAGGGTTGCGGATCACGGGATCGGAAAACTCGGCCACGCGATACTTTGCTTCACTGACATCACGACAGGCCTCACCCATCAGCTCCGGGTCGAGATAGAGCATATGCCAGGCACGGCCATCCCCACCAATCGGCAGGCCATCATGAATTTCACCCGGATTGACGGTAATCACATCACCGGCGCCCGCCTCGACCGGGCCGCGGCCACTGGCCGAGCGTTGGGCGCCGCGGTGGATGAGGCCGATGCCGAAGGTGTCGTGGATATGGCGCGGAAAGCTCTGCCGCGTGTCGGCTTCGACCGCCTCCATACCGCTAAACAGGATACGGCGCACGACGACAGGCTTGCGCTTTGGTGGGCGGGGTTCGGCGAGGGCGGTCATTCGCCAGGCCGGCCCGGCAAGGCTTCGATCGATGCGCTCCACGGCAGGGCGGAAGAGCACCACTTCTGCTTTTTCGGGGCGAGTTCCCGCCGCTGGTTGACCGTGCCAACACGAATGCCGATTTCGGAGGCATCCTCTCCCGTGCCGGTCGTATAGATGGGCGAGCCGCAATTGGGGCAGAACATCTGGTAGCGTCGCTTGCCGTTGTCACCGTGCTTCACGTAGATTTTCGGCGCACCGCCGGTGAGATCGAAATCGGTGAGGTTGCAGCGGACCGTGACACGATAGGCACTGCCGGTCAGTTGCTGGCAATCGGTGCAGTGGCATATGGAAACGTTTTGCGGGTCGATCTCGGCTTCATAGGAAATGAACCCGCAATGACATTGTCCGTCTATTCTCATGGCCGCCTCCCTCTTCGCTGAGCGCTCTAAGAAGAAGGTAGCGCATCATATGCCGGTGAAAAGCCATTGATGCTCCGGCGCATTGTGGAATTTCCAGATGCGGGAGGGGCCGGCCATGACGTTGAGGTAGTAAAGGTCGTAACCATGGATCGCGGCGACCGGATGGTAACCCTTGGGCACCAATGCCACGTCGCCGTCCTCCACGGCCATGGTTTCGTCCAATGAGCGGTCGTCGGTATAGACGCGCTGCATGGCAAAACCCTGAGACGGATTGAGACGGTGGTAGTAGGTTTCCTCGAGGAAACTTTCGGCAGGGAGATTGTCCTGATCGTGCTTGTGGGGGGGATAGGATGAGGTGTGGCCGCCGGGGGTGATGACTTCCACCACCAGCAGGGAATGGGCAGAGGCGTCGTCTTCTGGCATGATGTTGGTGACATAACGCGTGTTGGTCCCCTTGCCGCGGGTCATCAGCGGGTGGGTGCCGGGGCGGATAACCTTGGCCTTGTAACCCTCTCCGCCCGGCGCGGAGCAGACGGCGAGTTCGAGCGCCGTGGTGGCGGTGACCTGCCAATGGCTGCCCTTCGGCACATAGACGGCATAGGGCTGCCCCTCGAACGGGGTCATGCGCTCGCCGAGTTCGCCGAAATCCTCGCCGTCGACGAAAACCTTGGCCTTGCCGGTGACGAGGACGAGGCAGACTTCCTTGTCGCCGGTTTCTCCGCTGGAGCTTTCACCGGCCGCGAGACGGTCGAGAGCGAAGCCGACATAGGTCCAGCCGGCGCTTTCCGGCGTGATCTCGTGGACGCGGCCGGCGATGCCCTTGGGTTTCACGAGCAGGTTTGGCATGAGCTTTGTCCTTCTATCCCTTTCCCGACAGGCCGTCAGCCCTTCGGAAAACCTTCCGTTTCCACCGTATACCCTGCAGCGGTCATGACGCGCATGAGTTCGGCATAACCGATCTCCGCCATCTTCTGCGGCGGCGATTTGCGGGGATCCTGCTCGGCCTCGACCACGAACCAGCCCTCATAGCCATAATCTGCGAAACGCTGGACGATGGCGCCGAAATCGAGCGAGCCGTCGCCCGGCACGGTGAAGGCGCCGAGCGCCACGGCATCGAGGAAGGATTGCTTGCTGCGATCCAGTCCATCCACCACCGGCTGGCGGATGTCCTTCACATGCACATGGTTGATGCGGGCATGGTGATTGTCGATGGCGCGCATCACGTCGCCACCGGCGAAGGCCAGATGGCCGGCGTCCAAGAGCAGCGGGATGCCCTCGCCGGAATTACGCATGAAGGCGTCGAGCTCCGGCTCGGTTTCAACGACGGCGGCCATGTGGTGATGGTAGGAGAGCGGCATGCCCTGATCGGCGCACCATTCGCCGAATGCGGTGACGCGACGCCCGTAGGCCTTCATCTCGTCATCGCCAAGGCGCGTTTTGGTGGCGAGCGGCTTAGAGCGGTCGCCCTGGATCGAGCGGCCGACTTCGCCATAGACGATGCAGGGCGCATTGACGGCCTTGAACAGCGCGATCATCGGTGCGATGCGATCCTTGTTGGCCGACAGATCCTCGTCAACCAGTGTGCCGGAGAACCAGCCGCCGCAGAGCGTCACGTCGGCTGCGCGCAGGATCGGCAGCATGTCATTTGGATTGTTGGGAAAACGGCGACCCTGCTCCATGCCGGTGAAGCCGGCGCTGCGGGATTGGCGCAGGCATTCGTCGAGCGAAACGTCGTCGCTGAGTTCGGGAAGATCGTCGTTCCACCAGGCGATGGGCGACATGCCGAGTTTGGCTTTCATGAAATTCTCCAAGCGTTGTTTGCGAGCCCGCAGCAGGCTCTTCGAAAGTGATCTGGGTTCGGACTTTAACCGAAGCGCTGGGCGAGTAGCGCCTTTTCGTAAGTCTTTCGGGCCTCGTTGACAGAGGAACGCTCCGACACTTCGGGCACGGCAACATCCCACCAGTGCCCGCCCTCATCGGTGGTGATCAGCGGGTCGGTGTCGATGACGATGACGGTCGTGCGGGTCTCACCGACCGTTTCCTTCAGCGCGGTTTCCAGCTCACTGATCGAGGCGACCTTGCGGGAGACGGCGCCCATGGCGGCGGCGTGGGCAGCGAAATCGATGCCGGGCAGCGTGACGTGGTGAGTATCCTTCAGGAGGTTGTTGAAGTTCGCACCACCGGTCGCCATCTGCAGCCGGTTGATGCAGCCGTAGCCGGCATTGTCGAGCAGCACGATGGTCAGCTTGGCGCCGAGCATGATCGAGGAGGCGATCTCGGCATTCAGCATCATGTAGCTGCCATCGCCGACCATGACGATGACGTCGCTGTCCGGCTTCGCCAGCTTGACGCCGAGACCGCCGGCGATCTCATAGCCCATGGTCGAGAAGCCGTATTCCATATGGTAGCTGCCGGGCGTTTCAGCCTGCCAGAGCTTGTGCAGCTCGCCCGGCAGACCACCAGCGGCGCAGACAAGCGTCGTTGCTTTACCGCCGCGGGCGCGCTGGACGGCGCCGATGACTTGCGCGTCGGAGGGGAGTGCTGAATTGGTGGTCGCGGTTGCTTTGTTCGCGGCCTTCAACCATTCCGCTTTCAGCGTCTCGGCCTTGTCTGTCCAAGCGGCATCAACCTTATACAATCCAAGGCCGGCGCTCAGAGCCTCAAGGCCTTCGCGGGCATCGGCGACAAGGGGAAGACTTTCATGCTTGGCCGCATCGAAAGGCTGCACGTTGAGGCCGAGGATGTTCAGGTCGTCATTCTTGAACAGCCCCCAGGAGCCGGTGGTGAAATCCTGTAGGCGGGAGCCGACGGCAAGAACCACGTCCGCCGTTTCCGTCAACGCATTCGAGGCGGAGGTGCCGGTGACGCCGACGGAGCCCATGTTGAGCGGGTGGCTATGCGGCAGCGCGGACTTGCCGGCCTGGGTTTCGACGACGGGGATACCGTGTTTTTCGGCAAACGCTACGAGTGCGGCGCTGGCTTCGGAATACAGCACGCCGCCGCCAGCGATGATGACGGGGGTCTTTGCCGCCTTCAGCGCAGCGATGGCGGAGGCGAGTTCGTCGGCATCCGGGCGGAGGCGGCGGGGCACCCAGACCTTCTCGTCGAAGAAGTTTTCGGGATAATCGTAAGCCTCCGCCTGCACATCCTGGCAGAGCGAGAGCGTCACCGGTCCGCAGTCTGCCGGGTCGGTCAGCACCTGCATGGCGCGGCGCAGGGCCGGGATGATCTGTTCCGGACGGGTGATGCGGTCGAAATAGCGGGAGACGGGGCGGAAGCAGTCATTGGCCGAGATGGTGCCATCGGCGAAACCTTCGACCTGCTGCAGCACCGGATCGGGGCGGCGGTTGGCGAAGACGTCGCCGGGCAGGAGAAGGACCGGCAGGCGGTTGACGTGGGCGAGTGCTGCCGAGGTCACCATGTTGAGCGCGCCGGGGCCGATGGAGGTGGTGCAGGCCATGAAGCGGCGGCGGAAGCTTGCCTTGGCGAAGGCGATCGCCGCATTGGCCATGCCCTGCTCGTTCTGGCCGCGATAGGTCGGCAGCGTGTCCTTAATGGCATGCAGCGCCTCGCCGACGCCGGCGACGTTGCCGTGGCCGAAAATGGCGAAGACGCCGCCGAAGATCGGCAGCTTCTCGCCGTCGATCACGGTCATCTGCCGCGTCAGGAACCGCGCCACCGCCTGCGCCATGGTCAGGCGAACGGTTTTCTGGGCCATTGTTTTCTCCTCCCATACGCGGACCAGGTCCGGTATCATTGTCTGCCTTTGTGGGGAGGGTTTTACCCCCCTCTGTCACTGCGTGACATCCCCCCCTCAAGGGGGGAGATTGTTCTTTTCCGTTACACCACTCCCGGATGCCACTTCTCCCCAACGGGGCGAAGTGCCGAGCGGATGCGAGGCGATGAGGGGGCGGGACGCCAAATGCTGAGCAAGCCGCCCCTCATCCGGCGCTGTGCGCCACCTTCTCCCCGCTGGGAGAGGGTGGGCCTCACGCGGCCTTCGTCTCATCCAACCCTTGCCACAACTCGACCAGCGCTCCAAAGCGGATCGCCATGTCGGCAATCGCAGCTTCATCATCCATCGATCCGCCTAGCCACGCCTTGGCGGCATCGGCGAAGATCGTGCGTCCCACAGCGAAACCCTTGACGGTACGCGCGCCCTTGGCCGCAGCGAAACCCTCTTTCAGCGCCTCATAGGGCGCTTCCAGCCCGAGCAGCACCACGCCGCGGCAGAGCGGGTCGCGGGTCTCTACGACCTTGTCAATCGCCGCCCAGGCCGCGCGGTTTGCCTGCGGTTCGAGCTTCCACCAATCCGGCTTCAAACCGGCATCATAAAGCTCGGTCAGGGCGCGGGCGACCGTATCGTCCGCAAGCGTGCCGTGTTTTCCGGCGATGATCTCGATCAGGATTTCGCGGCCGACCTTGCGGGCGGCCTCGAAGGCGGAGCGCAGCTTGGCGATCTGGGTTGCCTTCAGCTCGGCCGGGTCATCCGGGTGATAGAAGCTCAGGACCTTGATGCAGTGATCGACGGGCCAGTCGATCAGGCGGCTGCCGAGATCCTGGCTGAATTCGAACTGCAGCGGCCGGGAACCCGGAAGTTCGATCGGCTTGCCAATCCAGAAATCGCGGTTCCTCGAGGCCGCGAACAGGGCTTCTCGGCCGAACTTGTCGTCGATCAGCATGCCGAAGCCGGGACGGCCGGCGGCGATGCGTTCGGCGGCCCTGACGGCCAGGACCTTGAAGGCAGGGATGCGCGCTAGCTTGTCGGCGTCTCCCGCCGCCAGGTCTTCGAGCTGGATACGATGATCGATGGCGAGCGCCATGAGTTGGGGAATGTCGCGGCGGCGGGTGGTGGCCCAATGGACGTGGTTGATTGCCTCGTCCTTGCGCAACGCCTTTTCCTTGCTGCCATTTTCGAGGAAGAACTGCAGCTCCGTCCAGGTCGGGATTTCCGGCGCGCAGAGCAGGCGGGAAACGGCGAAGGCGCCGCAGGCGTTGGCCCAGGTGGCCGAGGTGGCATGGGGCTCGCCGCGCAACCAGCCGCGCAGGAAGCCGGACATGAAGGCGTCGCCGGCACCGAGAACATTGTAGACCTCGATCGGAAAGCCCTTGCCGACGATGCCCTGTTCCAGATCGTCCGGCACCGGGCCGTCATAGACGATGCAGCCCATGGGGCCGCGCTTCAGGACGATGGTGGCGGAGGAATTGGCGCGGATGGTTTTGAGCGCCGAGAGCAGGTTTTCTTCGCCCGAGGCGATCAGCACTTCCTCTTCGGTGCCGACGATCAGGTCGCACTTGGAAAGCACCGTCTTCAGATGCGCCGAAACCCGCTCGGAGGCGATGTAACGGTTGTCGCCGGCATCGTGGCCGGCGAGGCCCCAGAGGTTCGGGCGGTAATCGATATCGAACACGACCTTGCCGCCATTGGCCTTGGCGATGCGAATCGCCTTGCGCTGGGCGGCGTCGGTGTGCGGCTTAGAAAAATGCGTGCCGGTGACGAGGATGGCGCGGGACGAGCGGATGAAGGCTTCGTCGATATCGGCTTCGCACAAGGCATTGTCGGCGCAGTTGTCGCGGTAGAACAGCAGCGGGAAGGAATGGTCGCTCTCGACCGACAGGATCGCCAGCGCAGTCAGCCGTTCGGGATCGGTGACGATGCCCGCCGTCTCGACACCCTCACGCGCGAGCTGTTCGCGGATGAAGCGGCCCATCTGCTCTTTGCCGACGCGGGTGATCAGGGCCGATTTCAGACCCAGACGCGCGGTGCCGACGGAGATGTTGGTCGGGCAGCCGCCGACGGACTTGGCAAAGCTTGCGACATCCTCGAGGCGGGTACCTATCTGCTGGCCATAGAGATCGACTGATGCACGGCCAATCGTGATGATATCGAGCCGCTTTTCGGCCGACGCTTCGTGGCTCTCGGTCACATCTTCCTCCCGGCAGTCTGCTTGTAGCCCGATTGTTTCAAGCTTTTATTGAATGAAACATAAATTCCGACTTCAAGTCAATATGGAATTTTCATTCCATTAATTTCGTTGCACTCTGCTGACGCTTTTCGGCGACGGCGACGGTCAACGCCATGGCAAAGGCCATGCTGGCGGATAGCGAGCGAAAGCCGGCATGATCGGCTTCGGCAAGTTCGAACCATACGGTGGAACACTCTGCCAAGGGCGAAAATGCGGAGTCCGTCAGGGAAACAACAGGAATGCCTCTGCCCGCAGCGGCCAAGGCTTGCCCCACAGTTTCCGCAGCATAGGGTGAAAAGCTGACGGCAAAAGTGGCATCTTTGGGACCGGCAAAGGCCAGAAGGTCGTCGTCGATGCCGGCTGCCGTGCCGACGATCTGACAGCGGATTTTCAACTTGCCAAAGGCATAGGCCATGTAGCTGGTGATCGGATAAGCCCGGCGCTTGGCGATCAGGTAGATGGTTGCGGCATCGGCCAAGAGGTTCACGGCCTTTTCCAGGCGTGCGGGATCGATCGAGCCCGTCAGGGCGTCAAGGGACTTGTGGGCGGCAGCGGTAAAGCCGTTCAGGATCGCGCCACTTTCAAGTTCGTTGTTGCCCTTTTCCGCCAGCGCCTTCAGCCGCTCGTCGTATCCCGGCGCCCGCTCCCGCAACCGTGCGCGAAAAATCTGCTGCAGGCTGGAAAAACCTTCGAAACCGAAATGCTGCGCGAAACGCACCAGCGTCGACGGCTGGACATCTGCCGACACGGCAATGCTTGCGGCCGTGCCGAAAGCGATTTCATCCGGATTATCCAGCGCATAGGCCGCCACCTGCTTCAACCGCTTGGGCAGCGTTGCCTTACGTTGAAGGATCGCCGCCTTCAGCGCTTCGAAATCCCGCGGTGTGGTGGCCTGGTTCATCGTTCACCCTTTTATCTATCCCCGGATGGTTCTAGCCGATCACTCGACAAGAGGACAGAACGTTCATTCCATTTTTGATCGGAACCCGACGGGACCGTGTGATCACGGTGGCCGCATCAAGCTTGAGAGGGGGCAGGTCCCGGCATTTTCGCACCAACGGCGACCATCAGTTTCCCGAGGAACCAAATTTCGCCCGAAAATCGACTATCCGCTCTTGCATCAACCGTGGGGGAGTGATCGTTAACGCATTTTTACGGTTTTGCGTTGAATGATCAGATGAAATCATGGTTAACCGACCGTCAATGGCAGCTCTTTCGCTGCCAAGCTGGAGTTCCGATCATGTGCCGCTGGGCAGCCTATCGCGGGGAACCGCTCTATCTGGAAGATCTGGTGACATCGCCGGCCCATTCGCTGATCGAGCAGTCCCATTGCGCCACCCGCGCCAAGACAGCAACCAATGGCGACGGTTTCGGCATCGCCTGGTATGGCGACCATCCGGAGCCCGGCCGCTACCGCGATATCCTGCCGGCGTGGTCGGACTGCAACCTCAGAAGCATCGCCCGCCAGATCCGCTCGCCCCTCTTCCTCGCCCATGTGCGCGCCGCGACCGGCGGCGGCACGCGACGCGACAATTGCCATCCCTTCGTCCATGGCCGCTGGTCGTTCATGCACAACGGCCAGATCGGCGATTTCGAGCAGCTGCGGCGGCCGATGGAGGCGATGCTCGACAACGATCTCTATGCGGCCCGCACCGGCACGACCGACAGCGAACTGCTGTTTCTTTTGGCGCTACAATTCGGTCTGGAGCACGATCCGCTCGGCGCGATGGCCGAGACGCTTGCCTTCGTCGAGCGGCTATCCGAGCATCTGGAGCTGCAGACGCTGGTGCGTTTCACCGCCGCCTTCTCCGACGGCCGTGATCTCTATGCCGTGCGCTATGCCTCCGATTGGCGCGCACCAACGCTTTATGCTGCGCCGATGGGACCAAGCGGCGGCTATTGCCTCGTTTCCGAGCCGCTGAACGACGACGACAATGCCTGGGTGGAAATCCCGGATGGGACCGCCGTCATTGTCGGCGAAAACGGTGTCGATGTCCGGCTGTTCGGCACCGGTGGCCGCGATGCCAGTCCGCAGACGCAGCATGCGGTTTCCAACAACCGGGCCTTCTCACGCAAAATGTGAGGCGATCAGCCGGGCGATCTTTTCCGCGACTGATTGTTTGTCCATCTCCGGCCAGTCCTCGTCGCCGGCCTTGCCAATGACCTTCACCCGGTTGCGGTCGCCGCCCATGATGCCGGTTTCCGGCGAAACGTCATTGGCGATGATGTAATCCGCCCCCTTGCGCTCCAGCTTGGAGCGGCCGTTTTCCGCGACATTCTGTGTTTCTGCGGCAAAGCCGACGACCAGCTTGGGGCGTTGGGCGTGATGACCTACTGTTTTCAGGATATCCGGGTTTTCCGTAAGCAGCAGCGACGGTGGGGTTTCGCCGGGCTGCTTCTTGATCTTGTTGCCCGCGGCGGATGCCACGCGCCAGTCGGCGACGGCGGCAACCATGACGGCAATATCGGCCGGCAGGGCTGACAGCACCGCATCACGCATCTCTTCAGCCCGCTCGACATGAATGACCTTGACACCCTTGGGATCGGGAATGATGACGGGGCCGGAGACCAGCGTCACCTCAGCGCCAAGCTGGGACAACTCGGCGGCGATCGCATGGCCTTGCTTGCCTGACGAGCGGTTGGCGATATAGCGCACGGGATCGATCGGCTCATGGGTGGGGCCGGAGGTGACGATGGCTTTCTTGCCGGCGAGCGGCTTGTCACCGGTATCGAGCAAGGTTTCGACGGCGGCGACGATCTCGAGCGGTTCGGCCATGCGGCCTTCCCCCTTCTCGCCGCTTTCGGCCATCTCTCCGGAGGCCGGGCCGACGAAGCGGATGCCGTCACCGACGAGCGTCGCATGGTTACGGCGGGTGGCGGGATGCGCCCACATCTTCGGGTTCATGGCGGGTGCGGCGAGCACCGGCCGGTTGGTCGCCAACAGGATCGTTGAGGCGAGATCATCGGCGAGGCCGCTTGCCATCTTCGCCATCAGGTTGGCCGTTGCTGGCGCGATCAGCACGAGGTCGCAATCGCGGGCCAACCGGATATGGCCGACATCCTGCTCGTCCTCGCGGGAAAAGAGTTCGGTAAACACCTTGTCGGCCGCCAAAGCGCCAACGACAAGCGGCGTTACGAAAGCCTGCGCGCCCGCCGTCATCACCGGGCGGACGGATGCGCCGCGCTCCCGAAGGCGACGGATGAGATCGAGGATCTTATAGGCCGCGATGCCGCCGGAGATGATGAGGAGAATGCGTTTTCCCTGAAGGATCATGGTTCTATCCGATATGGCAGGCATGGATGTGCGCTGGCACTCTATCGCGGGCATTCATCAAATCAAAGGCTTGCGGCGTTTGTCCCTTGATTGCGGAAATTGCCTCTCCCTCCTCCGCGCTGCCGGGCACCTCCCCGTCCGAGAGGGGTTCCGGGAAACAATTCCCGGCCTTTCACACGGAAGCAAGCGCCACAGCCGGCTGCAGGCGCGAGGCGTTGTGAGCCGGCAGGTAACCGAAGACGAGGCCGGTCAGGAAGGCGCTGGCAAAGGCAAGGAGGACCGGGCCGGCGGAGAAGGTCACCGCGATACCCAACGCCTGGGCGATGCCGCCGATGCCGAGACCGAGGGCGATGCCGATCAGACCGCCGAGCGCCGAGACGACCAGCGCCTCGACGATGAACTGGGTGAGGATATCGCGCGCCCGCGCGCCGGTTGCCATACGGATGCCAATCTCGCGGGTACGCTCTGTCACCGAGACCAGCATGATGTTCATGACCCCGATCCCGCCGACCAGCAGCGAGATGGCGGCAATCGAGCCGAGGAATATCTTCAGGATATTCGACGTTTCCGTGAAGGTTTCGCGGATGGCGGCGAGATTGGTGATCTGCGTATCCTGCCGATTGTGACGTTCATCCAGCAATGCCTGAATCTGATCCTGGGTGACGTTGATGGCGCCATCATCCTTAACCTGCACGGTGATGGAGCGGACGTTTCTTGCCCCGAACAGACGCAGGTTGCCGGTCGAAAGCGGCACCAGAACGGTATCGTCCTGATCGTTGCCGCCGGCAGTCGCGCCTTTCTTGGCCATCACGCCGATGACCTGGAAGGGAATGTTCTTGATCAGGATATACTGGCCGAGCGGATCGGCGCCGTCAGGAAACAGCGCATCGGCAACCGTGCGTCCGAGCACGGCGACGCTGGCGTAGCTGTCCATGTCGGCTTTTTCGATGAAGGCGCCGTCCTCCACCTCCCAGGACTTGGCCGTTGTGAACTGCGGCACCGTGCCGTTAACGGTCGTCTGGGTATCCTTGTTTCCGGCCCGCACCGTCAGCGTGCTCTGCATTTCCGGTACCGCAAAGCTG